>JADJVE010000008.1:0-32500 GCA_016716715.1 Acidobacteriota bacterium | reverse complement strand
GCGAGGCGCCGGCCGAGACGCGGAGGCGCAGGCGCGTGCCGTCGCCATCGCCGGTGAAGTCGAGAGCGTCGCCGCCCACCGGCTCAGGGCCGCGGAGCGGGCGCCGGGACCGGAGCCTCATCCCCCGCGCTCTCGGAGGCCTCGTCCGCCGGGAAGAGCGTGGCCTGCGGGTCGGGCGCGCGGAGCGGCACCGGGTAGCGGCCGGAGAAGCAGGCCGAGCACGTCTCGTGGTCGCCGTGGCCGAACGCCGCGAGCATTCCCTCGAGGCTCAGGTAGCCGAGGGAGTCGGCCTCGATGAACGCCCGGATCTCATCGAGGCTCTTCGCGGACGCGATGAGCTCCTTGCGGCGGGGCGTGTCGATCCCGTAGTGGCAGGGGTTCACGGTCGGCGGCGACGAGATCCTCATGTGGACCTCGCTCGCGCCGGCCGCCTTGAGCATCCGGACGAGCTTCTTCGACGTCGTCCCGCGCACGATCGAGTCGTCCACGAGAACGACGCGCTTGCCGCCGACGACCGAGCGGACGGCGTTCAGCTTCACCTTCACGCCGAAGTTGCGGATGGACTGCTTCGGCTCGATGAACGTCCGGCCCACGTAGTGGTTCCTGACGAGCCCCATCCCGTACCGGATCCCGCTCTCCTCGGCGAAGCCGAGCGCGGCGAACATCCCCGAGTCCGGCACCGGCACGACGACGTCGGCCGGTACCGGGTGCTCGCGGGCAAGCCGCTGGCCGAAGACGCGCCGGGACTCCGCGACGGACTTGCCGAAGATGGACGAGTCGGGCCGCGCGAAGTAGACGTGCTCGAAGACGCAGAAGGCCGTCCGCTGGCCCATCGCGAACGAGGCCGAGGCCGTGCCCCCGGCGTCGAAGACGACGATCTCGCCCGGCTCGACGTCGCGCAGCGGCTCGGCGTCGATGAGGTCGAAGGCGCACGTCTCCGACGCGACGACGATGGCGTCGGGCTGCCCGGGCACCTTGAGCCGGCCCATCGTGAGGGGGCGGATCCCCTGCGGGTCGCGGGCCGCGAGAACGCGGTCCTTCGCGAGGAGGACGATCGAGTAGGCCCCGCGCACGCGCGCCAGCGCCTCGCGCAGCGCGCCGACGACGTCCTCGCGGCGCGAGCGCGCCATGAGGTGGAGGAAGACCTCGGTGTCCGACGACGTCGTGAAGATCGAGCCTTCCTGCTCGAGCTCGCGCTTGATCTCGTCGGCGTTCACGAGGTTCCCGTTGTGGCCGATCGCGAGGGGACCCTTGTTCGTGTTGTAGACGATCGGCTGCGCGTTCTCGAGGCGCGACTCGCCCGTCGTCGAGTAGCGGACGTGGCCGATCGCCGAATGCCCGGGCAGGCGCGCGAGGCGGGCCTCGTCGAAGATGTCGGCGACGTAGCCCATCTGCTTCTCGACGGCCATCCTCTGGCCGGTCCACGTCACGATGCCCGCGGACTCCTGCCCCCGGTGCTGCATCGCGTAGAGGCCGAGGTACGTCAGGTTCGCGGCGTCCGGGTGGCCGAAGATGCCGAAGACTCCGCACTCGTCGCGGAACTTGTCCTGCGCTTCGTCCCGGTAGGCCCCCGCCACGCGGGGAGTCTAATTGATCTTCGTGTCGCCCTTTTCGAGCTTCGCGATCGCGTCCGCGATCCCCTTTTTGTTCGGCTCGTCCGGCGCCTGCTTGAGCGCGAGGCGGCCTTCCTCGAGGGCCTTCTTCGCGTCGCCGACGGCTGCGTAGCCGCGCATGAGTCCGACGTGCACGGGCCACTGGTCGGGGTAGCGCTTCGCGTTCGTCTGGAAGATCGCGAGAGCCTGCTGCGCCTTGCCCTCGGCGAGGAGACCTCGTCCGACCTGATGGATCTGGATCGGCGTCGCGCCGGGCAGGTTCACTGCCTTCTCCCAGGTCTTCGCGGCCTCGGCCTCCATCCCGTTCGCCGCCTGGGCGCGCGCGAGCGTCGTCTGCGCGAGAACCTGGCCCGCGCCGCCGAAATTCGGCCCCGTGGCCCGCTGCGCCCAGTCGAGCGCCTCGGGCAGGTTGATCTTGTTCTTCAGGCAGTAGTCCGCGGCCTGCTGCCAGTTCTCCCAGGTGAACCCCGTGTAGCCGCGCAGCGCGTCCTTCATCTTCGCGACCCAGCGCGCCGGCGCGTCGTCGACCGTCAGCGCGAGCGGGACCTGCAGGTCCTCCCACTTCAGGGCGACGGTCGCCTTCGCGTTCTCGCGCTCCGTGAACTCGTACGTGAGCCACTCGTGGTAGTCGCTCTTCGCGGGCTTCGCCGTGACCCGGAGAACGTCCTCCTTCGGGTCGTACCAGTACGCGCCCCAGGACGTCGTGTTCTTCGAGAAGATGAACGTCCACTCATCGGGCCCCGTGATCGCGAAGAGCCCGTAGGACCCGGCCGGGAGCGACGTGCCCTGCACCTTGATCTCCCCGGTGGTCGTGAAGACGGTGCCTTCGTTGGCCCCGGCTCGCCACGGGCAGGACTTGCAGTCGTTGAAGTCCAGCTCCGTCATCCCGTAGGGGACGAGCGTCCCCCAGATCTTCCCGCGGCGGTCGTTCCCCTTGAGGACGACGCGCGGGCTCCCGTACGAGATCGTGACGTCCACGGGCCCGACCTGCTGGGTAACGGAGGCCCGCTGGTTGTCCCCGCTGGCGGGGAGGTAGTGGGGCTGGGCGGCGGCGGGACCGGCGACGAATGCGGCAGTTGCGGCGAGCGCGAGGGCACGGACGATTCTTCTCATGCAGCTTGATACGCAGAGGGAAATGCTGTGTTTCTTAGAAAGTGAATTGAGCGACCCCTCCACCGCCCTATTACCTTTTAAGAAATCTCCCGGGTCTTCCGAAGTACCTCGTCCAGCATCTTCGGCGTCAGGCGCCTGGTGAAGGTGTTCTGCTGGCTGACGTGGTACGAGGCGAGGAGACGCTTGCCGCCCATCGCCGCCTCCGCCCCATGCGCGAACTTCGGCAGGGGCTTCGGCCTCTCTGCTCCGCTTGCGGCCAGAGCCTCGATCGCCGCCCGCCAGCCGTGCGCGCCGAGCGCGAGGATCACCCTCAGACTTTCGAGCTGAGCGATCTCGCGGACGAGAAACGGGAGGCAGCGCGCGAACTCCGCCGGGCTCGGCTTGTTGTCCGGGGGCGCGCAGCGGGCCGCGGCCGCGACGTACGCCCCGGTCAGGACGAGGCCGTCGTCGCGGGAGACCGACTCCGCCTGGTTCGCGTAACCCGCGCGGTGGAGAGCGGCGAACAGGAAATCGCCCGAGGCGTCGCCCGTGAACACGCGGCCCGTCCGGTTGCCGCCGTGCGCGGCAGGTGCCAGGCCCACGACGAGGAGGCGGGCGCGAGCGTCCCCGAAGCCGGACACGGGTCGGGCCCAGTAGCGCTGGCCGCGGAAGCGTCGCGGGGGGGTTGCGGCCGCCTCCTCGCGCCACGCGACGAGGCGAGGGCAGGCGCGGCAGGCGGCAATCTCGCGCGCGATCTTCCCGAGGGAGTCCGCCATGCGGCGAGAAGTCCTAGCGCTTGGTGGCGGGGGCGACGGCCGTGCTCGTGGCTTTCGCGGCGCTGGCTGCCGCGTCCTTCGTGGCAGTGGCGGCCTTGTCGGCGGCTTCCTTCGTGGCGACGACGGCCTTGTCCATGGCCTTCTCGGCAGCGGCGCCGTAGGACTTGGCGGTCTCGGCCGCAGAGTCCTTGGCCTTCTCGATTGCCTTGTCGGCGGCGGCGCCGGCCTTCTCGAGCGATCCCTTTTTTCCGCAGCCCGAAAGACTCAGGACGGAGACGAGGGCGAGCGCGAGGGCCCCGCCCAGAACACGACGGACGCTGACGGTCATCATCCTCTCCTTCGACGCTCTTGATCTCCGCCGGACGCGGGCTTTCGCTGAATCTCGAGCAGGAACGCGGCGCGGAGAAAGTATGACGACGCGTGCAGGAACGCAACCGACCAGCCGACGGCGCCATCCAGAAAGCCCCGTCTGAGGACGAGAAACCGGAAGAACTCGAACGCCGGCCGGAGGAAAAGGCCCGCGGCGCTCCCGCGCGCTCCCCGGTCGTAACGGTCCTCGGCGCCGAGCTGCGCGTATCGAGACGCCTTCTTGAGCGCGTCGGAAAGGTCCCGGTACGGGTGATGGATGAGCGGCGAGACGAGGCGTCCGACGTTTCCGTCCACCGCGAGCGCCTCGTGCACGCGCCCGCCCTCGGCGCGCAGTCCGCGCGACCGGCGTCCGAGGCGGAGCTTGTAGTCCGGGTACCAGCTGCCGTGCCGGATCGGTCGCCCCAGGAAGTGGGACAGCCGCGGCATGCGCCAGCCCGCCACCGCGGGGTCGTCGGCGTCGAGCACGGCGAGGATCTCCAGCCGGAGCGCCTCCGAGACGCGCTCGTCGGCGTCGAGCACGAGGACCCACTCGTGGCGCGCGAGATCGAGCGCCCGGTTCCGGGAGCCCACGAAGCCTTCCCAGCCGATGGCGACGAAGCGAGCGCCCGCGAGCCGCGCCCGCTCTCCCGTCGCGTCCGTCGAGCCGGTGTCGGCGACGACCACCTCGTCCGCGAAGGCCACCGATGCGAGGGCCGCCGGCAGGCGGTCTTCCTCGTTCTTCGTCAGGATCACGACCGAAAGCGGCGCGCGCACGGCGCAGACATTAGCAGGGCGCTATCCTCGTCCGCCGTGAGGCTGCTCGCGCTGGATCTCGGCCCCGGAATGCGCGGGGGGCAGCGCCAGTCCGCGCTCCTCCTGGCCGGCCTCGCCGCGCGCGGCCACGCGGTCCGCCTGCTCGCGCGCCGAGACGCGCCCCTCGCGGGCGCGGCTCGCGCCTCCGGAGTCGACACGGCCGAGGTGCCCGCGGGCTCGGAAGCCTCCCCAGCCCTGCTCCTCGCGGTCGCGCGCGCGGCGCGGTCCTTCCGGCCCGAGATCGTCTACGCCGGGGATGCGCACGGCCACGGCGCCGCGGTCTTCGGCCGCGCGGCGGCGGACGCTCCGCTCGTCGTCCACCGCCGCGTCGCGTTCCCGCCCGGCCGGAGCCCCCTCTCGCGGCTCAAGTACCGCGCGGCCGCCCGCTACCTCGCCGTCTCGCGCGCCGTCGCGGCGTCCCTCGAGGCCGCCGGCGTCCCGGCGGAGAAGATCGCCGTCGTCCCCGACGGGCTCCCCGCCGACGCGTTCCGCGAGAACGTCGCGCCTCCTCCTCCGCCGTTCCGGCTCGTCCACGCAGGCGCGTTCGACGGGCTCAAGGGCCAGGACGTCGTCGTGGAGACGATCGCCCGGCTCGCTGCGCGGGGGATCGACGCGCACGCGCTCTTCCTCGGCGGCGGCCCGGCGCGCGCCGGCGTCGAAGCGCTCGCCGCAGCGCGTGGCGTCGCGGACCGCTGCACGTTCGCGGGCCAGGTGGAGGACCCCGGCGTGCGCTTCGCGGCGAGCCACCTCATGCTCCTGCCCTCCGCGAGCGAGGGTGGGCCGCTGGTCCTCGTCGAGGCGATGGCGGCCGGATGTCCGGTCGTCGGGCACGACGTCGGGGGTTCGCGCGAGATGGTCGAGGACGGGGCCGCGGGCGTCCTCGTGCCGTCGCTCGATCCCTCCGCATGGGAGGAGGCCGTGGGCGGCCTCCTCCTCGACGCGGAACGCCGGTCCCGCCTCGTCGAAGCGGGGCGAGTGGCCGCGGGCGAGCGGAGGATCGAAAAGACGGTCGGGCGGGTCGAAGAGGAGCTTCTCGGAGTGCTGGGAGGCCCCGCGTGAAGACGCTCGTGAGGGCGACGAACTGGGTCGGCGACGTCGTCATGTCCCGCCCCGCGCTCCGAGCGCTCAAGGCCGCGGACCCGTCGGGACGCCTCGCCGTCCTTGCGCGGCCGTGGGTCGCGGAGCTGTACCGCCTCGCGGAGGAAGTGGACGACGTTCTCGTCGACGACTCCTCCGGACGTCACGCGGGCGGTCCGGGGCACGCGCGCCTCGCGGACGAGGTCCGGGACGCCGGCTTCGACCGGGCCGTGATCCTCCCAACCAGCTTCTCGACCGCCCTCGCCCTCGCGCGCGCGGGCGTCCCCGAGCGAATCGGCTACCGGGGCGAGGGCCGCGGCCCGCTCCTCACCCAGGCGCTCCGCCTCGACCTCGCAGCCGGCGAGCACCAGGTCTGGAAACACCTCCGTCTCGCGGCCGCCGCGGGCGCATCGCTCCCCGCGGCGCCGGACGTCTCGTGGGACGCGTCGAAGGAGGTCCGCGAGTCCGCGCGCGTCCGGCTCGCCGAGGCCGGCCTCTCAGGGCCGTTCGTCGCCGCGCACGTCGCGTCCTTCGCGCACGCCGCCAAGCGCTGGGACCTCGCACGTTTCGCCGACGTCTTCGACGGTCTGTCCTCGCGCGGCCTCTCGGTCGCGCTCCTCGGGAGCGCAGGCGAGAAGGGCGTCAATGGAGAAGCGGCGGCCTTCGCCCGGAAGGCGCGCGTCTTCGACCTGAGCGGAAGGACGACGCTCCCCGAGGCACTGGGAGTTCTCGCGTCCGCGCGACTCTTCGTCGGAAACGATTCCGGCCTCGCGCACCTCGCAAGCGCGGCCGGGACGCCGTCCGTCGTCGTCTTCGGGCCGACGGACCCCGACGCGACGCGGCCGTGGGACGGGCCGCGCACGGATGGCAGGCCCGTCCGCCTCGCCCTCGCGCGGCGCAGGACCCCGTGCGCGCCGTGCGGCTGGGCGGTCTGCCCGATCGACCACGGGTGCATGGCCGCCGTGACGCCGGCCGACGTCCTCGAGGCGGCCGAGTCGGTCCTCGACTAGCGGTACCGGTTGAGCCCGATCGTGACGGCGCGGACGTACAGCGTCTCGCACGCGCCCGGCCCCGTATCCGTGCGGGAGAGGCTCGACTTCCAGACGAACCCGTCGGGCCCGGCCACGTCCACGAGGTCGCCCTCCAGCCGAACGACGTCGCCCCGCCGCACGTGCGCGAGCGCGGACGCGACGCGGCCGCTCGCCGGAATGAGGTGCGTGTTCGCGGTGTGCGACGAGACGTAGGACACGTCGAGCGAGTCGTCGCAGCGCCAGGCGTAGAAGCGCCCCGTCTGCAGATAGGAGATGCGCGACCACGCGGGCTCCTTCGTCGCCGCTCCCCACGTCAGGACGAAGTCCCACGGAATGAGCGCGCCCGACGCGCCCGACCGGTAGCGCTCCGTCGCCCCAACGCGCGCGGCGACGTCGTACGCGGCCCGCGGCGTGATCCGGAACGTGCGCCGCCCGCGCGTCTCCGCGAAAGGCTCGTGCGCGGGCTCCTCCTGCACGGGCTCCTTGAGCGCGTTCGGGCGGGGGGCGCCTTCCGAGGACAGAAGTGCGAGCGGGATGCCCGGCAGGAAGCGGTCGACGGCGAGGAGCGCGACGAGCGCGATCGCCGCCGCCTTCAGGACGGCCGCCGCGCGTCCGCCCACGTCAGGCGCGGTGGGCGCGGCGGGCGCGCTCCTCGTCCACGAACCGGCACATCAGGTGGAGCGCCGCCAGGTGCAGCTCCTGAACGTGGGCCGTTTCGGTCGAGGGAACGACGATCCCGACGTCCCAGTTCGCGGCCTCGGCGCGCCCCTTCTCGCCCGTGAGGAACACCGTCGAAAGGCCGCGCGCCTTCGCCGCGGCGAGCGCCTTGAGGACGTTCGGGCTCTTCCCGGACGTCGTGAGACCGACGGCGACGTCGCCCTTCTTCGCGAGCGCCTCGACCTGGCGCGAGAACACGACGGAGTAGTCGTAGTCGTTCGTGCAGGCGGTCAGGATCGCGATGTCCGAGACCAGTGCGATCGCGGGGAGCGCGGGCCGGTCGTCCTTGTAGCGCACGACGAGCTCGGCCGCGAAGTGCTGGGCCTGCGTCGCGCTGCCGCCGTTGCCGAACGCGAACGTCGTCTTCCCGGAGAGCGCCGCGTCCGCGACGAGCCTGGAGGCCTTCGCCACGGCGGCCCCGATCGAGGCCTCGGCGCCCGAGGCCAGTGCCGCGAGGTCCGCGAAGTACGCGCGCATCAGGCGTCTCCCTTCATCCGCGCGACCATCGACGATGTCGAGCGGCCTTCCACGAGCGGCACGAGGACGACGCTTCCGCCCGTCGACTTGACGAACGGCGCGCCGACCACCGTCCCCTCCACGTAGTCGCCGCCCTTCACGAGAACCTGCGGGCGGATCTCCTCGATGAGGGCCTGCGGCGTGTCCTCGTCGAAGACGACGACGAAGTCGACGGCGTCGAGGCCCCCGAGGACCTGGGCGCGGTCGGACTCGGAGAGGATGGGCCGCCCCTCGCCCTTGAGCCGTTTCACGGAGGCGTCGCTGTTGATCCCGACGACGAGGACGTCGCCGTGCGCGCGGGCCTCGGCGAGAAGCTTCACGTGCCCAGGGTGGAGGAGGTCGAAGCAGCCGTTCGTGAAGACGACGCTCTTGTGCGCGCGCCGGAGCACGGCCGAAACGGACGCGACGTGCGCGCGCCCGAGCACCTTCTCGTGCGGCGAGGCGACGAGGCCTTCGAGGAGGTCGGCCCAGTGGACGGGCGCCGTCCCGACGCGAGCGACCGCGCAGCCGGCGGCGCGATTCGCGACCTCCGCGGCCCCGAACAGGTCGAGCCCGCAGCCGAGCGCGACGCCGAGCGTCGCGAGGACCGTGTCTCCCGCACCCGTCACGTCGAACACCTCGCGGGCCCGCGCGGCGATCCGGCGCGGCTCCTGCCCGCGGACGAGAAGCAGCATCCCCTCCTCGGAGAGCTTCACGAGGAGCGCTTCGAGGCCGAGCTCGTCGCGGAGCTTCGCGCCGAGGCGGGCGACGGCGGGCAGGTCGCGCGCCGTCTCGCCGGTGACGGTCTCGAGCTCCTTGCGATTCGGCGTCACGACGGTGGCGCCGCGGTAGCGCGCGTAATCCTTCCCCTTCGGGTCGACGAGAGCCGGAATCCCCTTGGCGCGCGCCGCTTCGAAGAGGGCGGACAGGACGGCCGGCGTCAGCGTGCCCTTCGCGTAGTCCGACACGAGGAGGACGTCCGCGGCGGCGACCGACGTCCGGGCGGCCGCAACGAGCACGGCTTCCGCGGAGGCCGAGAGGCCGGCCGGCAGCTCCTCGTCGACGCGGAGCATCTGGCGGCCCTCGGAGACCATGCGGCGCTTCACGGGCGTCGTGCGCCGCGGGTCCACCACGACCGTGCCGGAAGCTCCGGCGAGAGTCGTGAGGCGCCGCGCGAGCCACGCGCCCTCCTCGCCGGGGCCGACGGCGCCGAGCGTGACGGCGCGCGCGCCGAGCGACGCCAGGTTCTCGACGACGTTTCCGGCCCCGCCCGCGCGCCGGCTCATGGACGCGAGCGCGAGGAGCGGGACGGGCGCCTCGGGAGCGACGCGCTCGACGCTCCCGAGCCACGTCTCGTCGAGCATGAGATCGCCCGCGACGGCGACGGTCACGCTGGGGGACGCGGCGGCGAGGACGGCGATCTCACGCGGGGTCAACGGGGTTTCCTCCGGCGAAGCTGTTCGAGCGCATCGGCGAGAGAGGTTGCCAGTATCGCATCCGGCGCGCGCTCCACGACCTTCGCGCGGTGTTCCCGCCCGTGTCCCGTCAGGACGTGGGCCTGCGCCGCGCCGAGAGCGACGCCCGCGCCGACGTCGTCCCACTTGTCGCCGAGGACGGCCGAACGCCGCGCCGAGAGCCCGTGCGCCGCGAGCGCGCGCGTGTGGAGAAGCGTGCCGGGCTTGCGACACCGGCAGCGGACCGAGAGCTCCGGCACGACGCCTTCGGGAAAGTGCGGGCAGACGAGGACGCCGGCCAAGGGGACGCCGCGTGCCGCGAGCCGCCGGACGACCTCCGCGTTCACGGCGTCGACCTCGTCCCGCGTCAGGACGCCGCGCGCGAGGCCCGACTGGTTCGTAACGACGAACAGGAGCGTCCCCTCGTCCGTGAACGCCTTGAGGCGCCCGGCCGCGCCGCGTGCGAGCCGGACGCCGCGCGGGTTCTTCAGGTAGCCGCGCTCGACGATGAGCGTTCCGTCGCGGTCGAGGAAGAGCGCGTCCCAGCGCGGACGCGTCCTCACGGCCACGCGTCTCAAGTGCCTCCGGCGAGGGCTTTCTTCACGGCCTCGCCGAACGCCTGCTCCGACTGCGGCCCCGCGAGTTTCGCGACGAGCGCGCCCGTGCGGGAGTAGACGAGCGTGTACGGGACCGCGCCGTTCCAGCCTTCCTTGTCCACCGCGTCGACGAAGTTCTGGGGGTCGTGGCTCTTGGCCTGCCAGCAGACGAACGGGACCTTTTCCTTCGCGAGGTATTTCTCGACGGCGGGCGTCGCCTTGAGGGAGTCGACCGAGACGAGGACGACGGCGACGTCCTTCGTCGGGAATTTCTTCGCCGCGGCGACGAGGGCCGGCATCTCCTCGCGGCACGGCTCGCACCACGTGGCCCAGAAGTTGACGAGCAGGACGCGCCCCTTCTTCGGCGCGACGATCCGCGCCTTGTACTGCTCCGGCTTGACGAGCTTCACCGGCTCGGCCGCCGCCGGCGATGTCGCGCAGGCCAGCCAGCGCGGCCACCGCCGCGGCCGTCAGGAGGCGCGCGGCGGGCCTCAAACCCGCTTGATCGTGCACCCGAAGGCCTTCGTCTCGGCGGCGGGCACGGGCTTGCCCGCGAGGATCGCCTCGAGGGCGTTGCGCAGGTCCGGAGACTTCACGCCCTTCGGATCGTCCTGCGACTCGTCGATGCGGCCGTGGTACAGGAGGTCGCCCTTCGGCGAGATCACGAACACCTCGGGGGTCTTCTGCGCGCCGTAAGCGTCGGCGACCTTGTTTCCTTCGTCCTTCACGACGGGGAACGTGAACCCGTGCTCCTTCGCGTGCGCGGCGACCTCGGGCGCGAGTTCGGCCTTGTTGGAGTTGATCCCGACGACGGCGATCCCCTTCGCGGCGTATTCCTTCGCGAGCGCGGCCATGCGGTCGTTGTAGGCGTTCGAGACGGGGCACTTCGTCGCGACGAAGATCACGGCGACGGCCTTGTTCTTCGCAAGGAGGTCCTTCAGCGCGACCATCTTTCCGTCCGATGCGGACGGGAGCGTGAAGTCGGGCGCGGCGGCGCCGATCTTCAGGTCGGCCGCCGGGGCGGAAGCGGAGAGAAAGAGCACGGAGGAGACGACCAGCAGCTTTTTCACGAACGGACCTCCACGAGCTTGACGAAGGCCTCTTCCGAGGCGGCGGCGAGACGCGACACGGGCAGATCGATCGCGGGATCGCCGTTGACGGTCACGATGAGACGCCCCGGAACGACGCGGCCGAGGAGCGAGACGGCGACCCCGTGCCGGCGCGCGGCGTCCACGAGGTTGCGCTCGCGCCCGGGCGGAAACGAGACGAGCGCGCGCCCGGCCGACTCCGCGAAAAGCGTACGCGTCGGGGAAAGCGGGGAGCCGACGTTCACGGCGGCGCCGAAACCGGCCGCCGACGCCTCGGCCAGGGCGACCGCGAGGCCGCCGGACGAAAGGTCGTGCGCCGAGGAGATCATGCCGTCGACGGCGATCTCGACGAGGAGGTTCACGACGGCTCGAACCGACGCGAGGTCGAGCGACGGGCACGGGCCCTCGTCGCGCCCGAGGACCGTCGCGAGGTATTCGCTCGCGCCCATCTCGTCCCGCGTCGTGCCGAGGAGGGCGACGAGGTCGCCTTCGCGCGCGAAGCGCGAGCCGACGGCCGTCGAGACGTCCGCGAGGAGGCCGACCATCCCGACCGTCGGCGTCGGAAGGATCGAGACGCCGTCCGTCTCGTTGTAAAGCGACACGTTGCCGGAGACGACCGGCGTCTCGAACGCGCGGCACGCCTTCGCGAGGCCGCGGATGGAAGCGACGAACTGGCCGAGGATCTCGGGCCGCTCGGGGTTGCCGAAGTTCAGGCAGTCCGTGACGGCGAGCGGGCGCGCCCCGACGCACGCGAGGTTCAGGGCCGCCTCGGCGACCGCGTGGGCGGCGCCGGTCTCGGGGTCCGCCGCGACGTATCGCGGGGCGACGTCCGTCGTCGCCGCGATACCCTTCGTCGTCCCGGGCACGCGCAGGACCGCCGCGTCGCCGCCGGGTCCCGCGACCGTGCTCGTCCTGACGCTCACGTCGTACTGCTCCCAGATCCACCGCTTGCCGCAGAGGTTCGGCGACGCGAGGAGCGCGAGGAGCGCGGCCTCGGGAGCAGGCGCGCCGTCGAGAGCGACCGGCGTCGACGCGGGCAGCGGCTTCGGCAGCGTGTACGGGCGCTGGTAGACCGGCGCCTCCTCGACGAGCGGCCCGATCGCGAGGTCCGCGGCGACCTCGCCGTTCCACAGGAGCGTCATCTTCCGCTCGGCCTGCACGACGCCGATCGTCTCGACGTCCACGCCCCACTTGCGGAACACGGCGGCGACCTCGGCTTCGCGCCCCTTGCGCACGACGAGGACCATCCGCTCCTGCGACTCGGACAGCATGAGTTCGTAGGGCGTCATCCCCGTCTCGCGCATCGGGACCTTCGAGAGGTCGAGGCGCATCCCGACGCCGCCGCGCGAGCACATCTCGAACGTCGAGGACGTGAGGCCCGCGGCGCCCATGTCCTGGATCGCGACGACCGCGTCGCCCTCGAGGACCTCGAGGACGGCTTCGAGGACGAGCTTCTCGACGAACGGGTCGCCCACCTGCACGGTCGGCCGGCGTTGGGCCTTCTCGTCGTCGAAGACGTCGGAGGCCATCGAGGCCCCGTGGATCCCGTCGCGGCCCGTCTTCGAGCCCGCGTAGAGCACGGGATTGCCGGGACCGGAAGCCTTCGCGCGGAAGATGCGGTCCTGCCGCACGAGGCCGACCGCCATCGCGTTGACGAGAATGTTCTTGTTGTAGGCCGGGTGGAAGAACGTCATCCCGCCGACGGTCGGAACGCCGATGCAGTTTCCGTAGCCGCCGATCCCGCGCACCACGCCGTCCACGAGGTCGCGCATGCGCGGCGCCTTCGGGTCCCCGAAGAAGAGCGGATCGAGGATCGCCACGGGCCGCGCGCCCATCGTGAAGACGTCGCGAAGGATGCCGCCCACACCGGTCGCCGCACCCTGGTGGGGCTCGATGAACGACGGGTGGTTGTGCGACTCCATCTTGAAGACGACCGCGAGACCGTCGCCGATGTCGACGGCGCCCGCGTTCTCGCCCGGGCCCTGGAGGACGCGCGGCCCCGTCGTCGGGAACTCCTTGAGGAAGGGCCGCGACGACTTGTACGAGCAGTGCTCGCTCCAGAGCGCCGAATAGATCCCGAGCTCGAGGAGGCTGGGCTCCCGGCCGAGGATCGCCTTGATCCGCTCGAACTCGTCCGGCGAGAGGCCGTGCTCCGCCACGACGGCGGGGGTGAGTGGCGCGGCCGCGTTCCCCATCGAGGCCGTAGTTTAACGGCTCGGCATCTTCGGCGGGCCGGGGTCCGGTCCCCGCGGCTTCCAGCCCCGGAGCGGGCGCACGACGACCTCCGCCTTGAGGAGCGCGGCGCGCACGGCGCGGCCGATGTCGCGGGCTCCGGGAGTGTCGCCGTGGAGGCAGAGCGTGTCGACCGTGAGGTCGTGGAAGCTCCCGTCGGTGGTCTTCACGCGGTGCTCGCGGACGATCGAAAGCGCCTGCGCCACCGCCGCCTTCGGGTCCGTCACGAGGGCGCCCGGCTCGCTCCGGGGGACCAGGCTGCCGTCGGGCCTGTAGGCGCGGTCGGCGAAGCCCTCGACCGCGACGACCATCTCGAGGGCGGCGCCCTCCTCGAGCAGCTTCGAGCGCGGCGACGTGATGAGAACGAGGCGGGGCGAGATCAGGTATGCGGCCTGGGCTACCGAGCGCGCGACCTCCGCCCGGCTCGCGGCCTCGTGATAGAGCGCGCCGTGCGGCTTGACGCCCACGAGCTCGCCCTCCTCCTGCCGCACGATGTTCCGGAGCGTCTCGATCTGGCTGGAGATGGAGAGTTCGAGCTCCTCGGGAGAGACGTCGACCGGGGCGCGGCCGAAGCCCGCGGAATCCTGGTAGGACGGGTGGGCGTTGATCGCGACGAACCGGCGCAGGGCGAGGCGCGTGGCTTTCCGCATCGAGCGCTCGTCGCCCGCGTGTCCACCGCAGGCAATGTTCACGCTCGCGACGTATTCCATGAGCGGCTCGTCGTCGAAGCCCTCCCCACCGTCGAAGTTCAGGTCGACGGCGAAACGCGGCTTCTTGCGATAGTCGACGGCGTGCAGGGTCATCGAGCGCTCCCGGCCCGGTCGCTCGCCTCGCGTTCGGCGAGGAGTCTCCGGGCTTCGTCGACCGGGATTCTCTCAAAGCGCACGATCCGGCCCGGCGCGGTCCGGGCGAGGACGCCGAGATCGGCCGACGCCACCGTCGCGATCTTCGGGTAGCCGCCCGTCGTGGGCCGCTCGGCGAGGAGGACGATCGGCTGCCCTTCCGCGGTGATCTGGACGGCCCCGGGGGCCGTTCCCTCCGAGGGGAGCGCCGACGTCTCGACGAAGCCGAGCGACTCGCCGCGCAGCCGGATTCCCATCCGGTTCGACTCCGGGAGGACGCGCCATGCGGCCGCCCAGAACGCGGCGCGCGCTTCGGGGTCGAACAGGTCCTCCTGCGGACCCGGCATCGCCCGAAGGGTCACGTCGCCCGCGGGCGGCCGCGGGACGTTCGCGCGGCCCGGAAGCGGCGCCCCGAACGGCTCGCCGATCGACAGGACGTCGCCCTTCTGCAGGCGCCGGCCCTGAAACCCGCCGAAGCGCGCCGAGACGCACGTCGAGCGGCTGCCGAGGACCTGCGGAACGTCGATCCCCCCGGCCACGGCGACGATCGCGCGCACGGCGCCGGGTCCGGCGGCGAGCGCGAGCGTCTTTCCGTCCTCGACGCGGATTACCTCGCCGGGCGCGGGGCCGAACGCGCCGCCGACGACGGCGAGGAGGGCGTCTCCGATCGCCTTGAAGACCGGGCCCTGGAGCGTGACTTCGAGAGCCGCGGCGCCCGGCGGGTTTCCCACGAGCCGGTTCGCGAGACGGAGAGCCTCCTCGTCGAGCGCGCCCGAGGCGGGCACGCCCCACGCGCCCCAGCCCGCGCGCCCGAGGTCCTGCACGGTCGTGAGCGCCCCCGGCTCGATGACGAAGAGGCCGCGCGTCACGCCGTGAACCTCACGGTGTCGCCCGGGGAGAACAGGAAGGGCGGGTCGCCGCGGAGGTCGAAGAGGCGCCGCGCCGTCGTCCCGACGAGGTTCCAGCCGCCCGGCGTCGCGCCCGGGTAGATCCCGACGTATGGGCCGGCGAGCGCGACGCTCCCCGCGGGCACGGCGGCGCGCGGGCTGGGCCGGCGCGGAAGGTGGAACGCGAGCGGCAGCCCGTAGAGGTACGCGAAGCCCGGCGTGAATCCGAGAAAGCCCACCGTGTACGTGAGGCCCGTGAACGCGCGGAGGAACCCCTCCGGCGTGAGGGCGCAGCGCGAGGCGATCTCGTCGAGGTCGGCGCCGTCCGGCGTGAACCGGATCTCGTGCGCCCGCGGCGCGGGGCCGGGGGGCGCCGCGGGCGGATCGGCCTCCAGCGCCGCGAGCGGCGACGCGTCGAACCCCGGCCCTCCGAGGACGAGGCACGTGCGCGCCGACGGCACGGCGTCGAGAAATCCGGGCGCGGCCGCGGCACGCACGGCCGCCGCCGCGGCGCGCGCCTTCGCGTTCGCCTCGCTCTCGTCGCCGGCCCACTCGAGGAGCCAGGCTCTCTCGCCCGCCTGTTTCAAGCCGCCCTCTTGCGGACAAGATAGACCGGGATGCCGAGAAGGACGAGGCCGACACCGGGCCACGTGGTCCACGGGCTCTGGGCGGCGAGAACGGCGACGACGCAGCCGGCCGCCGCGAGGAAGAGACCCGTCGTGACCGGGTGCCCCCAGGCGCGGTAGGGCCGGGACGCGTCGGGTCTCCGTCGGCGCAGCACGGGCACGGCTGCGACGAGAAGGACGAGGACGACGAACTCGACGGAGACGACGTAACGCAGGAGTTCCGAGTACGTGCCCGAGAGGACGAGGCAGACGGCCCATGCGGCCTGCAGCCCGAGTGCGGCGCCCGGCACGCCCGCCCCGTTCAGGCGCGCGGCAAACGCGGGCAGAAATCCGTCGTTCGCGAGAACCCAGACGACGCGCGCGCCGGAGAGGACAAGCCCGTTCGCGCAGCCGAACGTCGAGACGAGGATCGCCGCCGCCATCGCGGCGCCGCCCGCGCCCGGCAGCAGGCGCTCGGCGGCGGCCGTGCCCACGCGCCCGTCGGGTGCGTGCGCGACGCCCTCGACGCCGAGGACGTTCAGGTAGCCGACGTTCGCGAGGACGTAGAGGGACGCGACGAGCGCACAGCCGACGAGGAGCGCGAAGGGGAAGGTCCGCCCCGGCTCCTTCACCTCGCCGCCCGGGAACGTCACGTTCGTCCACGCCGACTGGGAGAACGCCGGGCCGACGAGCGCGAGGACGAACGCGGAGATGAGAAGAGGAGACCCGGAGGAAGAGAGATTCTGAGAATGAGAAAGGGGTGCGGCCGGCGCCGCGGCCATGAGGCAGCCGAGCGTCAAGAGGGCGAGGGACGCGAGCTTCACGACGGTCAGGGTGTTCTGCACCCGCGTCCCCGTCTTCAGTCCCTGCGCGTTCGTAGCGGTCAGCACGACGACGACGAGCACGGCCGCGGCCTTCGCGGTCCAGCCCGTGACGGACGGCGCGAGGACGCCGAGGAACTTCGAGAATGCGACGGCGACGGCGGCGATCGTGCCCGTCTGGACGACGAGGACCATCGTCCAGCCGTAGAGGAACCCCGCCATCGGGCCGTAGGCCTCGCGGAAGAAGGCGTACGGGCCGCCCGCCTCCGGGAACATCGTGGCGAGCTCGGCGCACGCGAGCGCCGCGAGAAGCGTGAGCGCGCCCGCGGCGGTCCAGACGAGGAGGAGGCGGCCGCCCGTCCCGACGAGCCGCGCGGACTCGGCCGAGACGATGAAAATGCCCGAGCCGATCATCGACCCGACGACGAGCATGGTCGCGTCGAACCGGCCGATGAGGCGGCGGGGAGCGCCGGGCTGGGTCATGGGATCTCGGGGCACGTTACCTCACGGCGCGCCGGATCGCTTCGAGCGCCCGCGCTCCTTCGCGTCGCGCGTGAGCAGCTTCCAGCGCTCCCTCTCGGCGCGCGCAAGGCCCTCGTCCTGCCGGCGGGCGAGCCATGCATCCTCCTTCCGGAGCTTTCTCCAGGACTCGAGGCGTCCCGCGGCGAGCGCCCCGGCCTCCGCCGCCGCGCGCACCGCGCAGCCCGGCTCGAACTCGTGGGCGCAGTCGCGATAGCGGCAGCGCTCCGCGAGCGCCGCGACGTCCGGGAAGCCCGCGTCTCCCCCACCGTCCCAGAGCGCGAGCTCGCGCATTCCCGGCGTGTCGACGAGCAGGGCGCCCGACGGCAGGAGGAGGAGGTCCCTCCGCGTCGTCGTGTGCCGGCCCCGGCCGTCCGAGTCGCGGATGGCCTGCACGGCCTGTGGTTCGGCGCCGAGCAGCCGGTTCACGAGGGTGGACTTCCCGACACCGGACATCCCGACGAGGGCGAGGGTCCGGCCCGGTGCGAGGTGCGCCGCGAGCGCCTCGAGGCCCGCGCCGGTCACGGCGCTCACGGCGACGACGGCTGCGCCCGGCGTTGCGGCCTCGGCTTGCGCGACACGCAACGCGACGTCTGCGCACGTGTCCGCCTTCGTGAGGACGACGAGCGGCTGCACCTCGCTTTCCCAGGCGAGAGCGACGTAGCGCTCGAGCCTTCGCGGGTTGAAGTCCGCGTCGAGACCCATCGCGACGAGGAGCGTGTCCACGTTCGCGGCCAGGACCTGCGGCCGGACGGCGCCGCCGGCCGCCTTGCGGACGACGCGGTTGCGCCGCGGGACGACCGCTTCGACGACCGCGGGGCCGCGGCCGGAATCTGCACGGCCTGCCGGGGCCTCGGGACGAAGAGCCACCCAGTCCCCGACCGCAGGGAGGTCGAGGCGCGAGACCGCGCGGTGCCGGAGCCGCCCCGAGGGCTCGGCGGCGCGCTCGCCTCCCTCCGTGACGACGAGGAGGCTCTCCCTCTCCTCGCGAAGGACGCGGGCGGCGACGAGGCCCTGAGACGCGAACGGGGCGAAGCGTGATGCGAAATGTGAATCGAATCCGAAACGCTCGAGGAGCGCCATTGAAGATCTCCTTTGAAGGGGTGCGGGAGGAAAGGCACACGCGTGACGGAGCCGCCGAAGCGGTGGGGGCGAGAACTCAGCGGCGCCGCTCGCGGCGCCGGGTTCTCAGAGCGGGGTCACAAGATCGTGTGTCAGAGGCCTTCGGAGAGAACTCTACACGATCTTCCCGGAATACCGGCGCCCTGCGGGCTGTTCCCGTTCCGTGGCCCGCGCTGACCTGCGCCTTCCCGCGAACGTGCCCGGCGACCTCTACGTCGACTCGACGTGCATCGACTGCGCGACGTGCCGGCAGATGCAGCCCGCCGTTTTCTCGCAGGGCGACGGCCACTCGTTCGTCGTCGCGCAGCCGCAAACGCCCGAGCAGGAAGCGCGCGCGCTGCAGGCGCTCGTCGCCTGCCCGACGGGATCGATCGGGACGCGAGGACGGGCGGACGGCACGCGCACCGCGTCGAAGTCGTTCCCCGAGCCCGTCGGGGACGGCGTCTATTTCTGCGGCTACACGTCGGAGAAGTCGTTCGGCGCGTGGAGCTGGCTCATCCGGCGCGACGCGGGCAACGTCCTCGTGGACTCGCCGCGGGCGGCCGCGCCGCTGCTCACGCGAATGGAAGAGCTCGGCGGCGTCGCGACGATGTTCCTGACGCACCGCGACGACGTGGCGGACCACGCGGCGATCCACGCGCGCCTCGGCGCGGAGCGCGTCATCCACGCGAAGGACGCCGCGGCGCTCGGGGAACCGCCCGAGCGGACGCTCGACGGGACGGAGCCCGTCGCCCTCTCGGACGACCTCCTGGCGATTCCGACGCCCGGCCACACGCGCGGCCACGCGGTGCTGCTGTGGAGAGACGTCCTCTTCACGGGCGACCACCTCGCATGGTCGACGCGGCGCGGGCACCTCGTGGCGTTCCGCGACGCGAACTGGTACTCGTGGCCGGAGACGATCCGCTCGATGGAGAAGCTCCTCGCCTTCGACTTCACGCGCGTTCTGCCCGGCCACGGTGCCCCGTACCGCGCGGACTCCCCCGCCACGATGCGCAAGGAGCTCGAGAAGTGCGTCGCGTGGATGAAGACGCGCTGAGGCGCGCCTAGCGTTCCTGCATCGCGAGGCGCGTCGTCGCGAAGGACTTGAAGAGGCGCGCGCCGTCCGTGCCGCCGAGAAGGGGATCGGCCGCGCGCTCGGGATGCGGCATGAGGCCCACGACGTTGCCTTCGACGTTGCAGATTCCCGCGACGTCGTCGAGGGAGCCGTTCGGATTCGCGGCTCCACCCTGGGTCCCGTCCGGACTCACGTACCGGAAGACGATCTGGTCGCGCGTCTTCATCTCCGCGAAGACCGAGGGGTCCGCCGTCCAGTTCCCGTCGCCGTGCGCGATCGGCATCCGGAGGACGTCACCCCTGTTGATCGCGAGCGTGAACGGCGTGCGCTTGGACTCGACGCGCAGCCAGACGTCCTTGCACACGAACCGGAGGCCCGCGTTACGAAGCATCGCGCCCGGCAGGAGGCCAGCCTCGCAGAGGATCTGAAACCCGTTGCAGATGCCGAGGACCGCCCCGCCCTTCGCGGCGAACGCCGCGACGGACTCCATCACGGGCGAGAAGCGCGCCATCGCGCCGCTCCTCAGGTAGTCGCCGTACGAGAAGCCCCCGGGCAGGATCACGAGGTCCGGGTCGCCGAGCGCGCGCTCGTCGTAGCGCACCATCTTGACGTCGGCATCCAGGATCGTCCGCGCCGCGATCGCGGCGTCCTCGTCGCAGTTGCTCCCCGGGAAGACGACGACGGCGACGCGCGGCGCCGGGTTTCCGGACGCCGACGGCGCGCTCACCGGCTTCCTCCGGCGGCCGCGGCCGTTTCGAGGGCAACCTCGAAGTCCTCGATGACGGGGTTCGCGAGGAGCTTGGCCGCCATCTGCGTCCCGACCTCGACGGCGTGGCGCGGATCGGCCGTGTCGACCTCGATGCGGAAGAGTTTGCCGGCCCTCACGTCGGAAACGGAGGTGTATCCGAGCCGGTGGAGGGCGTCGGCGATCGCCTTGCCCTGCGGGTCGAGGACTCCGCTCTTGAGCATCACCTTCACGAGAACCGTCATGCCGCCTCCTGTGAGACCGTCTTCCATTCCGTCGGGACGTCGTGCCGCGCGACCGCGAGAATGGCCCCCGAGCCGATCTCGCCCAGAGCCTCTTTGAACACGCGCTCGGCGAGAGGATAGGTGTTGTTGTGCCGCGAGACGTGGAGCGCCGTCACGCTCCGCGTGCGCGGCCCGACGAGCGCCCGCAGCGCCTCGGCCGCGGCCTCGTTCGAAAGGTGCCCCACGTCCGAGAGAATGCGGCGCTTCAGGACCGCCGGATAGGGCCCCTCGCGCAGGAGGTCCTCGTCGTGGTTCGCCTCGAGACCCAGCGCGTCGCAGTCCCGGAGAGCTTCGAGCACCGGGCGGGACAGGTGGCCGAGATCCGTCGCGATCCCGACGCGGCGGCCGGCGCCGTCCGCGAAGACGTAGCAGACGGACTCGACTCCGTCGTGCGGCGTCGACGTGACGCGCACGAAGAGATCGCCGACCACGAGGTCGCGCCCGCCACGCACGGTCCGAACGTCCGAGAAGAGCGGCCCGGGAAATCCCGCGGCGTCCGCGGTGCCGGCGGTCGCGTAGACGGGCAGGCCCGCCTTCTTCGAGAGCGCGAGGGCTCCGTGCACGTGGTCCGAGTGCTCGTGCGTGAGAAACACCGCCGACACGTCCTCGAGGGCGACGCCGCAGAGCGCGAGGCGTCTCTTCGTCTCGCGCGCGGAGAGCCCGGCGTCGACGAGGACGGTCGTTCCCCCGCACCGCACGACGGCGCAGTTGCCCGAGGACCCCGACCCGAGAAAGGCGATGGAAAGGACGGAAGGGACGGCCGGCACGCTCACGAGCCCGTGCTCCCGAACCCGCCCGCGCCGCGGGCGCTGCCGTCGAGGCCGCCGGCGCGCGTGAAGACCGCGCGCGCGACGGGCGCGACGACGAGCTGCGCGATCCGGTCGCCGCGCGCGATCGTCACGGGCTCGGCGCCGAGGTTCACGACGATGACCCCGACCTCGCCACGGTAGTCCGCGTCGATCGTCCCGACGCCGTTCGCAAGCGCGAGGCCTTTCTTGAGAGCCAGCCCTGAACGCGCGCGGACCTGCGCCTCGAACCCACGCGGGATCTCGAGCGTGAGCCCCGTGGGGACGAGAGCGCGCCCGCCGGGTGGGACGACGATCGGCGCGGAGACCGCGGCTCTGAGGTCCGCCCCCGCGGCGTCCGCGGAGGCGTACTCGGGCGGCGCGAGGTCCTTGAACTCCTCGCCGACCGTGAATCTGACCTGAACCTCCTCGCCCGGCCTCACGCGGCGGCCTCCCCGGCGAACTCGTCCGCGAGGGCGCGCGCGAAGCGTTCGGCGCCGGCGGCCCGCGCATCGGGCAGCGGGCCCGACACGCCGAGGCCCATGCGGCCCGCGTCGCCCCAGAGCAGGGCCGCCGCCTCGGCGACGTCCTCGGCCGTCACCTTCGCGACGTCCGCGAGGTACTCCTCGGTCTCGTAGGGGCGGCCGCGCGAGAGCCACGCGCGCGCGGCCGTGTCCCGGCGCGAGGCCGTGGACTCCTGCGAGAGCGCGGCCTCCGCCGCGAACTGGTTCTTGGCGCGGGCGAGCTCCGTCCGGCTCACGCCGTCGCGGAGCAGCCGGCCGAGGACGCGCCCTGTCGTCCGGACGAGACGGCCGAGGTTCTTCGGCTGCGTCGCGGCCGTGATGACCGCGAGGCCGGCCGCGCGGTGCAGCGAAACGTGCGCGCCGACGTGGTACGCGAGCCCGCGGGCCTCCCGGACGTCCCGCCACAGGCGCGACGAGACGCCTCCGCCGAGGATCTCCGCGGCGATCCAAGCCGCCGGCACGCGCGGGTCACCCCAGGAGAGGCGGGCCGCAGACCCGACGAGAAGGTGCGCCTGCCCGAGGTCCGCGCGCGGAATCGCCACGGCGCAGCGCGCGGCTCGTGGCGCGCTCCCCGGCAGGGCCGCGAATTGCGCGCGGGCGCGGCGCGAGCGGCCCCTCTCGAGGAGCCCGACGAGGCGGTCGGGGTCGAGGGCCCCGGCCGCGACGATGAGCGTTCGCTCCGGCCGGAAGATCGCCCGGAACCGGCCGGCGAGCGTCGCGCGCGTCAGGGCCGACACGCTCTCTTTCGTCCCGAAGATCGGCGCGCCGAGATCATGCCTGGGCCAGAGCGCCCGTACGAACGTGTCGTGGAGGAGGTCGTCCGGCACGTCGTGCGCCTCGGCGATCTCCTCGAGGATCACGGCGCGCTCGACGTCGACGTCCGCGGCCGTGAACGCGGGAGCGGCCGTGAGGTCGAGAAGGAGGTCGACGGCCTCGGCCGCGCGCGCCGCCGGGACGCGCGCGTGGAAGGCGACGCATTCCTTCGTCGTGTACGCGTCGCAGTCCCCGCCGAGCCGGTCTGTGATCCGCGCGATCGCCGCGCCGGACCGCCGCCGGGTCCTCTTGAAGAGGAGGTGCTCGAGGAAGTGCGTCGAGCCGCGTTCGCCCTGCGCCTCGTCCGCCGAGCCGGCCGCCACGAAGATCCCGAGGGCCAGGCTCTTCACGTCGCGCATGGGGTCCAGCCACACCGCCGTCCCGTCCGTGAGCCTCGCGACCTGCACACCCGATTCTAGTCGGCGGAGCTTGTCCCCGACCGGCCGCCGCCCGACAATCGCGGGCGGGGGGTTCCGGACTTGAATCTCGGCCGGCGTGTCTTCACGAACGCCCTTCTCCTCGCCGTCTCGCTCGCCGCGGTTCTCGCGGCGGCCGAGGCGGGGCTGCGGGCGTTCTTTCCGCAGCCGCTCCTCGAGACCATCCGCGCCGCGGACGCGGGGGGCCCCCTCACGCGGCGCGACGCGGAGCTCGGCTGGACGCTGAAGCCCGACGTCGCGTGGCCCGTGGGCTCGGCCCCGTGGGAGAACGGCCTCTCGACGAACGAGGCGGGCTTTCGCGACGCGCCTCACGCGGAGGCGAAGGCGCCGGGGGCGTACCGGATTGCGGTGCTCGGCGACTCGTTCGTGTTCGGGAGCGGCGTCGCGCAGGACGCGATCCTCACGCGGCGGCTAGCCGCGCACCTCGGGCCCGGCTTCGAGGTCGTGAATTTCGGCGTCCCGGGCTACGGGACGGACCAGGAGCTGCTCACCCTCCGCCGCTGGGGCCGGAAGTTCTCCCCCGACCTCGTTCTCGTCGGGTTCTTCTGGAACGACCTCATGGAGAACGTGAGCGACCGGATCTACGGCCTGCCGAAGCCGCGGTTCACGCTCGAGGGCGGGCGCCTCGTCCCGCACCCTCCCGCCGGCTTCTCGGCGCCGTCGACGTTTGCTCGTCTCGACGCGTCCCTCGGGGGACGGTCGCACCTGTGGTCGCTCCTCCGGAACGGGCTCTCGTCGGCCGGCCGGGCCGTGGGCGGCGCCCCCGAGCAGAGACCCGTGTCGATCGACTTCTCGCTGAAGAGCCCGCCCGCGTCGCGCGAGGCAGAGTTCGCGCTCGCGTTCGCGCTTCTCGGGGCCGTCCGCGACGAGGCCGCGTCGCTCGGCGCGCCGCTCGGCGTCTTCTCCGTGCCGCCGCGCTTCCTCGTCGAGTCCGCGGTCGGAGCCCGTCTCCTGAAGGTCTACGGCCTGAGCGAAGACGCGTTCGAGGAAGACGGCTTCCGGCGCGTCCGCGAGGCGTGCGAGGCGCGCGGGATCCCGTTCGTCGACCTCATGCCCGGCTTCCGGCGCGAAGCCGCCGAAGGCGCCCGGCTGTTCCTGCCGGCCGGAATCCACTGGAGCGCGGCCGGGCACGACGCCGCGGCGCGACAGCTCGCCCCCGCCGTGCGCGCCGGACTCGTGCCCGTCAGCGCCCGATCCCAGGCCCCGGGGGCCCCGCCGGCGGCTGCGGGGCCTGGTTCATCAACGTCTGCTCCGTGAACCGCCATTCGTTGTAAACGTCCCGGCCGTTGAAGAGGCGGAACGACTTCTTCTTCGACAGCGAGTACACGCCGACGACGGGCCCCGTCGCCGTCGACGGGGGCGCTCCGAAACCGGGCGTCGGAACGGGCGTCGGGACCGGAGTCGGAGACTCGCCGCCGCGTCCCCGCGGCGGCGTGGCTCCGGAAAGAGGTCCGCCGGTCGTCAGCGACACGAGCCCCCAGTTGAGGGAATTCGTGATTGGGTCCTTCCAGAGCTTGCGGAGCGTGCGCGGGCGCGTCTCGAACATCTCCTTGAGGGTATTCGGGTAGCGCCCGTATCGGCGGCGGAAGCCGCGGATCCCCTCGGCGTACTGGAAGCCCCGGAAGATGAGCTCGTCTTCCTTGTCGCGCTGGGCCTCGGTCGAGGCAAGCGGCAGCACCGCGGCGATGAGAATCGCCATGATCGTCATGCCCATGATCAGGGCCACCAACGTATAGCCGCGGGATCCCCTCACCGCTCCCCCATCACCACGTGTTGTAGGCCGTCTTGTCGATCCGCGAGATCTCCTTCGAACCGCTCTTGACGTCGACGATCCCCGGCTGCTGATCGGGGGACGCGGTCTCCGACGAGTCCGGCTCCTCCATCACGACCTGCCACGTGTCGGCCGACCGCGTGAACGGGTCGACCGGGATCTTGCGGATGTATTTCTCGGTGACGAGCGTCTGCAGCGTGTCCGGGTAGTGGCCCTTGTCCGCGTAGAACTGGTCGAGGCACGTCCGGAACGTGAAGAGGTCCTCGCGCAGCGTGGCTTCCTTGGCGCGGATGGGCGCCTGCTGCAGCTGCGGAACGGCGATCGCCACGAGGATCCCGAGGATCGCCATGACGACGAGCAGCTCGACGAGCGTGAAGCCCTTCGGGTGTCTCATGCTCACCAGTCCTTGTACTTCGTCTTGTCGAGCCCGGTGAACGGCGAGAGCGAGTACACGTCGTACACGTTCTGCCTCCCCCACGAGCGCGAGTCGGGATCGTCCTGATAGCTCCTCAGTCCCCATTCGGCCTTTCCCGTCATCGGGTCGACCGGGAGCTTCCTCAGGAAGCGCTTCTTCTTCTTGACCTGGCCCACCAGCTCGACGCCCTCGACGAGCTTGTCGAGCGTCTTCGGATAGCCCTCGGTGTCGAGCTCGACGGGGATCAGGCCCTGGTCTGACATCCGCTTGAAGTCGTCGATCGCGGTCCGGATGTTCCGGAGCGCCGCGCGGAGCTCCATCTCCTTCTGGCGCACGACGCCGAACCGCGTCACCGGCACGATCATCGCCGTGAGGATCAGGATGCACGCGCACACGATCACGAGCTCGACGAGCGAGTACCCGCGGCCCCTGCGAGGCGCCAGGATCATGGAACGGCCTTCACCGTGAACGAGGCGGGCTCGACGACCGGAGGCGCCGCGGGTCCGCGGGACGTCGCAGCCGCACCCGCGGTCACGCGGACGAGGGTCGTCCCGGGTGCGGTCCCCTTGACCGCGAGCTTCGCGAGGACGCCGTCGGGCAGGCCGCCCTGACCGGCGCGCGCGAAGTGCAGGTGCGCGCGGCCGGCCGTGCGGTCGGCGTCGAACCGGATCGACGCGGCATCCTCGGCGTTCCGCCACGCTCCCGGCGCGATGCCCGTGACCTCGGCGACCGACGGGTCCCATTCGACCGTGAGCTCGAGCGCCGAGAGCGGCGCGAGGCCCGAGAGGCCCGTCAGGTTCACGACGGCAACCTCGCCGGGCGCGACTTGCTCGGACGTGGCCTCTAGGGAGAGCACGGCTCCGGTGGGCGCGTCGGAGGCAGCCGCGGCCGCAGCGCTCACGGCCGCGTTCGAGGCCTCGGCGGCCGTCGCGGCCGTGGCGTTGGTCTTCGACCCTCCAGGGCCGGGAGCCGGAGCCGGCGTGGGCGCCGCAGCCGGCCGTTTGAACGGGTCGTTCGGCATCCCGCCCTGCGGGACGTTCGGCGCCATGGAGGCGGGCCCCCCGACGGGCCGCGGCGCCACGCGGGGAGTCTCCAGGGCGGGCGCGTCGAACGGCGAGCCCGCCGCGTTCGGGGACTCGAGGCGCGTGTTGAGGCCCGAGAAGGAGACGTTGTTCTCCGTCCCGACCCAGATCGGGATCAGGTCCTCGTCGGTGATCTGCGGCGACCGGATGATGTGCGGCGTCAACGTCAGGAAGACGTCCGTCCGCTTCGTGTCGGTGCTCACGGCCGAGAACAGGGTGCCGATGAGCGGCAGGTCGCCGAGGAACGGGATCGAGTTCCGTGTCTTGGCGACGTCCTTGCGGATGAGGCCTGCGAGGAAGTTCGTCTCGCCGTCCTTGAGCCGGATCGAGGACGTGATCGTGCGCGTCCCGATGATGGGCTGTTTGGTCCCGTCGGCTGCCGTCTGGTAGCCGTTGATCTGCGAAACTTCGATCGTGAGCTTGAGCGAGACCTCCTTGTTGTGGTGGACGCGGGGCTCCATGTCGATCTTGATGCCGACGTCCTGGTACTGGAACGACGTGATCGGGATGACGCCCGTCCCGCCGACGGCCTGCTGCGTGTTGATCGTCGTGACGGGAATCGGGACGCGGTCGCCGATGACGAGCTGGGCCTTCTCGCCCTCCGCGATGCGCAGCTGCGGCTTGGCGAGCAGCTCGGCGTCCGTGTTGTCCTTGATGAAGCTGAACGTAATGGCCGGGACCGAGAACATGAAGTCGTTGATCCCGAGCGCCTTGATCGCGTTCCACGGGAGGGACGTCGCGGGCGTCGTCGCGCCGCTGCCCGCGCCGGGCACGACCGTTGCCGTAACCGTGCGGGTGTACCGCGCGCCGAGGTCGATGAGCTGTTGCGTGTTGATCTGGAGGAGCTCGACGTCGACGACGACCTCCGACTTCGCCTTGTCGTTCACCTCGATGAGGCGCTCGGCGACCGAGACCTTGTCGGCCGTGTCGCGGATGACGACGGCGTTCAGCTGCGGGATCACCGCGAGGCGCCTCAGGTCGAGGATCGACCGGACCATCTGCGAAACGTCCTTCACGTCGCCGTTCGACAGGAAGAACGTCCGGATGACGAGATCCTCGTATTCCTTGCGGTTCTGCTGCGTGTCCTGCGCGATGAGGATCGTGCGCTCGTCGATGACCTTGTAGAAGTGGCCCGCCTGCCGGAGCGTCGTCTCGAGCGCCTTCTGGAAGGTCATTCCGCGCAGGTCGAGCGAGAACCGGTCGTCCTTGAGCTGCGGGTCGTAGATGACGTTGATGCCGGCGGCGGCGCCGAGAGCCGCGTAGATCTTCTTGATGTTCGTGTCGGGCGGGAACGTGACGTCGATGGGCTTCGTCGACGACGGCACGAGCATCGGCGGGGCGCCGCGTGCGCCGCGCGTCCGGGCCTTCGCCTTCTCGACGGGGGTGCCCCCGGCGTTCTCCCGGGCCCTCGTCTCGATGTCCGCCTTCGTCTTCTTGAGCTCCGCCTGCGCCGCGTCGCTCGTCCCGTCGAGCGCGACCGACTGCTCGAGCTCGGCGAGGGCCATGTCGAGCTGGCCCGAATTGCGGTGAATGCGTCCGCGTTCGTAGTGGATCTGGGCGGCCTTCATCTTCGCCCGGTAGAGGCCGACCCGGAGCTCCGTCAGCGTCGGCTCGAGCGCGACGGCCTCCTCCCAGGCGAGGACGGCGAGATCCCAGTGCTCGCGCGCCTCCTCCCGCCGGGCTTGCTGCAGGGCGCGCGAGCCGGCACAGCCGGAAACGGTGATCGCGATCGCGAACGTGACGAGCGCCGCAAGCGCGCGGAAGCGCGTGCGGCGGCGGGGGTCGCGGTCGGGAGGTGTCGTCGTCATGCGAAGTCCTTCGGCGTGCCCGTCATGGCAGCGGAATGGGGATCCTGCGGGTGATCTCGGGCGGAAGGCCCGGGAAGGAGATGTCGACGGATTCGCGGTTGATCTTCTGGATCCGGAACCGCCCGTCGACCACGTCGCCCTCGCGGGCGTTGATGATGCGTCCCCCCTCCTCGAGCGCGACGATCGGGTTCTCGCGCGGCCCGAACTTCCCCAGCACCTTGTACGGAATGGCCGGGGGAACGATCGGGGTCGGGGTGGGTGTCGGCGGAATGGGCATCGGCCCCACGTAGAGCGGCGAGCCCGGCGCGATGGGCGTCGGGCGCGGTGTCGGGACCGGCGTCGGCGTCGGCGTCGGCTTGTCGTAGAAGCGGAAGACGTTGCGGTCCACCTCGCCGGCGCGGGCGCCGCGCGGCGGGATCTGCGCGAGGTCCGGCACGGCCGACGCGTCGGCCGGCCCGCGCACGAGGCGCGCGCGCTCGGAGCCGGGGATTCCGGCGGGAGCTTCGTCCGGCTTCGTCGGCCACCACGTCAGGGCCGCTGCTCCCGCCGCGACGGCCAGGAGAACGAGGAGGAGCCGGGTGTTCGTCTTCGGCGGGGCCGCGGGCGCGCTCATTCGGGCACCCCCGCGTTCGGCACGGCCTTGACGGGCGCAGCGGGCGCCGTGGGCACGCGCCCGGCAGCCGCCCGGGCCGCACGCCGGGGCGAGGCGCCGTCCGGCCGGAAGTAGTGGGCGACCATGAGGCCCAGCCGCAGGACGTCGGGCTCGCGGTCGTCCGTCGAGACGGCGACGTTCTCGAGAAGCAGGAAACGCGGATTGTTCTCGAACGAATAGAGGAGCTTCTTCACGTCGGCGTAGCGCCCCTGAACGGAGAAGGTCAGGGCGAGGCGTGCGGCGCCCGCGGAGTCGCTCAACGCGTACGAAATCTGGCCCGGTACGAGTCCCGCCTTCTGCGTGAGGGCGTAGACGTCCTCGATGAGCGCCGCGAGGCGCTCCTTGCGCGTCCCGAGGACGTCCTTGTTGAACGTCTCGAGCTCCTTCTGGATGTTTTTCAGGCGCTGCTCGGTCGCCTTCACCTTCGCCGCGGCGACCGCAGCCTCGTCGCGCCTCGTGGCGAGCTCGGCGCGCGTCGCCTCCAGGGCCTGCACACGCGCGTCGTAGAACCCGTGGTACGTCACGAGGACCGCGACCCCGGCGACGAGGACGAGCGCGAGGCCCGCGATCAGCGGCGCGCGGGCCCGCCACGCGGACGCGCGGAACCCGCGGCGCGTCACGCGGTCGAGCCCGGAGCGCAGGACGGTGAGCGCGCGGCCCCCCGCGGCGGAACCGGCGAAGGCCGGGGGCGCGCTCATCGCGCGGCTCCTTCCGCCGGCCCTGCAGCCGGAGCGACGCGACCCTCGACGTCGCGGTAGAGGACGGTCATCGTCAGGCGGCGGCCCTCCGGCACGCTCTTCTCGCCCCGGTCCTCGCTCGAAGGCGCCGGCCGCTCGAACCACGGCGACGCGTCGAAGGCGCGAATCGTCCTGGGCAGTCCGTTCGGGTCGCGCGAGATCAGGGTGAGGCCGACGGTCATCGATTCGCCCGAGACGCCGCGGACCCCTCCGGCGGTCCCGGGCGTCGCCGCGGCCTTCTGGAGCGAGATGACGGCGATGCGCACGTCGGCGGGAAGCGTCCGCTCGAGACGGGTCAGGAATCGCGTCCACGAGAAGGCGCGGCGGAGAGCGATTGCGTTCGCCTCGTCCACGTCGGCGGCGAGCGTGGCGACGTCCACGCGGGCGAGCGAGGCCTCGGCGCGCGCGCGCTCGTCCTCGAGACGCGTGATCTCGGTCTTCAGCTGCGTGATCGCCTCGCGCGTACGCCGCGAATCGTCGAGGTAGCGGAACACGGTCCTCACGGCCACGAACGAGACGCCCAGGACGAGCACCGCGAGGATCCCCGCCGTCAGGTTCGCGGGGCGCGTGTCGACGAACGGGCGGCGGGCGAGGTTGAAGCGGCCGGCCACGTCAGCGGTCCCCCGCGAGGGCGCCGAGGCCCATGAGGATCGCCGGGTCGGCGGCGGACGCGGCCGGCGCCACGCTCGCGCCCGGGACGAGAGCGGAAAGCGCCAGCGGCGCCGGAGCGTCGAAGCCCCGCGTTCTCCGGAACGCCGCGAGCGCCTCGACGACGGCCGCGCCCTCGGGCCCGGCCGCGCAGGGCGCGGCGAGATCGTCCCCGCCGTCGCCCGCGCGCAGGTACGCCGCCGAGAGGCGAATCTCGTGGAGGGCTCCCTCCGCGTCGCCGAAAACGGGGCGGGTGCGCGCGAAGCGCAGCGCGCCGTCCGCGAAGAAGACGGCCGTCGCCGTGTCGCCGTCCGCCCACACGAGGAACGAATCGCCGGCGGGCGCGGGCTTCGCGAGCGCGGAGACGGCGAACGCGCCGGTCTCGAGCGCGCCGATCCGGATTCCGGCCTTCTCGAACGGCGCCTCCCACGAGGCCGCCGCCGATTCGGGCGCCGCGAGGGCGAGGATGCGGGTCCCCTTGACGCCGGGGCCGGCCGGATGCCACGAGAGGCGCAGCTGCGGAGCCGGCTCGCCGAACGCGCGGCCGAACTTCCACGCGATCATCTCGTCCGTCTCGCGGTGGTTGCGGTCGGCGTCCTCGACGTCCACCGCGAGCAGCTTCACGAACCCGTCCGGCACGACGAGCGACGCGGCCTGGATCTTCACGGCGACCTCCGCGAGGAGGCGCTGGAGAGCGCCCGCCACGGCCGGCCCGGCGACGGGGACGTCGCCCGGCCCCGGCGTGAAGGCGTCCTCCGGCAGCGCGCGCGCCACGACGCGCAGCGCCGGAGCGGCGCCGAGCACCGCCTTCTTCGCCGGGTCCTGAGGGCCCACGTAGACGAGCCGGTCCCGCCCGAGCACGAAGGCGTGCGGCGGGCGCGGCGAGCGCCAGAACGACCGCGAGAAGGGGTTCTTGTCACTCAACGAACGTCACCTTGTTGATCTCGCGGAGCGTCGTCTCCCCCGCGAGGACCTTCTTGATCGCGCTCTCGCGCAGGAACGTCATGCCCTCGGCCTGCGCGGCCTTCTTGATTTCGGCGGCGGGGCGCTTGTCGAGGATGAGGCTGCGGATCTCGTCCGACAGGTCGAGCAGCTCCGTGATCGCCATCCGGCCGAAGAACCCCGTCCCGTTGCACTCGATACAGCCGCGCCCCTCGTAGAGCGTGACGCCCTTCAGCCGCTCGGGCGTGAGGGCCGACTCCTCGAGCAGCTGCGGGGTCGGGACGAACGGCTGGCGGCAGTGCGGGCAGATCTTGCGGACGAGGCGCTGCGCCAGGATGCAGTTGAGGGCCGAGACGAAGTTGTAGAGCTCGACCTTCATGTTCAGGAAGCGCCCGAGGACGTCGACGACGTTGTTCGCGTGGACGGTCGTGAAGACGAGGTGGCCCGTGAGCGCGGCCTGGACCGCGATCTGCGCCGTCTCCTCGTCGCGGATCTCGCCGACCATCACCTTGTCCGGGTCGTGGCGGAGAATCGAGCGCAGGCCGCGCGCGAACGTGAGCCCCTTCTTCTCGTTCACGGGGATCTGCGTGATCCCGCGGAGCTGGTACTCGACGGGGTCCTCGATCGTGATGATCTTGTCCTCGACCGTCTGGATCTCCGACAGGCACGCGTAAAGCGTGGTCGTCTTGCCCGAGCCCGTCGGCCCCGTCACGAGGACCATGCCGTACGGCTCCCGGATGAACTTGCGGAGGCGGCGCATCGTCTCGGGGTCCATCCCGAGGACGTCGAGGCGCAGGTTCTTGAACTCCGCGTTCGCGGACTCCTTGTCGAGGATGCGGATGACCGCGTCCTCGCCGTGCACCGTCGGCATGATCGAGACGCGGAAGTCGATCGTCCGGCCCTTGACGCGCACCTTGAAGCGGCCGTCCTGCGGGATGCGCTTCTCGGCGATGTCGAGCTCGGACATGACCTTGATGCGGCTGATGATCGTCTGGTGGTGCTTCTTGTCGATCGGCTCCATCGCCGGGTAGAGGACGCCGTCGATGCGGTACTTGATGACGACGACGTGCTCCTGCGTCTCGATGTGGATGTCCGACGCGCGGCGCTGGATCGCGTTGAACAGGACCGAGTCGACGAGCTTGATGATCGGGCTCGCGTCGGCCGTGATCCGGTCGATCGAGAGGACCTCCTGGCCCTCCTCGTCCTCGCGGACCACCTGCATCCGGAACTCCTCGGTGGCCTCCTCGAGGACGCGCTGCGTCGACTCGGACTTCTGGAGGATGTCCTGGAGCGCGGCGCGCGACCCGACCTTGACCTTCAGGCGCGCCTTGAGCAGCGCCTCCAGCTCGTCGCGCTTCACGACGTCGGACGGGTCCGCCATCACGACGGACAGCGTTCCGTTCTCGCGGTGCTCGGGCACGAACTCGAACCGGAGCATCCACTCGAGGGGGATGGAGCGGAAAATCTCCGCGTCGATGCGGAACGTCCAGAGGTCGACGTACGGGAGGCCGAGACGCTCGGCGAGCTGCCGGGCGCGGGTCTCCTCGGAGGCCGCGTCGAGGAAGCGCGGGATCGCGGCGTCGACGGAGTCGTTGCGGGCCGTGCTCATGGTCAGGCCTTGATGTTGGAGAGGATCGTGAACATCGGGAGGTAGATCGACAGGAGCAGCGTCGCG
>JADJVE010000007.1 GCA_016716715.1 Acidobacteriota bacterium | reverse complement strand
CTCCCGTGCCCGTTCACACCGACGAGATCGAGGACGCCGTCGAGGTCGAAGTCCGCGAACGCGACGCCGAACGTGAGGGGCAGGAGCGACGTGCGGCCGATGCCGCTCTGGACGGACTCGTCCACGAAGAAGTCGCCCTTCGGGCCGGCGCTCCACACGGACCACATCTCGTTCGAGAAGTTGCCGACGACGAGCGTCACGCCGCCGTCGTTCTTCGTGTCGCCGAACGCGACTCCCATCGCGCCGCGCGCGCGGCCGTCCTCGCCGACGGCGACCCCCGCCTCGATCGCCATGTCCTTGAATCTCGGGATGCCGTTCACCGTCTCCACGTTCCGGCAGAGGTTGTTCGGCGAGGTGTCGTTCGCGACGACGAGGTCGGGGCGGCCGTCACCGTCGAAGTCCCTCACCGCGATCCCGAGCGCCTTGCCGAGCGGGTTCACGAGTCCGGCTTCCTTCGTGATCTCGCGAAACGTCCCGCCGCCGAGGCCCTTGTAGAGGCGGGACGAGACGCCGTTGTAGCGCTCCGGCGTGCAGTAGGACTTCGTCTTCCCGTCGAGCGAGCAATGCATGTCCGTCTTCGGCGTCCAGTTCACGTACTGCCCGACGAAGAGGTCGAGGACGCCGTCGCCGTCGAAGTCCGCGAATGCGGCCGACGTGCCCCAGCCCGACCCGACGAGGCCCGAGCCCTTCGTGGCGTCCTTGAATCGTCCCCTGCCGTCGTTGAGGAGCAGGCGGTTGTCGTCGAGGCCGGTGATCACGAGGTCGGGCGCGCCGTCGTCGTTGACGTCGCCGACCGCGACGCCCATGCCGTAGATCGAGACGGCGAGGCCTGCTTCCTTCGTGCGGTCCTCGAAGCGGAGCGCCCCGCCCGGCTCGGTGACGTTCCTCCAGAATGAGAGCGTCGGCTGCTGCGCGGACCTCGGGTCGCCGGGCCACCACCTTCCGTTCACGAAGAGGAGGTCCACGCGGCCGTCGCCGTCGGCGTCGAAGGCCGCAACCCCGGAGCCCATCGTCTCGGGCATCCACTTCTTGCCGGCGGCCCCGTTCACGTGGACGAACGAAACGCCCGAAGCCTTCGTGACGTCCTCGAACCGGATCGACGAGGCGACCTTCGTCGGCTCGGGGGCCGGGGTGGGGGAGACGGGTTTCGGCGGCGTCTTGGCGCAGCCGGCGGCGAGAAGACAGAGGACGCCGAGAAAGAGGGGATTTCTTTGAATGGTCATGGGACAGAAATGTTACTCCCGCGAGGAGGACCCGTTTTCATCGTAAAGTCGAGTCATGAAGTGTGCCTTCTCTCTTCCTCTCAAAGGGATCCTCTTTTTTCTTCCCCTGGCTCTTGCCGTAGCGGCCCTCGCCGAGACACCGCAGCCCCCGAAGCTGCGCCTGCCCACGGGCGTCGAGCCGGTGCACTACGCCGCGGAGCTGTGGCTGGATCCGGCGAAAGAGACGTTCAGAGGGAAGATCGAGATTCGGATTTCTTTGAAAGGGGAATCCGACACGCTGTGGCTGAACGGAACCGAGCTCGCAATCGAGTCGGCCTCGGCCCTCGGGGCCGACGGGAAGGGCTCCATTCCCGCGGAAGCATCGGCGGCGGGCGCGGACTACGTCCGTATTCACTTTCAAAGAAATCTTCCGCCGGGTGAATACGACCTGACGCTTGCCTATACGGGACGAATCGAGGGCAAGGACACCCAGGGCGTCTTCCGGCAGAGGGACGGCGCCGACTGGTACGCGTTCAGCCACTTCGAGGCGATCTACGCGCGGCGCGCGTTCCCGTGCTTCGACGAGCCGTCGTTCAAGACGCCGTGGCAGCTGACGATCCACGCGCCGAAAGGCGCGATCGCCGTGTCGAACACGCCCGTCGTCGCGGAGCGTTCGGACGGGGACGGCGCGCGCGCCTTCGTGTTCGCGCCGACGAAACCGCTCCCGAGCTACCTCGTCGCGTTCGGCGTCGGCCCGTTCGACGTCGTCCCCGCGGGGACCGCGGGACGCAACAAAACCGCGATCCGCATGATCGTCCCGAAGGGCCGAGCGGCCGACGCGCGCTGGGCGGCCGAGTCGACGGGGCCGATCCTCGACGTCCTCGAGAAGTACTTCGACATCCCGTACCCCTACGAGAAGCTCGACCACCTCGTGATTCCGCAGACCGTGGGCTTCGGCGCCATGGAGAACGCGGGACTCGTGACGTATTCGTCCAGCCTCCTGCTCGCGAAGCCCGCCGACGAGACGATCCGCTTCCGCCGCGCGTACGCGAGCGTCTGCGCCCACGAGACGGCGCACCAGTGGTTCGGCGACTACGTGACGACGGCGTGGTGGGACGACATCTGGCTGAACGAGGCCTTCGCGACGTGGATGACCTCCAAGATCGTCGACCGCTGGAAGCCCGAGTGGAGCTGGGCCGTGCAGCGCGCGGGCTCGCGCACCGGCGCGATGGACCAGGACTCGCTCGTGACGGCGCGGCGCATCCGCCAGCCGATCGCGGGCAACGACGACATCGTGAGCGCGTTCGACGGCATCACGTACCAGAAGGGTGCGGCCGTGATCGCCATGTTCGAGGGATGGGTGGGCGAGGAGGGCTTCCGGAAGGGCATCCAGCATTATCTGAAGACCCACGCGTGGGGCGCCGCGACCTCCGACGACTTCGTCGCGGCGATCGCCGAAGCCACGAAGAACGCGGCCGTCGTCCCGGCGTTCCGGTCGTTCCTCGACCAGCCCGGCGTCCCGCTCGTGACGGCCGAGCTGCAGTGCGCCGGCGGCGCGCCGAAGCTGCTCCTCTCGCAGAAGCGGTTCCTTCCGACCGGATCCACGGGCTCGACGCAGCAGACGTGGCAGGTGCCGGTCTGCGCGCGCACCGGCGACCCGGGCGCGGCAACGGTGTGCACTCTGCTGACCGAGGCGGCGGGCTCCCTCTCGCTTCCCGGCGCGTGCCCGGCGCGCGTGCTCGCGAACGCCGGCGACGGCTACTACCGCGTTCTTTACAAGGGCAGCCTTCTCGGAAAGGTCCTCGCCGACGGCGGCAAGCACCTGACTGCCGGTGAGCGGATCGCCACCCTCTCCGACGTCGCGGCGCTCGCGCGCAGCGGCGACGTCCCGATGGCGACGGCGCTCGCGCTCGTCCCCGCTTTCGCGAACGACCCCGACCGGCCCGTCGTCGAGGCCGTCCAGAAGATCGCGGCAGCGCCGCGCGACTTTCTCGTCACCGACGGAATGCGCCCGCGCTATCGCCGCTTCGTGAGCGACGTTTTCGGCGCTCGCGCGAAGGCGCTCGGCTGGGCCGCGAAGAAGGGCGAGGACGAGGACACGCAGCTCCTGCGGGCCTCGCTCGTCCCGTTCGCCGCGAACGAGGGCGACGAGCCGGCGCTCGTCGCCGAGGCGGGTTCTCTCGCGAAGGCTTGGCTCAAGGACCGCAAGGCCGTGGATCCGCTTCTCGCGTCCGAGGTTCTCGGAGTGGCCGCGCGGCACGGCGACGTGGAACTCTTCCAGGCGTACCTGGCCGAGGCGCGTAAGTCGACGGACCGTCGGGAGCGCTCGCGGCTTCTCGGCGCGCTCGGACTGTTCCGCGACCCCTCCGTCGTGCCGGCGGCGTTGAAACTCACCCTCTCGCACGAGTTCGACGCGCGCGAGACGATCGGCATCCTCCGCGAGGAGGCGTCGAACCGCGAGACGCGTTCCGAGGCGTGGGCGTTCCTCAAGGCGAACTTCGACAAGATCGCCGCGCGGCTGCCGCGCGAGTCTCCGGCGCGGTTCCCGATGCTCGCGTCCGGCTTCAGCGACGCGGAGAAGCGCGCCGACGTCGAGGCGTTCTTCAGGGACAAGGCGCCGAAGTACATGGGCGGCCCGCGCTACCTCGCACAGTCGCTCGAGCAGATCCAGCTCCGCGCGGCGCTCAAGGCCGCGCAGCAGGAGAGCGTGAACGAGTTCCTTTTCCACTACGAGCCGCGGCCGACGCTCGACCTGAAGCCGCAGTCGGGGATGTAGCGGGCCAGGCGCCCGCGCGACTAAGGGAGGGATGCATGAAGATCTCGAGAGGCGTCATTCCGATCACCCTTTTCGGCGTTGGCCTGGTCGTGGGCTCGACGCTCGGGGCATCGAGCCCGGCGGCGAAATCGAACGTCAAGAACCTGATGCAGATGCCACTCGCCGAGGACTTCACGCCCGGCCGGGAGGTACTCATCGACCTCGTGCAGATCCCGCCCAACACGTCTCTGGAGCGGCACTGGCATCCCGGAGAGGAGTTTCACTACTACCTCGAGGGCGAAGTCGAGATCAAGATCGACGGGGCGCCGTCGATCATCGGCACGCCCGGCACTGTCGGGCACGTGCCGTTCAAGAAATGGCATGTGGCGGTCGCCGGCGCGAAGGGCGCGAAGATCGTGGTCTTTCGCGTCCACACGAAGGGCGAGCCCTGGCGCTACGCTGACAAGTAGGGGAAGTTCCCGGGATGAGGGGGATGGCGCGTCTTCCGAGGAGGCCCGTGACGGGGAAACGCAAGGTTCCCGCGACGTGGGAGAGCGAGGCGCTCGGCGTCCTTGTCTACGAGTTCTCATCTTCCGATCGGGCGAAGGTCGAGGCGAAGATCCGCGCGCGGCTGAAGAGGAAGAAGCTGGGGGCTTACGACGCCAGGCGCATTGCCGTCCTGCGGCGGCTCAAGGACGTCCTGCGGCGGGAAATCTCCAAGGGTGAGAAGTCCCGGTTCTTTGACGGGCCGCACGGCAGATACGTGGAATTGTTCGATTTCGACGTGCCGGGCCTGACGAGGGAGATGATCCGGCGTTACCCGCAGGTCCCGAAGGCCGAGGTCGAGCGGTTCGTCCCTTTTTGCGTGTTCGTGTACCACCTGCTGTGAACGGCCGGAAACGTCAGCCGAAGGCGAACCGGGTCTGCTACGACGCCGTCATCTGAACGGCCTCGGGGCTCGGGGGCCGTTACGCCGCGGCGCCCGCCGTCTTCCAGTACCGCACGAGGCCGGTGACGTTCATGGCGAAGGGGAGGGCGGTCTTGTAGGCCTCGAGGCCGTCGGCGCCGACGCCTTTCGCGAGCAGGCGTTCCGTGAGCCACGCCTCGAACTCCGGCACGATCGCGGGTTCTTCCTTGCCCTCGTCGAGGCGCGCGCGAATGAACGCGGCCCAAGCCTCGAGCTCGTCGAACATCTCGTCAAGGCGGCGCGCGACGTCGCCGTGGCGCCCGAAGTGCGTCGGATAGAACGCGTCCGGCCGCGCGGCCTTGATGCGCTCGATGGAGCGCGCCCACGTAGGAAGGTCGATGTCCGGCGGGGGAGTCGGGGGCAGGTTCGGGCCGTCGCCGATCGCGACGCCGCCGACGTCGCCCGTGAAGACGTTGCCGTCGAGGAGGTACGCGTTGTGGTGGATCGCGTGGCCGGGCGTCTCGAGGACGCGGATCCGGGCGCCGCCGACCGGGATGTCGAGGCCGTCCGACGTGACCTTCAGCCGGTCGGCCGGAATCGGCTCCAGCGTGCCCCAGAGCGTATCCATCTGTTCCTTGTAGATCCGCCTCGCGGACGCGAGGAGCTTCGAGGGGTCGGCCATGTGAGGCGCGCCGCGGGGGTGCACCCACACGTTCGCGCCGGCCCGCGCGAGCCGCCATGCGGCGCCCGCGTGATCGAGGTGGATGTGCGTGACGAGCACGTCCTTGACGTCCTCCGGCCTCGCGCCATGCTTCGCGAGCGCCGCGACGAGGTGCGGCCAGGTGGAGTCGGGGCCGGTCTCGACGAGCGCGAGATGGCCGCCGGATTCGACGAGGTACGCGGCAATCGTCTCGCCGCGGAAGAACTCGAGATCGAGCGTGTGGATCTGCATGGCGTAGGTATTGTCGCCCTCAGGCCGCCGGCTTCGTCACGCTCGGGGTGTACGTCCAGGTCCAGCCGTTCTTCGTCGCGACGATGGACTTCCTGTCGCTCGAGATCTTCACGTCCTTCGAATCGCCGAGAGGCATCGTGAGGAGGACCGGGGAAAGCACGAGAAGTTCCTCGGGCTGGACGCTCTTCTTCCCCTTCCAGCGCTTGGGCTTCCCCGTGCAGAACTGCGGGACGTCGACGTCGGGGATCGTCGTCTCGACCTTCATCTCGGGCTGACCCGTCGGTCCCGTGGCGATCTCGAGGACCGTCCCGTGCTCGTACTCGCCGCGCAGGACCGGGGGAGCGCACTTCGGCTCGCCCTGGCGCAGGTTCGCAATCTTCGTCGGAAAGTTTTCGATCTTGAGGACGTGCGCGAGCGTTCCGTTCCGGAGGTTCCACTCGAGGTCGATCGCGACGCGGTCGGTCACGTCGGCCCATGCGCCCCCGTTCGGGACGGAGACGAGCGCCTTACCCGCGTACGCGCCCTCCACGTGGTAGAAGATCGTCTTCGGCTTCAGCCACTTGTCCATGGCGGCCACGTCTCCCTGGGGACGGGCCGGGCCGGCGAACACCACGCACAGGAGCACGAGGAGAAACCGCTTCTTCATCGACGAACGATATCAGTGCGACGAGACGACCGGGACGACGGCGGCCGCAACCGGAACGCCGGGTCCCTTCCGTTCCCCCGCCTGTTTCGACGGGGGCTCGGGCCGCGCGAACGGGCGCGGCGCGCCCTGCGGGCGGTCGTCCTTCAGGACCATTTCGCCCTTCGGCGCGTAGCCCTTGTACTCGTAGCCCTTCGGGCCGATCTCTGCAAGCCACGCGGGCGGGACGGCCTGCGAGGGCTGCGCGTCGTCGTGGACGTGGACCGGCAGCGACTCGCGGTTCTCGAGCGGGTGCGCGATGCGGTACTCCGCGAGGAGCGCGCGGGCGGACTCGTCGTCCTTGAAGAACCGGTACCACTTCTCCTCGGCGGCGGCCTCCTCCGAGCGCCCGAGCGCCTTGAGGCAGAGCATCGCGTTGTAATGCGCGGCGAGGTCCTCGCCGTCGATCGCGAGGACGGCGTCGATCGGCGGGAGCGCCTCCGCGTACTTGCCCGCGAGGTAGAGGACGCGGGCCTTCTGGTTCAGGACGACGCGGTCCTTCGGGAACTTCGCGAGGACGCGTTCGAGGTCGGCGAGCGCGTCGTCGAGGCGGCCCTCCTCCTTGGAAACGAGCGAGCGGAAGTACTGCGTCTTGCCCCAGCCCGGACGGCGCTTCTCGGCGTCGGCGAGCGCGGCCTTCGCCGCGGGGAGATCGCCCTCCTGCACCTTGCAGCGCGCGAGGTTCAGCGGGCCGTCCGGCTTGTCCGGGGCGAGCTCCGCGACCTTCTTGAACGCGGCCGAGGCTCCCCTGAGGTCTCCCTGCAGGAGGAGGCCGATCCCGTAGTCGTTCCAGCGGATCCACTGCCGATCGGGGAAATCCGGATTTCCGCGAGTAGTTGAGGGTGCTGCGCCGGCGACCGGAGCGGCGGAGCCGGTCGCGGCGCCGCGGAGGCTTCCTTCGACGGGCAGTACGACTGAATCCGCAGAGATTCGCGTCACGGGCAGTGTCGGGGCATCCGGTCCGCCGACGAAGATGGAGTAATCGCGCGAGAACTTCCGGTAGTTGAGGGCCGCCGCGAGCGTGATCGAGCCCGCCGCGTCCTTCGGCACCGTGAAGCGGTAGTGGACCGTGCGCGCCGCGCCCGGCGGGATGAAGTTGTTGTAGAGCGGGACGTGGATGTCCTGCGGCTGGCGGCGGTCCATGAAGGAGCCGTCGTGCGCGATCGCGAGCTGCGCGATCTTGTCGGCCGCGGGGTCGAGGCGTCCGTTCGCGTCGAGCGTGCCCGAGGCCATCACGGAGCGCGCGCCGTTGTCGGCCTTGAACTCGACCCACGTCTCGTTGCTGTCGGACGTGCCGTTCGTGTAGGGGTGCCCGAGCGTCCGCGTGCGCACGACGACCTCGACGTCGACGGTCTCGCCGGGCCTCACCGCCGGCAGCGCAGGGCCGATCGGCAGCACCTCGCTACCGCGCTTCAACGCGAAGACATCGATTGAGAGGGATCCAGCCAGTACCTTCTTACGAATGTCTTCTATCGTTTCTTTTTCCCCGCGAATCGCCGGCAATGCCGTGTTGGCCGCGGGGAAGAGGTGGTCGTGGAGCATCCCGGCCTGGTTGCCGAACTCGTTGGACGGCATCAGCGGCAGGTGGCAATCGCGGCAGGCCTTCGTCTTCGGCGGGTCGTAGAACGACCGCACCGCGTTGCCCGAAACGCCCGAGTCGTACCAGCTGTCGTAGTGGTTCTGACCGCGCATCCAGTGGTAATCGTTCAGCGGCGGGAGGAGCCCGACCTTGTGGCACGTCGAGCAGAATTCCGGCGTGCGCATGAACGGCTTCATGAACGTCTGGCGGTGGAGGGAGGGCTCCATGCGGATCAGGAGCTTGTTCACCTCCTTGAGCGCCTTGTTGTTGGAGAACGCGAACGGGTACTGCTTGCTTTCCTCGATCACGTAGCCGCCGTTGCCGCGCAGGTCTTTGACCTCGGTGATGGAGTGGCAGGCCATGCAGGTGAGACCCTGCTGCGCTTCGAACTGGTCGTACGAGAACGTGGCCATCGTGGCCTTGCCCATCTGCCCCGTGAAGAGGACGGCCGGGTCGTGGCAGCCGGAGCACCACTTCGTCTTCTCGCGGCCGACGCGGTCGGCCATGAGCTCGACGGCGCGGCGGTAGAAGGGGTTGTTGAACGACGAGAAGCGGTGGGCGGACTTCTCCCAGCGCTTGAAGGAGTCCGGGTGGCACTCCTGGCAGTACGCGTTCGCGGACAGCCTCTTCCCGTCGAGGAGGCCCTGGTCGAACGTCTCGGCGGACGAGAGGAAGAACTGAACGTCGCCGTTCGTGTTCACGACGCGCTGCGCCGGCTTCTCCAGTTTGTGGAGGCCCGCCATCACGAGGACGAACGCGGCCACGGCGCCGCCCCACTGGGCGAGCATCCTCAAATGCAGTTTGTGGACCGCGGCACGCCGGTGGAGGATGAAGGCGACGAGCGCGACGGGGATCGCGAAGACGTGCGCGAGGTAGATCGGCCGGTTCGTGAGCGTCGCACCCTTCAGCGCCATCGTGATCCCGGTCCCGATGCAGAGCAGCGAGAGGCCGACGATCGTGAGCCCGGCGATCTTCGCGTTGCGGTTCCGGATGTTTGCGAGCATCCGCGCGCCGTGCGTGAACGCGAAGACGAGGAAGGGGATGGCGATCAGGAGGCCCAGCACGAGGTGCATGAGCAGCATCGCCATGAAGAACGAGGAGTACTTCGTGAAGGCGACGAGGTAGATCGAGTTCGCCGCCATCAGGCCGAGTGGCACGAGCAGGATCGTGTAGAGCCGCTTCTGCCAGGGATGAAGGACGCCCTTGGCGCGGACCGCGCCTTCGTTCCGGGTGTTCATGGCGACGGATTTTAGACCTGAGGCACGGTCTCAGCGAGAGAGGTTCCGGGGACGCTTCGGCCCAGCCGCACGAGCCCGCTCGGACTGAAGGTCCAGGACTCGCTGGTGCCGGCGCCGGATGGAGCCGTCGACGTCTCCGCGGAGGCCGGGCGTCTCGAGGGCGTGGCGGAGGGAGGCCGCAGCCGCATCGAGGTCGCCCCCCGCGAGCCGGAAGAAGCGGTCGAACCAGCCCTCGATCGCCCAGTTCCAGTATTTGTACTCGGGGCTCAGAAGGAAGGCGACGAGGCGCTCGAGCGGGATCTCGAGGTTGAGCGTCGCGAGGACCTCGTCGCCGATCGGGACGGCGTGGAACGCGTCGTCCTTCAGGTCCCAGCTGAAGTACCAGCGCCGCCGGCACTCGGTGCAGAACGCGAGGATGAGGTTCTCGCCGCGGAAGCAGTCGAGATCGGGCGCGAAGCGCGCGTCGGGGTGCTCGGACAGGGGCCGCCAGGTGGGAGGCCGGACGCCCTCGGCGGTGCTCGAGAACCAGTCGTTGAGGAAGGCGTCGCAGGCGCAGGAGAGCACGTTCACCTCGCTCCGAGCTCGCCGGCCAGCCACTCGACGGCGTCGCGAAACGCCTCGCCCGGGAGGAGGCCATTCTGGTTCGGAGAATAAAGCTTGAGGACGATGCCGTCTCCCGCCTCCAGAGGCTCCATGCCGAGCAGCGCCGCGAAGAGAAGATGCTTGGAAGGGTAGGAGGGGAATCGAGGCGGCCCGACTATCGCTGTAGCGGTGCCCGGTGCGCCGGCCCGTATCCACCTTCTAAGAAAAGCTTCGTCTGGCCAAACGAGCAGCCAGCCGATCCGCTCAGGGTCCGCCTCCGCACGGGTCCGAAGCAAATCGGTATTCGGCTCTCGTCCGACCAGCACCACGAGGCCCCTCTGCGCCGCGTGGTCGAGGACTTCCCTTTGGCGGCAATCTCCCTTGGACGGACAGACGAGGACCATCGCGGGGCGCGCCTTCGCCGGGATCTGCACCTTCTTGTCCGGGTACATCGAGCCGGGGAGGAGGGGAGCGTAGAGCTTCGGGACGTAGAGTTTTCCTCCGGGGACGCTCTCGGTCTTCGCCCAGTCGGAGGACGCGCAGCCGGTGGTCGCAAGAACCAGGAGAAGCGCGGTTCTCCTCATTCGTCGAAGAGCGAGCGCTGCCGGGGCGCGGAGCCATCAGGCCGCGCGCCGCTCTCCCGGTCGGCTGTATTCACTTTCAAAGAAATCTTCTCTTCTTTCTCGTTTCCCTCGTCTCCCAGCCAGACGAGTTCCCCGGTGTCCATGAAGAAGAGCCCGGCCTTCGCCGGCCGCTTCGTGAGCGCCTCCCACGCACGCCTGTAGTGCGTCACCTGAGGCGCGTAGTGGGCGACGAGCGCGGCGAGAGAGTCGCCGACGACGTCGGACTTCCAGTCCACGATGCGCCAGACGCCGTCTTCTTCGAAGACGAGGTCCATTGCGCCCTTGAGGAGCGTCTCGGGAGGCCCAGCCGCGAAGCCGAGGTCGCCCGACGGCACGACCATCTCGAACGGGACCTCGACGTACCGGCGCGGCGACTTGAGGGCCCGCGTCCAGAGCTCGGAGGCCGTGACGGACGCGGCGACGCGAAGCACTTCGTCGAGGAGGTCGGGCGCGACCTCCTCGTCCCGCATGAGATTGAGGGCGAGCGGCCGAAGGTCGACGCCGGGCATCCGCAGGGCCGCTTCGAGAAGCTGGTGCAGGACGCGTCCCCACGCGGCGCCACGCGCCTCCTCGGCTGGCGACGGGGCCCGGGGGCCCTCCTTCTTCGCGAGCGCCGTCACCGTTACGACGCCATACGTCGGGGCGCCCGCGCGCTCCCGCGCCTCGGCGAGGCGCGTGCGCACCTCGGGGAGCCTTTCGGCGAGCGGCGGCAGGTCGCGTCCGGGCAGGGCCGGCGCGGGCGCGGGGCTGGCCACGAGGTCCTTGAGGTACGGGTCGAGCGGCGCCCAGAGGCCCGTGAGCCGCGGCCCGTCCTTCTTCGTGACCTTCGTGTGGACGCTCGCGACGAGCGTGTACATCGCGCGCGTCGCGCCCACGTAGAAGAGACGCTGCTGCTCGGCGTCGAGGAACAGGCGCTCGATTCCGCTCTTCTCCTCCCAGTCCGGAGGGAGCGCGAGGATGCGCACGCCGCGCTCGCCGAGCGGCTTGAGGACCGGGAACCAGCCGCGCGGTACGTCGCCCGTCCGTTCGATGTGGGAGCCCGGCTCGTGCGGCGTCCGGTCGACGGGCTCGGCGAGGATCACGATGGGCGCCTCGAGCCCCTTGGCCTTGTGGATGTTCATGAGGCGGACCGCGTTCGAGCGCGCCGCGTCGACGCTCATCTCCTCGAGCTCGGGCGCGTCCTCGACGAGGCGCCGCGCGACGTCCGCGAAGGAGTGGCCGTCGGCCGAGAGCCGCCGCGCCCACGCGAGGACCTTGAGGAGGTTGCCGGTCGCGGTGCGGCCGCCTTCGTCGGCGGAGATGGACGCCGCGAGGCCGAGACGCTCCACGATCTTCACGAGCGCGGCCGCGGGCGGGAAGGCACGGCTGTCCCTCAGGGCGTCGCGGAGGTGAGCCAGGCCGCGGGCGATCTTCGCGTCCGTGCCGGGTTCGGGGTCGGTCGTGAACGCGAATCGGCCGCCGGCCTTGCGGTGGCGCCAGAGCGCGTCGTCGTCCACGCCGCAGAGCGGCCCCGAGAGGAACGCGACGACGGCGACTTCGTCGTCGGGGTCGTTCACGGCGGCGAGGAGAGGCTGCAGCGCGAGAAGGCCCTTCGTGATCGCGAAGGCCTTGCTCCCCGTGACCTCGACGGGGACGCCCGCGACTTCGAGGGCCTGCGCGTGCTCGGCGAGCGCGTCGCGGCCCACGGTCAGGACCAGGATGTCCGACGGGCGCGGAGTCACGAGCGCGCCGCCCGGGCCCGCAGGGATCTTCCAGCCGCCCGCGAGAGCGCGCCGGACGAAGTCGGCCACGTTCCGCGCGTTGATCGAGCGCACGCGGCCCTCGCGGACGTTTCCGTCGCCCTGCGACGCGAGCCGGAAAGCGCCGCACGTCGGCCCCGCCTCCGCGCCGCGTGCCTCGAGGGGCGCGAACCTGGCCTGGAGCTTCGTCGCCTTCTTCGGGAAGACCCCCGCGAACGTCCGGTTGACGGGCTCGGCGGCCGCGTCCACGGTGCGGAAGCTCGACGTCAGAGGCAGGACCGCGCCGCCCGAAGCGATCACGATGTCCGTGAACGTCTCGTACGTCTCGATGTCCGCGCGGCGGAAGCGGTAGATGGACTGCTTCGGGTCGCCGACGACGAACAGCGAGCCCGGCCTCGGCCGCAGCTTCCACGCGTTCTTCTGCCGGTCGTCGTCCGAGGTGAGGAACAGCATGATCTCCGCCTGGAGCGGGTCGGTGTCCTGGAACTCGTCGACGAGAAGGTGCGAGATGCGGCTGCGGAAGTACCGGCGAACGGCCGGCTGGTCGCGCAGGACGTCGCGGGAGATCAGGAGCAGGTCCTCGTACGTGAGGAAGCCCTCCTCGCGGCGGCGCGTGCGCAGGCGCTCGAGCGCGGGGAGGAGAAACCCCATCGCGCGCGGGTGCACCCACTCGCGCCACGCGAGGAGCGTGGGCCGGAGGACCTTCTCGCGGAACGCCTCGAAGCGCGCCACGAACGCGAGCGCGGCCGCCTTGCCGCCTTCCCACTGTGTGACCTTGATCTCGGCGAGCTTCTCGGGTTCGAGCTCCTCGAGCACGCGGACGAAGCCGTCGTCGCTCTCGGCGTCCGGCTGTTCGAGGAGGCGCGCGACCCTCACGAGCGCGGCCTGCAGGTCGTCGGCTTCCTTCCCCGCGAGCGGCTCGCCCGGCTTGAGCGGCCCGGCCTCCGCGAGGAGCAGAGCCGTCTTCCGGCGGACGCCGTCGAGCGCGGGCTTCGGCGGCGGCGGGCTCGCGACGGCCGGGACGACGTCGGGATATTCCGCGAGCGTCAGGAACGCGCTCTCGAGGTCCTGGGCGGCGAGGCCCGTCTCTTCCAGCGCCGCGAGCCGCGGGTCGTCCTTCTCCGCGCAGTCGGCGATCCACTCGCGCCACGCGAGCGGCTGGAAGAGCGCGGCTTCCTGGAGCTTGACGTCCGACAGGCCGAGGTCGATGCCGGCCTCGACCGGGCGCTCGCGCAGCAGCGAGGCGCAGAACGAATGGATCGTCCCGACGCGGACGAGGTCGAGGCCCTTCTGGGCTTTCTCGAGCCGCTCCTTGACGGCGGGCTCCTTCTCGGCCGCGAGGCGCTCCTCCAGCTTTTCCTGGAAGCGCTGCCGCAGCTGTGAGGCGGCCTTGCGCGTGAACGTCACGGCGACGAGCGCGTCCGGCTCGGCGAGGCCCGCGCCGAGGAGCGCGATCATCCGCGAGACGAGGCTCGTCGTCTTGCCGGAGCCCGCGCCCGCCTCCACGAGGAAGTTCCGGTCGAGCTCCGTCTCGATACGGAGGCGCTCGGCGGCGTCCGGGAGCGGTCCCGTCTTCAGCACCCGCTCAGACATCGCGGCCCCCCAGAGCGCGCAGCGCCTCGAGGAGCGGCTCGCCCGACTCGCACTTCGCCTTCGACTGGCGGGCCGCCTCCCCGGGATCGCCGCAGGCGAGGCGGAAGTCGCACCAGTCGCAGTCGCGCTTCCGGACCGAGTGCGGGAACGCGCCCGCGGCGAGGAGGTCGAAGAGGTTCTTCAGCGTGGCGTCGACGTCGGCGTCGGACACCTCGGGCACGACGCGGCGGCCCCCGCCCTTCCGGGTCGGGAAGTAGTAGCCCGAGCGCAGGGACTTCACGTCGAACCCCGAACGCCGGAGGAGGGTCTCCGCGGCGCGCGCGTAGAGGGCGTGCTGGATCTGGCGGCCCCTGTTCAGCGGCAAGGCGTCCTTGAACTGTCTCTCGCTGCCCGTCTTGTAGTCCCACACGGCCCACGCGCCGGCTCCCTCGGAGTCGATGCGGTCGATCTGCCCCTGGAGGAGGAACGTTCCGCCCCCGCCCGCGATCTCGACGGGCTCGGCGGACGCGAGATCCTTGCCCGCGCTGCCGTACGAACGACCGAGCGGCACCTCGAAGAACCGCGGGACCGACGTCGACGCGCTCTTCGCCTCTCCCTTGACGAACACGTCGAGGTCGGCGAGGAAGGCGTCGCGCTGCTGCCGGAACGCGACGTCGCTCGGGGGCGGGATCTCCCCGCGCATCCGGACGAGGTTGCGGTCGGCGACCTTGAGAAGGCGCGCCGTCTCCCGGACGAGGTCGAACGGCGCGTCCGGCTCCACGCGTTCCGTGAAGAACTCGAAGACGGTCTCGTGGAAGAGCCGGCCGTACTCGAGGGCGTCCAGCCAGACGTCCACGGCGTGGTCCTCGTCCGGCTCCGAGAGGCCGAGGACGTACTTCAGGAAGTACCCGCGCGGGCTCTTCGCGAGGAGCTGGAGGCGCGAGGCGGACGTCGGCTCGCGCGTGACACGCGGGTCCAGCTCGCCATGCGCGACCGACAGCCGCCCGTCCCACTTCGTGAACGCCGGGGAGCGACGCGCCTCGTCAGCCTCGCGCCCGTCCGCGATCCACGGGTAGGCGGTCTCGACCTCGCGCCCCGCGCGCTCCGGATCCGTCCCCGGTGCGTGAAGGGCCGCGAGCCACCACTCGATCTCGTCGAGCGGCGCGCCCGCCGGCCGGAACGCGGCAGGCGCGCCCTCGCGGTCGAAGAGGTCGCGGAAGCTCGCGCGCGGCCGGCCCTCGAGCGCGCGGAAGACGTCGAGAACGGCCGACGAGGGGAACTGCTCGGCGTCCTGCAGAAAGTCGCGGTTCGAGTACGAGAGGACGAGGCGGCCGCGCGCGCGGGCGAGGAGCGAAGCGAGCGCGCGCCGGCTCTCCTCGGCCGCGGTCCCGCGGCGCAGTGGCAGCGCGTGCGAGCCCATCCGGCTGTTGACGGCCTCGCGCTCGTGGTCGAGGAGGACGGGATCCTGCGCCCCGCCGCCGGGGAAGCGCGCTTCGTCGAGGCCGAGGACGAACGTGCGCCCGCGGCCGCTCCATCCGGCGTCCGCGATGCGCGCGACGTGCGCGTGTCCGGGCGCGGGCGTCGAGGACGCGACGGCGAGCGCCCCGACGGCCTCGCGCAGGCGCGCCGCCGCCTCCACGAGCGGGAGCCTGCGCGGCGGCAGCGACGCGAACTCCGCGAAGAGGCGGGCGAGGCCCTCGCGCGCCATGCCGTCCAGCCGGCTCGCGACGTCGAGGAGACCCGTGATCGCGAGGCCCGCGCGCGCGAGCGCGGCGAGGTCGACCCGGCCCTCGGGGTCGGGCACGGGGGCGATCGCGAGGAGGCGGTCCACCCAGGCCGCGACCGCGTCGAGGGGCACGAGACGCTCGGCGACGGCCTCCGGCTCGAGGCCCTCGGCCCGGGCCCGGCGCTCGAGGCGCTCTCTCTCGAGCGCGAGGCGCGCGCGAGTGCGGTCGCGCCCACGCACGATCCGCGCGCGCCGGAACGCCCGCGCCGCGCGGACAGGCCCCACGAGCGCGCCACGGGGGTGCGCGGCCGCCAGGTTCGCCCGGCCAGCGCCGAACAGCCGCGCGAGGGCGCGCTCCTCGTACCCGCCCGCGATCCAGTCGAGGACGTCGAGGACGCCCTGGGCCGGGCGTGAAAACGTCGCCGGGATGCCGTCGGCGAACGTGCAGGGGAAGCCCGCCTGCTGGGCCAGCTCGTAAACGAGCGGCCGGTACGCGGCGTCGTCCGTGATCGCGATCTCGACGTCGTCGAGCGGGATCGTCTCGTCCACGACGCGGCGGAAGACGGCCCGTACTTCGTTCTCCTCCCCCGAGGCGCACGCGAGCGACACGCGCTCCGCCGTCAGCGGGGCGTCCTCCGGCACGTCGACGGCGAGGGACGTGGCCGGGCGGGCCAGGAACGCGTCGAGGAACGCGGCCTCGACGCCCGAGAAGTCGATTCCGTCCGGTCGGAGGACGCGAACCGCCGTCGGGAGCTTCAGCCCGGGGTCCTCGAGCAGCATGCGAGTCGCGGCCGCGAGGACGTCGAGCGGGTCCGCGAACTTTCCGGCCTCGAGCGCGTCGCGGTAGGAGCGGCCGATCGCCTTCATCTCGCGTGCCTTGCGCGGGTCCTCGAGCGCCTCGGAGGGGAGCTGCTCGGGCGTCAGGCCCGCGCGCCGGATCTCGTTCAGCGTGGACTGCAGGGCGCGGTGCAGGCCGGGCCTGTCGCGCAGCGCCCCGAAGTACGACGAGGGCTCGAGGACCTGGTCGCACGCGTCCTCGACGAGGGCGAGCAGCTGGGCTCGTGAGAGCGTCACACGTCCGGCCGCCGCGAGGGCCGGGCCGGCGACGCCGTGCGCGAGCGAGAAGACGGTCGCGGGTCGGAGATTCAGGTGCGCGCAGCCCGAGCGTGCGAGCGCGTCGAGAATCTGCTGGCCGACGGGGAAGGACGGAACGAGGAGGATCTTCTCGTCCACGGGGTGCGCCGCGCAGAAGTCCGCCAGCCCCGCGTGGAGCCTGTTGCGTTCGACGGCCGGTGTCACGCGCGGAGTCTAAATGGGCCGTGCCCTGTGTGATCATGCCGCCCTGATGGATGGCATTTCCCTCGGGGTGCCGACGCTTCTCGCGATCGCCGCGTACCTCGTGGCGATCAACGTGCTGGGCGCGTGGCTCGGCCGGGGCCAGAAGGACGCGAAGGACTACTTCCTGGGCGGCCACGCGATGCCGTGGGGCGCCGTCATGGCCTCGATCGTCGCGACGGAGACTTCCGCGCTCACGTTCCTCTCGGTGCCGGGCGACGCGTACCGGTCCGGGTTCACGTTCCTCCAGCTCGCGTTCGGCTACCTCGTCGGACGCATTGCCGTCTCGTTCATCCTTCTTCCGGGCTACTTCCACGGCGAAATCACGACGGCCTACGCGCTCCTCGAGCGGCGCTTCGGCGTCGGCGCGCGGCGATTCACGTCGCTGATCTTCATGGTCACGCGCGTCATGGCGGCGAGCGTCCGCCTCGCGGTCCCCGCGATCCCCATCGCGCTCATCCTCGGAATCCCGGTCTGGGCGGCAATCCTCCTCCTCGCAGGCGCGACCGCGCTCTACACGTACGTCGGCGGCATCAAGGCGGTCATCTGGATCGACCTCATCCAGGTCCTCGTCTACATCTCTGGCGCGATCATGGCTCTCTGGGTGCTGCTGAATGCGTTCGGCGGGGGATTGGGAGGATTTCAGGAGATTCTTGGAAGGTGCGCGGAGCTCGGGCAGCCGGTTCGCCTCTTTAACCTTTCAAAGAATCTTTCCGAACCCTATACCCTTTTTCCGGTGTCATCGGCGGGGCCGTGTTGGCCATGGCCTCCCACGGCGCCGATCAGCTGATCGTCCAGCGGCTTCTCGCGTGCCGCGGCCTGCGCGACGCGCAGAAGGCGCTCATCGGGTCGGGCGTCCTCGTGATCCTGCAGTTCACGCTGTTTCTCGCGCTCGGCGTCGGAATGTTCGCGTTCTACGGCGGACGGCCGATCGGGCCCGGCGGGTTCGCGTCGTCGGACGCGATCCTGCCGACGTTCATCGTGACGAGCCTGCCGCCGTTCGTGTCGGCGTACCTCGTGGCGGGAATCTTCTCGGCCGCGATGTGCTCGGAGTCGTCGGCGCTGAACTCGCTCGCCTCGGCGCTGTCCCTCGACATCGTCGCGCCGCTGATGGGGAAGAAGTACGTCGAGGGGAAGCGCGGGCTCGTCCTCGGGAAGGTGCTGACGCTCTTCTGGACGCTCGTGCTCGCCGGGCTCGCGGTCGGGTTCTCGCGCCTGCCGCAGAGCGTCCCGGCCGTCCAGGTCGCGCTCGGCCTCGCGAGCGTGACGGCCGGCGGCCTCCTCGGCGGGTTCCTGCTCGCGCTCTGGGCGCGGAAGGCGACGCAGACGGACGCGATGATCGGCATCGCGACGTCCGCCGTGTTCATGTTCGTCCTGTGGCTGGGCTCGAAGGGCTTCGTCCCGTTCCCGCTCGGGAAGATGATCGCGTGGCCGTGGTACTCGCTCCTCGGCTCGACGATCGCGTTCGGGACGGGCTGGCTGCTGTCGCTGAGAAGGCCGGAGCCGGCTACATCCCGAGCATGACCCGCGCCACGCGCGTCATCATGTCGGCGTTCCAGGGCGGGTCCCAGACGAGCTCGACCTTCGCCCCCGTGACGCCGGGAACGGCCTTCACCTTCGCCTCGACCTCGCCGGGCAAGGTGCCGGCGACGGGGCAGGCGGGAGCGGTCAGCGTCATCTGCACGTGCGCGACGCCCTCCGGCGACACGGCGACCGAATAGATCAGCCCGAGCTCCCAGATGTTCACCGGGATCTCGGGGTCGAAGCACTTCTTCAGCGCTTCGTCGACGACCTTCTGCTCGAGCTCGGTCATTCGGTCTTCGCGACCTCGGGGACGTTCTTGATGGCGCTCTCCAGCGTGTGCCACGCAAGCGTCGCGCACTTCACGCGTGCCGGAAACTCGCGGACGCCCGAGAAAACCGCGAGCTTGCCGAGACCCTCGCCCGTCGCCTTCACGTCGGGCGGGCCCGTGAGGAGGTCGTGGAACTTGCCGTACAGGGCCTCCGCCTCGGCGAGCGTCTTGCCCTTGACGGCGTCCGTCATGAGCGACGCCGAGGCCTTCGAGATCGCGCAGCCGGACCCCTGGAACGCGACGTCGGCGATCCTGTCGCCGTCCAGCTTGACGTACAGCTTCAGCCGGTCGCCGCAGAGCGGGTTGTGGCCGAGCGCCATGCGGCTCGGGTCCGCCATCTCGCGATAGTTGTGCGGCGACTTGTTGTGGTCGAGGATGACCTCCTGATAGAGGTCGCGGAGGTCCGTCATCAGGCGAAAACCTCCTGCACCTTCTTCAGCGCCGTCGCGAGGATGTCGACCTCTTCTTCGGTGTTGTAGACGCCGAAGGAGGCCCGCGCCGTGGCGCCGATTCCGTAGCGGTCCATGACGGGCTGCGCGCAGTGCTGTCCGGTCCGGATCGCAATGCCCTCGCGGTCGAGGATCGTCCCGATGTCGTGGGGGTGAACGTCGCCGAGGAGAAACGAGACGACGGCCGCCTTGCGCGGCGCGGTGCCGACGATGCGCAGCCCCTCGATCGCCGAGAGCGCTTCCGTCGCGCGGACGAGGAGCGTGTGCTCGTGCGCGGCCACGGCGGGGAGCCCGATGGCCGAGAGCCAGTCGGCCGCGACGCCGAAACCGATGCCGCCCGCGATGTTCGCGGTGCCGGCCTCGAACTTCCAGGGCAGCTCGTTGTACGTCGTCTTCTCGAACGTCACGGACGAGATCATGTCGCCGCCGCCCTGGTAGGGCGGAAGCTTCTCGAGCCACGCCTCCGTGCCGTAGAGCGCGCCGATGCCCGTCGGGCCGTACATCTTGTGGCCGGAGACCGCGTAGAAGTCGCAGCCCAGAGCCGCGACGTCGATCGGGAGGTGCGGCGCGGCCTGCGCGCCGTCCACGAGGACGGGCACGCTGCGCGCGTGGGCGAGCCGGATGAACTCCTCGACGGGATTGATCGTGCCGAGAGCGTTGGAGACGTGGGAAACGGCCGCGATCTTCGTCCGGGGCGTCAGGCGCCTTTCGAACTCCTCGACGGGGACCTCGCCCGAATCCGTGATCGGGACGACGACGAGCTTCGCGCCCGTGCGTCCGCAGGCGAGCTGCCACGGAACGATGTTGGAGTGGTGCTCGAGGCCCGTGAGGAGGATCTCGTCGCCCTCTTTGAGGACCGACTGCGCGAAACCTGCGGCCACGAGGTTGATCGCCTCGGTCGTGCCGCGCGTGAAGACGACCTCGCGGGGGGCGCGCGCGCCGAGGAAGCGGGCGACTTTCGCGCGGGCACCTTCGTATTCGGCCGTCGCCTTCTCGGAGAGGAAGTGCGTGCCGCGGTGGATGTTCGCGTTCGTCTCTTCGTAGTAGCGGCTCCCGGAGTCGATCACGGCGCGCGGCTTCTGCGTCGTGTTCGCGTTGTCGAGGTACACGAGGCGCTTGCCGTGGACCTTCTGCGCGAGGATCGGAAATTGCTCCCGGATCTTCTCGACGTTCATCCGTTCACCGATGCGGCCGCGGCGGGCAGCCACGCGTGGAGGCGGTCCTCGAGGAGGGCCTTCACGTCCGGCGCGGCCACCTTCGAGACGACCTCGCTGCCGAAGGCGTACGTGAGGAGGGCTCGCGCCGCCCCTTCCGAGAGGCCGCGCGAGCGAAGGTAGAAGAGGGCGTCCGAGTCGATGCGGCCCGTGGTCGAGCCGTGCGTGCACCGGACGTCGTTGTTGTGGATCTCGAGCTGCGGCTTGCTGTCGACGAGAGCTTCGTCCGAGAGGATCAGGTTCCGGTTCGTCTGGCGGGCGTCCGTCTTCACGGCGCCCTCGCGCACGATCACCTTGCCGTCGAATGCGCCGCGGCCGTTCCCGTCGAGGATGCCCTTGTAGAGCTCGAGGCTGTCCGCGCGCGGGGCCGCGTGGTCGATGACGGTGTGGCAGTCGACGCTCTGGCCGGCCGCCGCGGCGAAGAGGCCGTACATTTCGGTCCCCGAGCCCTCGCCGGAAAGCGTCGCGGAGATCTCGTTGCGAACCGTCGCGCCGCCGAAGGAATAGACGTGCGACGTCGAACGGGCGCCCCGCGCGTGCGAGAGGAAGAGGTTCCCGACGTGATAGGCCTGCCGGCCCTCGAGCTGGACCTTGATGTGCGTGAGGCGTGCGTTCTCCCCGAGGACGGCCTGCGTGACCGCGTTCGTGAAGGACAGCTCGTCCGTGCCGAGGAACACCTCGACGACGGTGGCAGCCGCGTCCTCCTCGAGGACGACGAGATTGCGGAGATGAGACATGAGGGGCGCCGGCGTCCCGCTCGCGGACGTCGAGAGGTGGACGACGACGAGAGGATCGGGCGCCGTCAGCCCTTTCCCGACGCGCACGAGAGCGCCCGTGTCGAGGAACGCGTCGTTCAGCGCGACGAACGGATGGCCGGCCGGAGCGGCGATGAGCACCTTCTCGACGCGCTCGGGCGCGAGACGGAGGACGGTTCCGAGGTTCTCGAACAGGATCTCCGCGGGAAGCGTGTGCGCCGTGCGCCGGACGAGGTGCCCGTTGACGAAGACGAGGCGCGGGCCGGGGGAGGAGAGGCCGAGGGTGCCGAGGCGGGCCTCGAGCTCGACGGCCTGCGTGCGCTCGGCGATCGTGACGTCGCGGGGGGCGAGGCCGAAGACCGTTCGGGCGAGTGGCAGGAGGTTCGTGTAACGCCACTCCTCGTCGCGCTGCGACGGGAAGCCGGTCTTCACGAGGGACGCCATGCCGTCCCGGCGCAGCTTTGTGAGCCACGGCGGCCCGGCGAGGCCCGAGGTGAACTCCTCGGCCTGCGTGGCGAGGACGTCGACGCCGTCGCGGATGGTGGCCGCTCTTGCGGATGCCGTCATGCTCAGCGCGCCGCGGCGGCGGCTTCCTTTTCGATCCAGCCGTAGCCCTTCGCCTCGAGCTCGAGGGCGAGGCTCCTGTCGCCCGACTTGACGATCCTTCCGTCCGAGAGGACGTGAACGACGTCCGGGACGATGTAGTTCAGAAGGCGCTGGTAGTGCGTGATGACGAGAAAGCCGCGCTTGCCGTCTCGGAGGGCGTTGACGCCGCCGGCCGCGATGCGGAGCGCGTCGATGTCGAGGCCCGAGTCGGTCTCGTCGAGGATCGCGAGGCGCGGATCGAGGAGCGCCATCTGGAGGACCTCGTTGCGCTTCTTCTCGCCGCCCGAGAAGCCCTCGTTCACGGAGCGGTTCAGGAGCGCCTCTTCCATCTCGACGAGCTTCGCCTTCTCGTCGAGGAGCGCAAGGAAGTCCATCGCGTCGAGCTCGGCGAGGCCGCGGTGGCGCCGGACGGCGTTGACGGCCGTGCGCAGGAAGTAGTTGTTCGAGACGCCCGGGATCTCGACCGGGTACTGGAACGCGAGGAACACGCCTTCGCGGGCCCGCTCCTCGGGCTTCATCGCGAGGAGGTCCTTGCCCAGGAACGAGACCGTCCCCTGGGTCACGGCGTAACCCGGCCGGCCCGACAGGACGTGCGCCAGCGTGCTCTTGCCGGAGCCGTTCGGGCCCATGATGGCGTGGACTTCGCCGGGAAGAATCTTCAGGTCGATCCCCCTGAGGATCTCGGTCCCGTCTTCCTCGATGGACGCGTGAAGATTTCGGATTTCCAGGAGGGGTGTGTCGACGTTCTTCATCCGACTGATCCTTCCAGCGACACGCCGAGCAGCTTCTGCGCTTCCACCGCGAACTCCATGGGGAGCTCCTTGAGGACGCGCTTGGCGAAGCCGTTGACGATGAGGGACACGGCGTCTTCCGCCGAGATCCCGCGCTGCATGCAGTAGAAGAGCTGGTCCTCGCCGATCTTCGACGTGGACGCCTCGTGCTCGAGCGTGGCCGTGCTGTTCTTGACCTCGATGTACGGAAACGTGTGCGCGCCGCACTGGTCTCCGATGAGGAGCGAGTCGCACTGCGAGTAGTTGCGCGCGCCCACCGCCGACTTGAGGATCGTGACGCCGCCCCGGTACGTGTTCTGCCCGTGGCCCGCGGAGATGCCCTTGGAGACGATCGTCGACCGGGTGTTCTTCCCGATGTGGATCATCTTCGTGCCCGTGTCGGCCTGCTGGTAGTTGTTCGCGAGCGCGACCGAGTAGAACTCGCCGATCGAGTCGTCGCCCATGAGGATGCAGCTCGGGTACTTCCACGTGATGGCCGAGCCGGTCTCGACCTGCGTCCACGAGATCTTCGAGCGCTTGCCGAGGCACTTGCCCCGCTTCGTGACGAAGTTGTAGATGCCGCCCTTGCCCTCGCGGTCGCCGGGGTACCAGTTCTGGACCGTGGAGTACTTGATGGTGGCGTCGTCCATCGCGACGAGCTCGACGACGGCCGCGTGGAGCTGGTTCACGTCGCGCTTCGGCGCCGTGCAGCCCTCGAGGTACGAGACCGTCGCGCCTTCCTCGGCCACGATGAGCGTGCGCTCGAACTGGCCGGTGTCGGCCTGGTTGATGCGGAAGTACGTCGACAGCTCCATCGGGCAGCGGACGCCCTTCGGGATGTAGCAGAACGACCCGTCCGAGAAGACCGCCGAGTTCAGCGCCGCGAAGAAGTTGTCGCGCGAGGGCACGACCGAGCCGAGCCACTTCCGGACGAGGTCGGGGTGCGAGTGTACGGCCTCGGAGAAGGAGCAGAAGACGATCCCGACGGACGCGAGCTTCTCGCGGAACGTCGTCGCGACGGACACGCTGTCGATGACCGCGTCGACGGCGACTCCGGCGAGGATCTCGCGCTCCTTGAGCGGGACGCCCAGCTTCTCGTACATCGCGAGGAGCTCGGGATCGACGTCCGCGAGGCTCGTCGGGCCCTCCTTCGCGGACTTCGGCGCGGCGTAGTACACGATCTTCTGGTAGTCGATCGGGGGGTACGAGACGCGCGCCCACGCCGGCTCTTCCATCGTGAGCCAGTGACGGTACGCCTTGAGGCGCCACTCGAGGAGCCACTCGGGCTCGTTCTTCTTCTTCGAGATGATCCGGACGACGTCCTCGCTGAGTCCGGCCGGAATCGACTCGGTCTCGACGTCCGTCACGAAACCGTGCTGGTACTCGCGCTGCGTCAGCTCGTTCAGCAGGGCGTCGTTCATGCGGGGCTCCGGTGCACAGGGAGCGCGGCCGCCGAAGCCGCGGCGAAACGGGGCGGGAGCGGCCGTGTCATGTCCGCGAGCGTCAGGCCTTCGAGCGACGCGCGGATCGCGTCGTTGATGATCTGCCAGTTCGGCTTCGTGGAGCAGAAGCTTTCGTGCTCGCAGCGGACGGCGCCGCCGCACTCGGTGATCGAGACCGGGCCCTCGAGCGTCGCGATGATGGAGGCGACCGTGATCTCGCGCGGGGGGCGCGCGAGGGAGTACCCGCCGCGCGTGCCGCGCTGCGAGGCGAGGAGGCCGCCGTGCGAGAGCTGCTTGAGGAGCTTGCCGACGGTGGGGAGGGGCAGCCGCGTGTCGTGCGCGAGCTCGCGCGCCGTGAACGCGGGCCGGTCCTCGTGCGCCGCGAACTGCGTCAGCAGCACGATCCCGTAGTCGGTCATCTTGGTCATTCGGAACATCGCGTACTCCCCGGCTCGAATACGCTCGAGATATCGAACCGGATCGGTACGATATGAAATAGCACCAATTCAGTCAAGGGAGGAAAGACAGGAGATAAGAGATCTACTTAGAATGAGTTAGTGAGACGGGTTCTCACTTTCGAACGCCCCGTAACCGACGACGCTCACGGGGTCTCCCGCCGTGTCGCCGGAGGTTCTGAGGTCGAGGAGCTTGACCGGAAGAGATTTCCGCCGCGCCAGCTCGAGCAATCCCCTCAGCGGGTAGTAGCCGCAGGCGTCCTCGCCCGAAAGGTTTTCCGGCTCGCACGCGAGGATCGCGTCGGCCGTCGTGCGGTCGAGGCGGCGGGCGGCCTCGAGGTCGTGGTAGTGGCTGAGGTCGGTGCTCACGACGACGAGCGTGCCCTTCTCGCCGAGGAACTCGCCGATGAGGTCCGCGGTCGCTCGCGCGGAGATCTCCGAAACCGCGACGGGCAGGAACGTGAAGCCCTCCCCGAGGACGCGCTGAAGGAACGGGAGCTGGACCTCGAGGGCGTGCTCGGGGGCGTGTGGCCGGTCGTCCACGGCCGCGCCGCATGCGGCAGCGCGCATCCGGAGCGCGGCGTCGATCGTCACCTCGCCGAGAGGCGTCGCCCACGCGTCGGCCGCCGGGACCGCGGCGCCATGGACGGGCACGCGGTGCACCGGGCCGAAGGCCACGACGCGCCTGATCTCGGCCGCGTGAGGGCGCAGGCGCGCGTACGCGCTCGCCGCGACGGGGCCGGAGTAGATGGTCCCGGCGTGCGGGACGACGAGCGCGAGGGGAAGCGCTTCGCCGGGCGCAACGACCGCCCCGGCGAGGAGCGCATCCACGTGCCGCGCAAGCGCTGCGGGGGAGGCCGGGTAGAACGTGCCGGCGACGGCTGGAGGGCGGACCATCCTCGCTCTCGTCATGATGCGGCGAGGTGGACGGGCTGGCGGCGGGCGCCCCAGGCACCGGGGGTTTCTTCGAAGTGTCCCGGGCACCGGGCGCCGCACGCGCCGCATTGACCGCCGGCCTTCAGGCCCCACGCTCCGGTCTCGTATCCGTCTCTTTCAATGAGAATCTTCCCGCACTCCGCGCAGTTCGTGCTCTGGCCCTCGGGATCGTGGACGTTGCCCGTGTAGACGTACTCGAGGCCGTTTCCGCGCGCGATCTCTCGCGCTCTCCTCAAGGTCGCGGTGGGGGTGGCGGAAACGTCCCGCATTTTCCAGTCCGGATGAAACGCCGTGAAGTGATGCGGGACGTCCGGACCGAGGTGCTCGAAGACCCAGCGCGTCATCGCGTCGATCTCCGCGCCGGAGTCGTTCATCCCCGGGATCAGGAGCGTGGTGATCTCGGTCCAGACCTTCGTCTCCCGGACGAGGTACTCGAGCGTCTCGAGAACGGGCTGGAGGTGCGCGCCGCAGGCCTTCGCGTAGAAATCCTCCGTGAACGCCTTGAGGTCGACGTTCGCGGCGTCCATCGCGGCGAAGAGCTCCGCGCGCGGTTTCGGAGCCACGTAGCCGGCCGTCACGGCGACCGTCTTCACGCCCACGGCGTGGCAGGCCGCGGCGACGTCGATCGCGTACTCCATGAAGACGACGGGGTCGTTGTACGTGAACGCGACGCTCCGGCACCCCAGCTCGACGGCGGCGGCCGCGATTCGCTGGGGCGTCGCGTTGGCGGCGAGCGTGTCCATCTCGCGCGACTTCGAGATGTCCCAGTTCTGGCAGAACTTGCAGGCGAGGTTGCAGCCCGCGGTCCCGAACGACAGGACGGACGTGCCCGGCAGGAAGTGGTTCAGGGGCTTCTTCTCGATCGGGTCCACGCAGAAGCCGCTCGACCGCCCGTACGTCGTCAGCACGATCTCCCCGCCGCGCGCCGCCCGCACGAAGCAATGGCCTTCCTGGCCCTCTTTCAGCCTGCAGAAACGCGGGCAGACGTCGCACTGGACGCGGTCGCCCTCGACGTGCCAGTGCGTCGTGGGATGTGTGGACCCGGCGACGGAAGCCATGCCTCACCCCGCTGCCGGACAATATGGACCGGATTTGGTCCCCCGGCCACCCTTCAGGGCTTCGGGTCTGGCCTTTCGAACAGCCACCCGATCCCCGTGAGGAGGCCGTTGATCACGGCCATCCAGACCAGCACGTCGAGGAGAACGAGCATGGCCGCGAGGCCGATGTCCTTCGTGGAGCCGAGCGCCGTGATGGGCGCGAAGACGTAGAGCAGCGCCGGGCGCGGCCTCCGGGGGTGGTCGAGGAAGGCCATGTAGAGGAAGCCGAGCGTCGGAAAGAAGACCGACGGCGGGATCGACAGCGCCATCCGGACGCCCAGGCGAGCCGCCGCCGGCGTGGGCCCCCCCCCCCCCCAACCCCCGCGTGCCCCTCGAGAACCTGCCGAGCTCGTCCGGGTTGCCCGCGCGAGGCGCTGCCGAGCCTCTCCGTCGAGAGTGCGGCCTGGCCGATTTTCACCCAGGATTTCTGGCGGACGGCGCCTGACTCGTCAGCGCGACGGCCACGACGGTCCCGGAGTGCCGGTTGAAGACGTCGGCGCTCAGGACGAGCCGGGTAGCCCCCCCCGGCCCAGCCCCGCGAGCGCCCCGGGCCATCACCTTGTCCTCGTCGAGGAGCGCTTTCGGCTTCTCGCCGTCGTACGTGATCGGCGAGAAGGCGTCGGCGACGAGCGCGGCCTTCAGCGCCTCGGCGTCCTTCGTGAAAGATGAGGTAGCTCGCCTGGAGGTGCCGCTTGACGGCTGCGTTCACGTCGGCGCGCGTGAGCTTGCCGAGCTTCCCGCGCATGTCCGAAACGTAGTCCGGCAGGCCGTACCACTTCTGGTCGAGGGACGTGCCGAGCGCGTGGTCCTGCGTTGCCGTCAGGAGGTAGACGTTCTTCATGAGGTAGTCGCGTGTCGTCTGGAAGTCTTCCTCGGAGATGCCTTCGTTCACGAGCTTGTCCAGCTCCCAGATCGCGACGCGGAGCGCCATGTGGGCGTTCTGCGGCATGACGGGGCGGATCCAGATCTCGAACAGCTGCGCGCGGCGCGCCACGTTCGGCTCGGGGAGCATGCGGTACATGCCGCCGGGGAACGCCTCGATGTAGGCGTAGTCGCCGTAGTTCATGCCGCGCACCTCGCGGATCCGCTGATAGAGGTGCGAGCTGGACGAGCGGTGCTCGCCGAGCCACGCGCGCGCGACCGAGAGCGCCGCGTAGTCCGCGTGCGTGCGCGTGACGTCGATCGGGAAGCCGAACGAGATCGCCGTGGAGCGGGTTTCCTTCTTCACGATGTCGACGTCGATCCCGGAGGGCTTGCGGCCGACGACGCCGGCGGGCGCGGGAAGGGCGGGACCCGCGGGGAGCTTCGCGGCGTCGGCCTTGATCCGGGCGGCGAATTCGTCGGGCATGTCGCCCGCGACACCGACCGTGAGCGCCGCCTGCGTGTAGGCCTTCTGCGCGAAGGCTTTGACGTCGTCGAGCGTGATCGCGTCGAGCCCGGCGACCGAGCCGAGGACGGGGTGGCCGTAGGGCGTGCCCGCGAACACGCGCTGCTGGAGGCGCTCCTTGCCGAGTTCCTCGTCGTTGTTGTTGCGGAGGTTCTGGACGAGGGCGTTCTTCAGGGCGTCCTTGATGCGCCGAAAGTCCTCCTCCCGGAAGCCGGGTGTGACGAGCTGCGGGAGCGCAACGTCGGCGAACGTCTTCCAGGCGTCCCGATGGACGACACCCGTGAAGATCGTCATCTCCCTGTCGCATCCGGAGTCGAAGCTGGCCGCGACGGGGAAGAGGGCCTTCTTGATCTCGTCGATGCGCATGTCCGAGGAGCCGCCGTCCGCGATCATGCGGGCGGTCAGGGCCGCGAGGCCTTCCTTGCCGGCGGGGTCCTGCGCCGAACCCGCGGCGAAGAGGAACTTCACTTCGGTGCGTGGGAGCAGGGACTTCTGCGCGATCCACGGGACCGCGGCTCCCGCGGCGTCGGGCTTCGCGGCGCCGCCGAAGCGGGCCAGCGGCGGAACGACGGCCATGGCCTCGGGCATCGGGTCCTTCGAGAGCGTCGTGAGGACGAGGTTCGAATCCGTGAGGTACGTTTGCGCCGCGGCCTGCAGGTCCGCCGGCGTGAGGGCGTCGATGAGACGGTAGTACTGGTTCAGCGTGCCGTAGGAACGCCGGAGGCGCACGAAGCGCGCGAGGAGGCCGGCGATGCGCTCGGTGTCGTCGAGGCCGCGGACGAGGCCGTAGCGCGAGTTGGACTTCACGTCGGCGAGGCGCTTCGCGTCGACGGGCGCGTCGCGGAGGGCCGCGACGGCGCGCAGGATCTCGTCGCGCACGTAAACGGGATCGGTCCCCTTCTTCAGGCGTGTGAAGACACCGACGAGCTCGGGGTCCTCGTTGACGTCGACGTTCGGCTGGAGCGAGTCGACCTTCTGCTCCTTCTCGACGAGCTTCTTGTAGAGGTCGGACGTCGGGCCGAACGTGAGGTCGAAGAGCGCGTCCAGGGCGGGCAGGTCCTTCTTCGTCTCCGAGAAGGCCGGGCCGTGGAACGCGACGACGACCCACGGGAGCGTGTCGGACGGCCACGGCACGTGCGCGGTGACCGGGCCCTTCGCGGGCGGCTCCTGCGGAATTGGGAGCGTCTTTCCGCCCCTCTTCCAGCCGCCCCAGTACTTGTCGACGAGGGCGATCGTCTTCGCCGGGTCGACGTCGCCCGCGACGATCACGGTCGCGTGCTCGGGCCGGTACCAGCGGTCGAAGAAGAGCTTCGAGTACGCGAACTGGTTGGGCATGTCCTCGATGTCCTTGAGGAAGCCCATCGTCGTGTGCTTGTACGTGTGGACGTTGAAAGCCTTGTCGCGCGTGACCTCGTAGAGCTTCGAGATCGGGTTCGCGCTGTTCTTGTTGTACTCGCCGAGGACGGCGCGCGCCTCGGTCTTGAACTCGGACTCCCCGTACTCGAGGTTCTGGAAGCGGTCGGCCTCGATCTTGAGCATCGTCTCGAGGTCTTCCTTCGGGAACGTCGTGTGGTAGTTCGTGTAGTCGTCGGTCGTGTACGCGTTCTGGCGGGCGCCCGAGCGCGTGACGATCTCCTGGTACTTCGCCGGCGGGTAGGCCTTCGTCCCGCGGAACATCATGTGCTCGAAGAAGTGGGCGAAGCCGGACTTGCCGGGCTCGACCTCGTTCCGCGAGCCCGTCTTCACGGGAATCTGGAGCGAGACGATGTTCGGGAAGCCGGTCGGGACGACGATGACCTTCAGGCCGTTCGGAAGGGTCTTCTCGGTGGCCTTGAAGGGGAGGATGTCGGCGGCGGCTTTCGGGGTGGTTGCTGCGGACCTGGAGGTCTGGGCGGCTGCTGGGGTGGCCATGAGGCCGAGGAGGATAAGGGCAAGGTGCCTGGTGAGGCGCATGCAGGGCTCTCCTTCGTAGACGGAATCTATCCCCTACGCATACGGAGGAGAGCCCGAAGTGTTTCCGGATCAGTTCGGCTCGGGGCAGAAGTCCGAGAATCCGCGGCCGGCCTCTCGCCGGGCGACGGGGTCGGGCGACTGGCGCATTACGCCGAGGGCGACGAGCTGCGGCCGGAACTCGTAGCGCAGGCGCACGGACATCGCGGGCGCGTCCTCGAGGTCGACGTCCACGCGCGTCACGTCGAACCGCGTCCGGCGCCCGATGCCGGTGGCGGCCAGCTCGTCGGAAAGAGAGGAAGAGGAAGACTTCTTCGAGTGGTCCCGAGCCATTCCGGACTGCTCGTTCTGCTCTTCTTTGGCACCGCCAAGGGCGCCGGCCGCGGAGGGGGCCGGCATCGAGTCGGGCGGCGGCCCGTCCCCTCTTTCACTCGAAGAACTCCTCTCCTGGTCTTTCCCTCTTTCGTTCAAGGTGATCTTCTCCTGGTATCTGTCTCTGTACGGCTGCTTCTCCCGAAAGAACACCGCCTCGATCGTCCCGAGGTTCGCCGTCTGGCCCAGCGCGGCGCCGTAGGAGCGCTTCTCTCCGGTGAAATAGAACTTCCGGCTCGTGTCGCCGGAGACCTGCCAGCCGGGGATCACGACGGTCTGGTAGGGATCCAGGATCCACTTGCGGGCGTCCCGTGCCGTCGTGTGCCTGGCGTCGATCGTGTTGAGGCCGTCGACCGAGAGCGCCACGGCGACCCGCACGCCGAGCGGGTTCGTGATGCGGAGGGAGAAGTCCCGGCCGCGCAGCGCCTCGACGTACACCGTGCCGCGTGCGGCGTACTCGGGGCGGGCCGAGCCGTCCACGAGGACTTCGAGTCCGAAGCCCGCGGGGGCGTTTCCGAGGGCGGAGCCGGCGGCGAAGAGCAGCGAGAGGAGCGGGGTGCGAAGACGCATGACGTTCTCCTTCGCACGGTTGGACCCCGCCCGCGCCCGGAGGTTCCCGTCAGGGTGCGAGGTTCTTCACGAGCAGGGCGAGGCCGACCGCGATCACGAAGACGCCGAACCACTTCCGGAGCCTCGCGGCCGGGAGGTCGCGCCCGAGGCGCTCGCCGGCGAGCGCGCCGAGGACGCAGACGCCCGTGAACGCCGCCGCGAAGCCGTAGGGCACGGCCTGCTCCCCGATGTGGCTCGCGAAGCCCGCGGCGGAGTTGATCGCAATCACGACGAGAGACGTGCCGATGGCGAGCGGCATCGCGAGGCCGGCGGCGATGACGAGCGCAGGCACGATGAGAAATCCGCCGCCGACGCCGAGCAGGCCGGTCAGGAATCCGACGCCCGCGCCGAGCGGGGCGACGAGGACGGGGCGCGGCTCGTGCGCGGTGCCGCCGCCGCGCCGGCCGCGGAGCATGAGAAGGCCCGCGGCGACCATCAGGAGCGAGAACAGGACGAGGAGCGTGCGTCCGGAGAACCCCCGGCCGGCGCGCGCGCCGAGAAAGGCGCCGACGAGGCCGCTTCCGCCGAACGCAAGTGCCGAGCCCCAGGCGACCGCCTTTCGCCGGGCGTGCGCGAGAGCGGCGATGAGGCTCGTCGTCCCGACGCTCAGGAGCGAGGCGGGGATCGCGAGCTTCGGGTCCAGACCGGCCGCGTACACGAGAACGGGCACGGTCAGGATCGAGCCGCCGCCTCCGAGGAGGCCGAGTGACAACCCGACCGGAAAGGCGAGGATGAGCGCGAGCGCGCTGCCCGTCACTTCCCGAGCGCGGACGCGAAGAACGCCGCGACGTCCCTGCGGAGCTTCGCGAGCTCGCCGACGTGGAGGTACATCATGTGGCCGGCCTCGTATTCCTTCGACGTAATGCGCGCGCGCTGATCTGACGTCAGGCCCATGTGGGAGAGCGTGTAACGCGTGGCGAAGTGCGGCGTCGCGAGGTCGTAGTGCCCCGACGCGACGAAGAGGCGCATGGACGGGTTCTTCGCGAACGCCGAACGCAGGGCGCCGCTCGTGTCCGCGAACGTGTTCTGGGGAAACTCCCACGGGCTGCCGATCCCTCCGCCGAGCACGTAGTACGTCAGGTCGCTCTTGAAGCCGAGGTCGGCCCTCACGTACTGGTTGAAGGCGGCGGTGTACGGCGGGACGATGGCAGCGATGCTCGGGTCGAAGTCCGGGCGCTCGGCGATGCCGGACTCGTTGTCGCCCGTGAAGCGCGAGTCGATGCGGCCGACGTTCTTCCGCTCGGCGGCGAGGAGCTCGCGGCAGAAGTGCATGATCTCGATGCGCTCGTCCGCCCGCTCGATCCACCCGGCGTCGAGCCCGGTGTAGCGCGCGAGGCGCGCCGCGAGCGCCTTGCGGTCGGCGGGGGCGAGCGCGTCGCCCTTCGCGAGCGCGACGGGATACTCGCCGCCGGCGAACGCCTCGACCTCGTCGAGGACGGCGCGCAGGGGCTTGCCCTGCAGGTCGGCGGGAAGCTTCTTGTGGTACCAGGCCGTCGCCGTGTACGTCGGCAGGAACAGCGGGTACGGGAGGTCGTTGCCGCGCGTGAAGCGCGCCGTCTGGAAGTTCAGGATCGAGGAGACGAGGAGGATCCCGTTGAACGCGATGCCGCGGTCCACGAGGTAGCCCGAGAGGCCCGCGGCGCGCGTCGTGCCGTAGCTCTCGCCGACGAGGAAGAGCGGCGAGCCCCAGCGCTCGTAGCGCGTGAGGTAGAGGCGGATGAACTCGCCCACGGACGCGATGTCGCCGTCGAGGCCCCAGAACTTTTTTCCGAGCTCGGGCTTCGAGGGCCGGCTGTAGCCGGTCCCGACGGGGTCGATGAAGACCATGTCGGTGTCGCCGAGCCAGGTCTCCTCGTTGTCGACGACGGTGTAGGGCGGCGCCGGCATCATCCCGTCGGCGTCCTTCATCTTCACGCGCTTCGGGCCGAGCGCGCCCATGTGCAGCCACACGGATGCTGCGCCCGGGCCGCCGTTGAACGAGAACGTGAGCGGCCGCTTCGACGCGGCGGCGGCGCCGCGGTCCAGCGTGTACGCCATGAAGAAGACCTTCGCTTCGGTCTCGCCCGCGTCCGTCTTGAGCGGCATGAAGCCCGTCGTCGCCGTGTACGACAGCGTCTTGCCGCCCGCCGTGAGGGTGTGCTTCGTGACGACCGGCGGCTCTTCCTTCTCTTCCTTCTTCTTGTCGTCCCTCTGGGCGGCCTCGTCGGCTTTCGCCGAGGCGACCGCTGGCGTCGCGGTCGGAGCGGCCTCGGGCCGTGCGGCGCGCGTCTGTGCGAGGAGGACGGTGAGGGCGAGCGTGCTCAGCATGAAAAGCCTCCGGAGGCGTTCTTTGACCGCGGGGTTGCCGTACCGTACATTGCTCCCGCATGAAAAGCGATAGTCCGGCGCCCGTCCGCGTGGGTCTCCTCGGCTACGGCAACGTCGGGCGCGCGTTCGTCCGGCTCCTCGCCTCCCGCGCGCCCGATCTCGCGTCGCGCCGCGGCGTCGGTCTCCGTCTCGTCGCCATCGGGACGCGCCGGCCGGACGACAAGCGCGATGCCGCGCCGAGCGACGTGCGCTGGACGACGGACCTCGCGTCGGTCGCGACGGCCCCGGACGTGGACCTCGTCGTCGAGCTGATTGGCGGCCACGAGCCTGCAAACGCGCTCATCCGCGCGGCGCTCGGCGCCGGCAAGAGCGTCGTCACGGCGAACAAGCTCCTCCTCGCGAAGGAGGGGACCTCGCTTCAGGCGCTCGCGCGCGAGAAGAAGGCCGGGCTCGGCATCGAGGCGGCCGTCGCGGGCGGCATCCCGATCCTGCGCGCCCTGCGCGAGAGCTTCGCGGGCGACCGGATCGCCTCCGTGTCGGGGATCCTGAACGGGACCTGCAACTTCATTCTCACGGAGATGGAGGCGACGGGCCGCGCGTACGCCGACGTCCTGAAGGACGCGCAGAAGCTCGGGTACGCCGAGGCCGACCCGGCGAGCGACGTCGAGGGAGAGGACGCGGCTTACAAGCTCGCTCTCCTGGCGCGTCTGGCGTTCGGGCGCGACGCACACGTGGCGCAGATCGCGCGCGAAGGCATCACGCGCCTCCTTCCGTGCGATTTCCTCTACGCGAAGCGCCTGGGCCGCACGCCGCGCCAGCTCGGCGTTGCGCGAGAGCTGCCGTCCGGGCACCTTCTCCTTTCCGTGCGGACGCACCTCGTGTCGCAAGCCTCGCTTCTCGCGAAGGTGACGGGCCCGTTCAACGCGATCGAGGTGAAGGCGGCGGCGGGCGGCTCGTTCGTGTTCTCCGGCCGCGGCGCGGGCGGCGACCCGACGGCGACGGCCGTCCTCGCGGACGTCGTGGAGCTGGCCCGGTCGAAGGGCGAGCCGCGCGTCCCGCCGCTGGGCTTCGCCGACCTTCTCCCGTGCGAGGCGGCCTCGGCGGGGGAGTTCGTCTCGGCCTACTCGCTGCGGTTCGTCGTGCGCGACCGCTCCGGCATCATCGCGGACCTCGCGCGGATCCTCGCGGACCACGGCGCGAACATCGACGCCGTCTTTCAGGAGCCGTGGCCGGACAAGGACGCGCTCCCGTTCGTCATCACGCTCGAGCCGGTCGCGCAGAGCGCGCTCGACGCCGCGCTCGCGAAGATCCGCGGGCTCGACTTCCACGTCGAGCCCCCGCTGGCGCTGCCGCTGACGGACTGATGCCCCCATCGGGCCGGGCCCGTACAGCGACGGGGACGGGCGGCGCTCGTTCTCCCACGCGAGGAGCGAGGCCCAGAAGCCGACGCGCACCATCGCGAGGACGAAGAACCCGAACTGGCGGAAGACGAAGAGCCCGAACGTGGAGCCGTTCGTGTGCGGGTTCCAGCGCAGGCCCCACGACGTGAAGGCGGCCTGCACGGCGAGACCGACCGCGATCCAGACGACCGCGAGGAGGATCGCGGAGGGCCGGCTTCCGCGCAGGCGGCGCTTCGCGACTCGGTAGGCGCCGCGGGCGTTCACGGCCTCGCCGCGAGCGAGCGCCACGCGCGCGAGGTCGTACCGGAGGCCGACGTTCAGCAGGACGATCGCCCCGATCACGATTCCCCACCAGAAGCGGAGTTCCGGAATGAACGTGTGCGGCGGCGCGTTCTTGCCTAGCTTTGCCAGGAGGGCCATCGGGCCCGCGACGAGGATGCCGAGCCAGAAGGCGGCTGCGATCGCGAAGCGGATCGTCGCCCAGAGGTTTGCCTTGAAGAGGCCGGCGGACTCGGCGACGACGAGGCGGAACACCGGGCGTGGGCGATCCCCGATGAGCGCGCGCAGGACGCCGCCCGTCAGGAAGATCGTAAGGAGCCCGAAGACGACGAACGCCCCCGTCACCGCCGCGAGCGCGATCCCGATCTCCGGCCCGCGCGATGCAACGAACGACACGAACGCCCAGCCGTCCCACCCCTTCACGAGCGAGTCGCGAAACGCGCCCTCGTCCAGGGGCCCGAGCAGTTTCTTCATCGGGAACCACGTCACGAGGGCGGACGCGAGGAGCGAGAGCCACAGGACGGCGGCGAGCCGCCGGTGGCGGAGGGCGGCGCCGAGGCCGGTCGAATAGACGCTCACAGGACACCCCACAGCGTGGAAAGCAGGATCTCCACGAGATGCAGGGCGTAGGTCCGGCCCTTCGCGGCGGCCGACGGTCCCTCGTACTTCTTCGTGTACCGGGCGTTGTTCCAGGGGTTGCGGTCGAGGACGGTCCGTCGCTCCGGGTCTACCTCGGCCTTCACGAGCGGCGACGAGGACGTGGCGCGGTACTTGATCCACCCGCTCGCGCCGTCCCAGGTGCGGGTGATGGTCGTCTTGTCCTTGAACGTCAGGACGACCGTGGCCGGCATCTCGATGTCGCCGTCTCGCCCGATGGTGACGAGCGACTGCCACGTGCCCTTGTCGCCCTTGTCCTTGTCGTCCTTCTTCTTTTCTTTCTTCTTCGGGTCGGGGTCGAAGTTGACGGGCTTCGCGGAGTCGTCGAAGCCGGTGAAGCCCTTGTCCCGATGCGTCTCGGCCGTGAAAACCGAAAAGTCCACCCAGCCGCGGCCGTACCAGGTCTTCTGGATCAGGTCCGCGACGAGGGGATTTCCGCTCGCGCGCATGAGGTCGAAGAAATCCTCGGACGTCGGGTGGTCGAAGCGCCAGCGCTCCGCGTAGCCGCGGAACGCGCGCCAGAACGTCTCTTCGCCGAGAAGATTCCGGATCTGCTGAATCGTCGTCCCGGGCTGCGGATACGAGTTGCGGCCGTAGGAGCCCTCGCTCGCGTACTTCCAGGAGCTCGCGAGGATTGGATCGTGGTCTTGCGTGAGGGCCGACGTGCGATTGCTCTCCTCGTTCGTCACGCCGATCCCGAGTGGGAGCGCGAGGTACGTGCCGTACTTGCGATCTACCATCACGAGCTCCGTGAAGGTGTTGATTCCCTCGTCCATCCAGCTCTCCTCGAACTCGTTCGAGGCGAGGAGGCCCATCCAGTAGCCGTGCGTGAACTCGTGGATCGTGACCATCTCCGGGAGATAGAGACGGTTGAACGGCCAGCGCGCCATCCAGGTGAACGCGAGGGTCGTGTAAATCGTCTCGTACTCCATGCCGGTCGCCCCCGTGCCGTCCTCGGGCGTGTCGATGATGGAGATCTGTGCATACGGGTAGGGGAAGCACCAGAGGCCCGTCCACGCGAGCGCCCACTTCTGCGCCTCGATCTGCCGCCGGTCGAACGCGCCGTGCTCGGGCTGACGGTAGAGCTTGATCGAGACCTTGTGGAACCCGGCGAGCAGGTCGCCTTCGCTGCGACCGAGTGTCTTCGCGGCACGCGCGAGCTCGTCCTTCGGGACGTCCTTCGCCGGGTCGAAGACATCCTCGACGACGACGTAACGCGGGTCGGCCGTGAAGGCGAAGTTGTGGACGGCCTTCTGCTCGAACGTGAGCGTCTTCTTCCCGCCATCCTTCTTCTCGGAGACGAGCGCGCCGGCCGAGCCGACGACGAACTTCTCGGGGAGCGTGATCGCGACACGCCAGTCGCCCCAGTCCGCGTAGAACTCGGAGTTCGCGTGGTACTGGTGGCAGTTCCAGCCGGCCTCGGTCCGGCGGCGGCGGCCCTTCGGCTCGTAGACGCCGATTTGCGGGAACCACTGCCCGAAGAAGAAGAAGTCGCGGACGAAACCCGCGCGCGCGTAGACCTTCGGGACCTTGGCCTTCCAGGCGATCGCGAGCGTCGCGGTCTCTCCGGGGGCGACGGGGCGGGGGAGCGGGACGACGAGGACGGTCCGGTCATCCGGGTTGCCGTCGTCCGGGCTGTCGAAACGGGCTCCCTTGATCAGCTCGGCCCCGTCCCACTTCATCGACGTCACGTCCGTGTAGCCCCAGCCCTTGCCCGTGTCGGCCTTGTCGCCGCGCAGCTGGCCGCCGGACTCCTTGAAGAACGTGGAGCGGTCGTTCCGGAACGCGTTCCAGTAGAGGTGGAAGCGCAGCTCGCCGACCGGGCCATCGGACGGGTTCGTCCACTTCAGCGTCTCGGATCCCTCGACGAGCTTCGTCTCCGGATCGAGAGACACCTTGATGTCGTAGTCGACGATCTTCCGCGGCGCCTCGAGCGCGGTGGCGGGAAGCGCGAGCGCGAGCGTCGCGGCGGCGGCGAATGCGAGTTGTTTCATGGTCGCGGGGGATTCTAGCCCTGCGGTAGAGTCCTCCGATGCGCGCGGGCGATCTCGTCTCCCTCACCGGCGGCACGGGATTCGTGGGCAGCCATGTCGCCGACGCGCTCCTCGCCGCCGGGTATCGCGTGCGCGCGCTCGTGCGGCGCCCCGACGACGTCGCGTGGCTGAAGGGCACCGGCGTCGACCTCGTGAGGGGCGACGTCCGCGACGCGGCGACGCTGCCGGCTCTCGTCGAGGGCGCGTCCGCCGTCGTCCACGTGGCGGGGAAGACTTCCGCCCGGAGCGAGGCCGAGTACCTCGCCGCGAACGCAGCGGGAACGGAGAACGTCGCCGCAGCCGTGCGTACGCACGCGCCGGGCGCGCACGTGGTCCTCGTGTCGTCCCAGGCGGCGGGCGGGCCGAGCCGGGACGGCGTGCCCGTATCGCCCTCCAGCGTTCCGGATCCCGTCTCCGCGTACGGCCGCTCCAAGCTCGCGGGTGAAGAGGCGCTGCGGCGCGCGGGCGTTCCGTTCACGATCCTCCGGCCGTGCGCCGTCTACGGACCGCGCGAGACGGCGATCCGCGATCTCTTCGTGGCCGCGTCGAGGGGAGTGGTACCGGTCCTCGCCGGTGGGAAGCCCCGCGTCCAGATGGTCTACGGGCCGGACGTGGCCGCCGCGGTGAAGGGGGCTCTCGACCGCGGGGGACGGGGCGAGACGTTTTACGTCGCGCACCCCGAGGTGCTCGACTACGCCTCCATCGCCGAAACTCTGGCTGGCCTGCCCTCGCGCCGGCCGTTCCGGCTGCCCGTCCCGGGGGCCGTGATCCGTGGCGCCGGTCACATCGTGGGAGCGCTCTCGGCCTTCGCGAAAGGGCCGCCCGTCTTCAACTCGGAGAAGGCGGACGAGATGCTGCAGGAGGCCTGGCTTTGCGACGTCTCCGAGGCGCAAGTCGCGCTCGGACAACCGTTTCGAACTGACTTCGCGACTGGGTCGCGATTGACGTGGGAGTGGTATCTCGAGCGGGGGTGGCTGGTGGACCGGGGTGATAAAATCCGCGCGAGGGAGACCAGATGACACAGCCACGTTCGGCGCGGCCCGGGGCCGCAGAGGGTGAAACGATGTCCGCGAGGGCGCGCGGGGGATCCGCCGCGTCCGCGAACCGTTCAATCTTCGAAAAGTGCCGGACGTACACCGCTCCGGACGACCTCCGGGCGGCGGGCCTCTTCACGTTCTTCCGCATGATCGAATCCGGCCAGGACCCGGTCGTGATGATGGGCGGCCGCGAGATGGTCATGCTCGGGTCGAACAACTATCTCGGCCTGACCTCACATCCCAAGATCAAGGAAGCCGCGATCGCCGCCGTCAAGAAGTACGGGGCGGGATGCGCCGGCAGCCGTCTATTGAACGGCACGCTCGACATCCACGTCCAGCTCGAGGAGCGCCTCGCGGCGTTCATGAAGAAGCCGGCGTGCGTCACGTTCTCGACGGGCTTCCTCGTGAATCTCGGAGTCCTGTCCTCCCTCGCGGGCAAGGGCGACACGATCTACCTGGACCGCCAGGACCACGCCTGCATCTTCGACGGGGCGCGCCTGGCCGTCGGCGCCGACATCAAGAAGTTCAAGCACAACGACCCGGCCGACCTCCGGCGGCTCCTCGCGATCGGCGGGGACCGCAGCGGCGGCAGGATGCTCGTCATCGACGGCGTCTTCTCGATGGAGGGCGACATCGCCCCGCTGCCCGAGTACGCCGACATCTGTGACGACTACGACATGGCCCTCATGGTGGACGACGCGCACGGCGTCGGCGTACTCGGAAAGCACGGCCGCGGCACGGCCGAGCACTTCGGGATCGAGGACCGGACCGACATCATCATGGGGACGTTCTCGAAGTCCCTCGCGACGGTCGGCGGATTCGTGGTGGGCGAGCCGGACGTCATCAAGTTCGTCAAGCACCGGGCCCGGGCGCTCATGTTCACGGCGGCGCCGCCGCCCGCGTCCGTCGCGGCCGTCCTCGCCGCACTCGACATCATCGAGGCGGAGCCCGAGCGCCGGGACCGGCTCTGGGAGAACACGCGCTTCATGCTCACGGCGCTCAGGGCCATCGGATTCGACTGCGGCGAGTCGTCGACGCCCGTCATCCCCGTCGTCGTGGGGCCGGACATGGTCGCCTTCAAGATGGCGAAGATGCTCGAGGACGAGGGCGTCTTCGTGAACGCCGTCGTGAGCCCGGCGTCCCCTCCCGGGCGCGCGATCATCCGGACGTCCTACATGGCGACGCACACGAAGGCGCACCTCACGCGCGCCGTCGAGGCGTTCCACAAGGTCGGCCGCGAGCTCGGGCTCGTTTCGTAAGAGCAAGAGTCCGGGGATTCGGGTTTCTCAGAAAGTGGCTGGAATCGACGTCATCGCCGTAACTGCTTCCGGGGGCCTGCGGGCTTTTGTCGACTTGCCATTCCGCCTTTACGCGAACGACAAGGACTGGGCAGCGCCGCTCAAGTCCGACGTCCGGTGGATGCTCGGCCTTTCGAAGAACCCTTTCTGGAAGCACGCACAGAGGCAGCTCTTCCTGGCGCGCCGCGACGGGAGGGTCGTCGGCCGGATCGCGGCGATCGTCGACGACGAACACAACCGGGTCCACGGGGAGAAGATCGGATTCTTCGGATTCTTTGAAAGTGAAGACGACCGCGACGTCGCGGCGGCCCTGTTCCGTGCTGCCGAAGCGTGGGTGCGCGGCGTGCTTCCGGACGCTTCTCTGCTTCGCGGGCCGGTCAATCCCTCGATGAACGACGAGGCCGGTGCGCTCGTGCCCGCCGAGAGCGAGCCGGGCCTGCCGTTCATCATGATGACGTACAACCCGGCCTACTACCTCGACCTCTTCGCCGCCGCCGGGTACGAGAAGGTCAAGGACCTCGTCGCGATCCTCGCGCCCGTCGACGACCGGTCGTTCGAGCGGTTGAAGCGCGTAACGGACATCGTGAAGAAGCGCGAGAAGGGCCGGGCCGTCGTCCGCCAGATCCGGATGGACCGGTTCGACGAGGACCTCGGAATCGTGAAGGACCTCTACAACCGGTCATGGGAGAAGAACTGGGGCTTCGTGCCGATGACGTCGGACGAGATCGACGCCATGGCGAAGAAGCTCAAGCCGATCCTCTATCCGCCGTGGGTGCTCTTCGTCGAGCTGGACGGAAAGCCCGTGGGCTTCCACCTCGCGCTCAAGGACTACAACCAGGTTCTCAAGGAGCTCGGCGGCTCGCTCTTCCCGTTCGGATGGCTGAAGTTCCTGCTCCTCCAGAAGAAGATCGACCGCGTGCGGACGCTCGCGCTCGGCATCCTGCCCGAGTACCGCCGCCGCGGCTTCGACGCGCTGCTCTACTTCGAGGCGGTCAAGGAAGGCGTGCGCCTGAAGTACACGGCCGCCGAGTTCTCGTGGCTGCTCGAGGACAACCTCGACATCCAGCGGCCGCTCGAGGTCTTCGGCGGGCGGATCTACCGGCGCTACCGGATCGTCGAGAAACGCCTGTAGAGCGCGTTCCCGAGCGGCACCGCGGCGAATGCCAGCGCGAACCCCGCGAGGACGTCCGCGACGTAGTGGTACCGGCAGAAAACCGTCGCGATGACGAGGCCGACCGCGAACGGCAGGAACCACCAGAACGTCTTCCGTGACCTTCGCGCCGCCTCGAGAAGGACGGCCGTCACGACCATCGTGTGGCCGGACGGGAAGCAGTCGCGCTTGTTGCTCTCGAGCATGTTGAGCGTGTCGTCGATGACGCGCGCGACCGCGCCGCGGGGGAGCGGGCCCGCGTGCGTCACGGTGAAGCGCGGGCCCACCGCCGGGACGATGAAGTAGCCGACGTAACTCACGAAGAAGACGAAGACCATCGTGAACGCGTACCGCGCAAAGTCACGCTCGGCCGCCGGGCGTTTCCGGTCGTCCCTGAGGACGAGCGTCCCGAGGACGATGGGATGGAAGTAGTAGAGCGAATAGAAGAACGTCAGGACGTCCGAGAGGAACGGCGTCGCGAACCGCTCGAGGAAGACGGTCGGGTCGGTGCCGGTCAGCCAGCGATCGAAGGCGATGAGATGCGGATCCTTGTCGACGGGATTCACGGCGCGGATGAGCGGCCCGAGCCCGTCGAAGATGACGACGATGCAGGCGATGACGTAATAGTCGAAGAAGATTTGAAGATTCTTCGAGGGGTTCGGACGCCGCGCCCGCAGGAAGGCCACCAGCGCGGGCACGGCCGCGACCACGATCATCCTCAGAAGAACTCTTCGGTCTTCCAGCGCCTGGAACCTGGCGAGGCCCGCCACGACCAGCGCCGCCGCGAACAGCGACGTCAGGGCGTCGACCGGCTTCCAGTGCACGGGCGGGTTCTAGCACACGAACCTATAATCCTCTTCGTGCGCAGCGCCGCGATCCTCCTCCTGTCCGGCGCGCTGGCCGCCTCCGCGGCCCCGGCGCCCTCTCCTGCCGCGGGAACGGTCGTCGTCGCGGACCTGAACACCGAGATCCAGGCCGTGAGCGCCGCGTTCGTCGCGCGGGTGCTCAAGGACGCCGAGAAGAGCGGCGCGCCGTTCGTCGTCCTCAGGATCGACACGCCGGGCGGGCGCATCGACTCGACCCGCACGATCACGCAGGCGATCCTCGCCTCGCCCGTGCCGGTCGTCGGCTGGGTGGCGCCGCCGGGCTCGCAGGCCGCGTCGGCGGGTTTCATCATCCTGATGTCGTGCGACGTGGCCGTCATGGCGCCGGGCACGAACGCGGGAGCCGCCGCGCCCGTGGGCGGAGGGGGAGAGGACCTCCCCAAGACGCTCGCGAAAAAGGCGGGGCAGGACGTCTCGGCGCTCCTGCGCTCCGTGACGGAGCCGCGCGGCCGCCCCGTGGACGACGCCGTCAAGGCCGTCAGCGAGGCTGCGTCGTATTCGGAGAGCGAGGCCCTGAAGCGGAAGCTGATCGAGATCGTCGCGCGCGACGAGAAGGACCTCCTGGCGCAGCTCGACGGGCGAACGGTGAAGCGGGTCGGCAAGCCCGACGCCGTGCTGAAGACCTCGGGCCTCGTGACGGCCGCGCGGACGATGACGCGCCGCGAGCGCATCCTCGGCGTCATCGCGAGCCCGGGCCTCGCGGGCATCCTGTTCCTGATCGGCCTCGTCGGGCTCTATTCGGAGCTGTCCCACCCGGGCGGCATCCTGCCGGGCGTCCTCGGGGCGATCGCGCTCCTTCTCGCGCTCTTCGCGATGTCCGTCCTGCCCGTGAACGCGGCCGGCGTCGCGCTCCTCCTCGTGGGGGCGCTGTTTTTCTTCCTGGAGGTGAAGCTCGCCTCGCACGGCGTCCTCGCCGTCGGCGGCGCCGCGGCCGTCGTGTTCGGCGCGATCCTGCTCTTCCCCGAGCAGGCGGGCGCGCCGCGGGGCGAGTTCGCGGTGCTCGTCGCCGGAGCCGTCGCCACCGCGGCGATCCTCGCGGTCCTTTCCTTCAAGGCCCTCGCGATGAAACGCCTGCCCGACCGCACGGGCCTCGGCGCTCTCGTCGGCCAGATCGTTTCCGCGCGCAGCCCGATCGCGCCAGTCGGCAAGGTGTTCGCCGACGGCGACCTCTGGGAAGCGCATTCCGACGTCCCCGTAGCAGCCGGCGACCTCGTCGAGATCGTCGGCATCGAAGGCCTCGCGCTCGTCGTGAGGCCGGCCCGCAAGGCGGGCCAGGAGCCCGGATGAACAACCTCGCTTTCATCGTCCCGGTCGTCTTCGTGGCCATCATCTTCATCTCGAAGTGGATCAACATCCTCAACGAGTACGAGCGGGCCGTCACGTTCTGGCTCGGCCGCCTCTCGCCGCAGCCGAAGGGCCCCGGCCTCACGTTCATCTTCTGGCCGTTCGAGACGATGATCCGGATCTCGCTCCGCACGGTCGTCCTCGACGTGCCGCCGCAGGACGTCATCACGCGCGACAACGTGTCCGTGAAGGTGAACGCGGTCGTCTACTTCCACGTCATGGACCCGTCGAAGGCGGTCGTCAAGGTCGAGAACTACCTCTACGCGACCTCGCAGCTGTCCCAGACGACCCTGCGGTCGATCCTCGGCCAGGCGACGCTCGACGAGCTCCTTTCCTCACGCGACAAGCTGAACGAGAACCTGCAGGAGATCCTCGACAAGCACACGGACCCGTGGGGCATCAAGGTCACGATGGTCGAGCTGAAGGCCGTCGACCTGCCCATCGAGATGCAGCGCGCCATGGCGAAGCAGGCCGAGGCCGAGCGCGAGAAGCGCGCCAAGATCATCCACGCGTCCGGCGAGTTCGAGGCCTCCAAGCAGCTTTCGGAGGCCGCCGCGATCATCGGCCGCGAGCCTGCGACGTTGCAGCTCCGGTACCTGCAGACGCTGACCGAGATCGCGACCGAGAAGAACTCGACCATCATCTTCCCGCTGCCCATGGACCTCATCAGCGCCTTCCTCAAGAAGGACAAGGCCTGATGGCGGGGCTCGGACTGGAAGACCGCGCCGAGGACGCGCCGGACAAGCCGGCTCCGGTCCACTACCAGATCTCGATCACCGGGCGGCAGGCAGGGTTCTTCTTCCTGCTCCTCCTCGCCGCTCTGGGGCTCTCGTTCTTCTTCGGGATGAAGACCGGCGCCGCGGCGAAGAAGGGCCCTGGCGGGGGAGCTGCCGCGGTGATCGCGTCCGCCTCCGACATCCCCGTCCCCACGCTTGCGCCGGCCGAGGGCCCGCGCGAGACGAAAAAGCCGGACGACACGCTTGGAATCAAGCCCGAGGAGAAGAGGGCGGCCGAGGCCGCGCCCGTTCCCGTGGTCGCGCCGACGGCCGTCCCGCCAACGCCCGTGCCTCCGACGCCGCACGGCCGCCGGTCCCGACGCCGAAGCCCGTGCCTACCGCCAAACCCGCTCCGAAAGGCCCGTTCTACGTCCAGATCCTCGCGACGAAGAACGCCGCGGCGGCGGACGAGCTCGCCAAGAGGCTCAAGGACGAGGGGTTCAACGCGGACGTCGCGGTCATCGCGGGCAAGCCCGGATGGTTCCGCGTCCACGTCGGACCGTTCAAGGACCGCGCGAAGGCCGAGGCTCTCGCGAAGAAGATCAAGGCCACGGACAAGCAGATCAAGAACGTTCCGCTCGTGGTGCCGTGAGCCGTCCGCTGCCGGTCCGCGGCGAGCCGGCGCTGCCGCCGTGGATCCGCGAGAAGAAGCTGCGCCTCCACGACCTCCACGCGATCAAGGCGCGGATGCGGCTCGGGAAGCTCTCGACCGTCTGCGAGGAGGCCCGCTGCCCGAACCGCACGGAATGCTTCGAGCGGAAAACGGCGACGTTCCTCATCGCGGGAGACGTCTGCACGCGCGCGTGCGGGTTCTGCCACATCACGTCGGGGAAGCCCGCGCCGCTCGACCCCGCCGAGCCCGCAAACCTCGCCGCCGCCGCGCGGGACATGGGCCTCGCCCACGTCGTCGTGACGTCCGTGGATCGCGACGACCTGCCGGACGGTGGCTCCGCGCACTGGGCGGCCGTCGTCCGCGCCCTCAAGGCCGACGAGTCGGCGCGGGACGGTCGAGGTCCTCACGCCGGACTTCCAGGGCGTCGCGGAACAGATCGACCGCGTCGCGGACGCGGGAGGCGACGTCTACAACCACAACGTCGAGACCGTGCCGCGGCTCTACGGCACCGTGCGGCCGAAGTCGGATTTCCGCCGCTCCGTCGACCTCCTCGGCCGCGTCAAGGCGCGGCATCCCGAGATGACGGCGAAGTCGGGCCTCATGCTCGGGCTCGGCGAGCGGGACGAAGAGGTCCTCGACGTCTTCCGGGCGCTCCGGGGCGCCGGCATCGACGTCGTCACGGTGGGGCAGTACCTCCGGCCGAGCGCGTGGAACCTGCCCGTCGTCGAGTACGCGACACCGGAGCGCTTCGCGGCGCTCGAGAAGGGCGGAATCGAAATGGGTTTCGCGGCTGTCTTCTCGGGGCCCTTTGTCCGGTCGAGTTACTGCACGGAAGAGTTTCTTAGAGGGTAAGAAAAAAAAGCCTCGCGGGCCTGGAGTCAGGGCTTGCGGTTCGGCGTCGGCGTGGGTAGCCGGATGAGGCGTCCGTCCTGGGCTTTCGTCGCTTCCGCGAGCGCCTTCTCCTTCTGCTTCCTGAGGTCTGCGAGGGCTTTGGCCTTGTCCGCTTCGAGCCTGGCGATCTGCTTTCGGCCGCCACGATCTGTTCCTTGAGATTTCGGCGTTCGCCGAGTCGATCGTCCGGTTCAAGGCGTGGAGTTTCTGGGAGGCCTGGTCGCTGAACCGGCTCGAGAAAAACGCGGCCGCGGAAGCGTCCGGCATGGGCGGCGGCGAGCCTGGAGGGGATCACCTGGGAAGGCCGGAGGCGCCAGGCCCGCCTCCGCTGGTGACCCGATTTGCCGGGAGCGTCCATGCTCCTGACCGCCGGGATCGCCGCGACAACGCCTCAATATCCTTCGCGGACAGCGAAAGTCCCGCCTTCGCGAGCTCGGCCGCGAGGACTGTTCGTCGCGCTTCGCCTCAGAGGAGGCGCGCGCGCACCTCCCACCGGACTCGCTTCCGACTGCCGACAGAATCTTAGGCAGCAACTCCTGGATCTTCCGCGCGACCTGCTCGACCTTCTTCGCCTGCTCCTTCAGCGCCTGGATCTGCCGGTCGATGTCCTTGATCTTGTCCTCGAGAGAGCTCTTCTGGTCCTGGCCTCCTTGAGGAGCTTCGCGTACTGGGCCTCGATGTTCTTCTCCATCTGAGCGTACGTGTCGGTGACCCCGGCGATGGCGCCCGCGCCGCCCTGGGGCCGGGGGTGAGGGCCGGGGCGCTATCTCACGCTGCGCGGCGGCAGGCGCCGAGAGGAAGAATCCGATGAAGGTGAACGCCGGAATCGGCCTCAGAGCGTTCTCGATTGTCCGCCCAGCCGACTGAACCGCTAGACTGAACGCGGTCCCTCCCAGGAGACGCCCGGACGCCGCATGCTTCCCCTATTACCCTCTAAGAGAATCCCCCGACTGCTCTGGGCCTGTGGCGCCGGGGTCCTTCTGGCCCTCTGTTTTCCGAATTTCTCGATCCTCCCGCTCCTTCCCATCGCGCTGATCCCGCTGCTCGCGGCGCTCGACGGGCTGACCTGGCGGCGGGCGTTCCTTCCGGGATTCGTGTTCGGTGCCGCGTTCTGGCTCGTCACGATCCCGTGGATCGCGTACACGGTCCACCGCTTCGGCGGGGTGGGCTGGCCGCTTGCAGGGCTCGCGCTCGCGATCACGGCGGGCGTCTACGCGATTCCGTTCGGCCTCATGGCGTCGCTCTACGCAGCAGCGCGGCCGCGCTCGGGACCGGGAGTCGTCGCGGCGTTCGCCGCGGCGTGGGTCGTCCAGGAAGGGTTCCGTACGTACGTCTTCGTCTTCGGCGGGTTCCCGTGGAACCTCCTTGCGAACCCGCTCGCCGACGTCCCGGCGCTCCTCGGCTCGACCGCCCTCGGAGGCGTCCTCTTCACCTCGTTCCTCATCGCGGCCCTCAACGCCGCGCTCTTCGTCGCGTGGACGCGGCCGGGGCGGAACGCGCGTCTCGGATGGCTCCTCGGCGCCGCCGTCTGCGCGCTCGCGGCGGCGGCGGTGCAGCCCTTGCGGCCCCGTCCGTCAGACGAGGCTCTCAAGGTCGGCGTCGTCCAGCCGAACGTCGACCAGGCCATCCGCTGGGACCCCGGCACCGCCGAGCGCCTTCAGCGCGACCTCGAGAATCAGACGCGCGCCCTGTGCCGGGCCGACCGGCCGGTCGTCGTGCTCTGGCCGGAGAGCGCCTCGCCCTACGCGTGGTCGTTCAACGCCGTCTTCCGCGAGCGGGTGCAGCGCCTGTGCCGCGAGCTGGACGTCGCGATCCTCATGAGCACGGTCTGGTCGGACACGCCAGGCGACGACGACGCGCCGTACTACAACGCAGCGCTCCTCGTGACGAAGGACGGTCCTGTCCTGCCGCCGTACCTCAAGCAGCGCCTCGTGCCGTTTGGCGAGTACGTGCCCCTCGCGCCGGTCCTCAGGATGATCAAGCCGATCAGCCGCGCGGTGCCCGGCGGCTTCACGCCGGGCTCGGGAACCGTGCTTCTGAAGCTCGGAAGCTGGAATCTCGGCGGCGCGGTCTGCTACGAGGTCGTGTACCCGTGGATCGCGCGGGCCGAAGCGCGCGCGGGCGCCGACGTCCTCTTCACGCTCACGAACGACGCGTGGTACGGGCGCGCGGGCGCCCAGCGGCAGCACTGGCAGGCGGCGGTGCTGCGCGCCGTGGAGACGGGGCGCCCGCTCGTGCGCGCGGCCGTCACGGGCATCAGCGGCGCCGTGGAGCCCGACGGGCGCGTCCTCGTGTCGCTCCCGGCGGGGAGAAAGGGCGCGTTCTCGGCGCCCGTCTTCCGCCCGCGCGGGACGCCGCCCGCCGCCGCCCTCGGCGACGCGATCCTGTGGGTTTGCGCCGCCGGCCTCCTCGCCGGTATCCTGCGAGCGCGGTTCCCCTCGCCCCGGGGTCCCGTGGCGTCCGCGTCCCCCGCGCCGCCGAGAGGAAACACGTGAACGAAGAACGCATTGAGCGCCTGCTCGAACTCGCGTCGTCCGTGAGCTCCCTCCGGGGCTATCTTTGACGTCCGCCAGGCGGGACGTGAGAAGGACGAGCTGGAGCGGAAGACGGGCGAGCCCGGTTTCTGGACGAACGCCCTCGAAGCGCAGGACACGCTCCGGAAGCTGAAGCGCGCCGAGCGCATTCTCCTCGACGACAAAGACCTCAAGGAACGGCAGGAGGAGCTCGAGATCCTGGCGGAGTTCCTCAAGTCGGGCGAGGCCGTCGAGAAGGACGCCGACACGGCGATCGCGACGGTCGGCCCGTGGGCGCGCCGCAAGGAGCTGACGTTCAAGCTCACGAACGACGAGGACCCGATGCCGGCCCTTCTCGAGATCCACGCGGGCGCGGGCGGCACCGAGGCGCAGGACTGGGCCGACATGCTCATGCGGATGTACCTCCGCTACGGCGAGCGGCAGGGCTGGAAGACGGACGTCCTCGAGGTCACGTACGCCGACGACGCCGGGATCAAGACGGCGACGCTGCGCTTCGAGGGGGAGTACGCGTACGGGCACATGAAGGCCGAGCGCGGCGTCCACCGCCTCGTGCGCATCTCGCCGTTCGACGCGGCCGCGCGGCGGCACACGTCCTTCGCGGCCGTCTACGTCTCGCCGGAGATCGACGACACGATCGACGTCGAGATCAACGACAAGGACCTTCGCGTGGACACGTTCCGGGCCGGCGGCAAGGGCGGCCAGCACGTCAACAAGACGGAATCGGCCATCCGGATCACGCACCTTCCGACCGGACTCGTCGTCCAGTGCCAGAACGAGCGGTCGCAGCACAAGAACAAGGCGTCCGCGATGAAGGTCCTGCGCTCGCGCCTCTACCAGAAGGCGCTCGAAGAGCAGCAGGCCAAGAACGACGCGCGCGCGGGCACGAAGATGGAGATCGGCTTCGGCTCGCAGATCCGGTCGTACGTGCTTGCGCCGTACCGGCTCATCAAGGACCACCGCACGAACTACGAGGTCGGGGACGTGGACCGCGTCCTCGACGGCGACCTCGACGGGTTCATCGAGGCGTTCCTCCAGACGATGGTCAAGAAGGGCGAGAAGGCCGCGACGGATCGCCCGGGCTTCAACGCGGCCGACCCGGCGTGAGCGGCGATGCCGGCGGCGGCGGAGACGCCCCGCGCACCTGGCTGGACGACATCCGCGCCCGCCTCCTCCGCGACTGGCCCGAGCGCAAGCTCGAGCTCGAACGTGCGCCGGACGCCGGACCGCTCCGGGAAGCCGCGGTTCTCATCCCACTCTTCGTGCGCGAGAAGGCGCTCTGGACGCTCTTCACGAAGCGGACGGACCTCGTGGAGCACCACAAGGGGCAGATCTCGTTCCCCGGCGGCGGCAAGCACGCTTCCGACGCGAACCCGTGGGAGACGGCGATCCGCGAGACGGAAGAGGAGATCGGCGTGCCGCGGGCGGGCGTGAAGATCCTCGGCGCGCTTCCGAAGCTCGTCACCGTCACGGACTTCGAGATCTCGCCGTTCGTCGGCGCCATCCCGTACCCGACGCAGTTCGCGCCGCACGCGGGGGAGGTCGAGTCGATCATCGAGGTCCCCGTGTCGTACCTCCTCGACCCGATGGTCGTCGAGGAGCGGCCCGTGAAGTGGAAGGGCCGCGACGTGATGACTCTCGTCTACCACTACAAAGGCCACGCGATCTGGGGCGCGACCGCGCGCATCCTCGCGGACTTCCTGACGGCGTTGCGGGGCGAGACGGACTCGGCAACGTAGAATCGCTCTCAACAACGTGGCGCTCGCAGCGGGAACCCGCCTCGGCCCGTACGAGATCCTGTCGCCTCTCGGCGCCGGGGGGATGGGCGAGGTTTACCGGGCAAGAGACCCCCGCGTCGACCGGGCGGTGGCGCTGAAAGTCCTGCCTGAAGAGTTCTTCGAAAGTGAAGAGAGGAGGGTGCGCTTCGAGCGTGAGGCGAAGCTGCTGGCGAGCCTGAATCACCCGAACGTCGCCACCCTCTACGCGTTCGAAGAGATCCCCGGTTCTTCCGGAACTCTGTCGCGTCACCTTCTCGTCATGGAATTGATCGAAGGCGAAACTCTTCGCGCGCGCCTCGCCGGCGGCGCGCTGCCGCTGAAGAAGCTCCTGGCGTGGGCGGCCCAGATCGCCGACGCGCTCGCGAGGGCGCACGAAAGCGGAATCGTCCATCGGGACCTGAAGCCAGAGAACGTGATGGTGACGAAGGACGGAGCCGTCAAGATCCTCGACTTCGGCCTCGCCAAGCTCGTCGAGCGGCCCGGCGAGAGCGAGGGGGCGACTCAGACCCCGACCGTCTCGGTGTTCACGGAGGCCGGATCCGTCGTCGGGACGGTCCTGTACATGTCGCCCGAGCAGGCTCTGGGCGGCAAGCTGGATTTCCGCTCGGACCAGTTCTCGTTCGGCTCGATGCTCTACGAGATGGCGAGCGGGAGGCGGGCCTTCCCGCGCGCGAGCGCTCCGGAGACGATGACGGCGATCATCCGCGACGAGCCCGAGCCTCTCGCGTCCGCGGCTCCGGCGCTTCCCCTCCCGCTGCGCTGGATCGTCGAACGCTGCCTCGCGAAGGAGCCGGATGAGCGTTACGCGTCGACGCGGGACCTCGCGCGAGGACCTCGCGCGCCTGAGGGACGGCGCGTCGGACCTCCTCACGTCGGGAGGGGCGCGAGCGGTCGTGGCACGTCGCGTCCCGCGCTGGGCGATCCCGGCGTTTGCCGCGGCGCTGGCCGGCGGCGCGGTCCTCGCGTTCCTCGCGACGAGGAAGCCGCCCGCCGGGCCGCCTGTCTGGCGCCCTCTGACGTTTCGGCGCGGCTCGATCGGCGGCGCTCGCTTCGCGCCCGACGGGAAGACCGTCGTCTACTCGGCGGCCTGGCAGGGTGACCCCATGCAGCTCTTCACGACGCGGCTGGACAGCACAGAATCCACCGCCCTGCCGCTCCCGAGCGCCAACCTGGCGGCCGTGTCGAGCAAGGGCGTGCTCGCGATCGTGCTGCCGCGGGAGCCCTCGCCGCTCGTGGCCGAGGTCTCGCTCGCCGGCGGGGCGCCGCGCGAGCTCGTGGACGGCACCTGGCTCTCCCTTCCTTTCGCGCCGGGGGTCGCGGACTGGGCGCCCGGCGAGGGCGGCCTCGCCGTCATGCGCAACTGGCAGCTGGAGTTTCCGGTCGGGAAGGTCCTTCTCCCGGGCCGTGCCGGGGACGGCATCGGCGGCTCCGTGCGGTTCTCGCCAGACGGCAAGCGGATCGCCTTCGTCGGCGGCCAGGTCGGCCGCCGGGTGGTGGGCGTCACGGACCTCGACGGGCACCAGACGATCCTGCGCACGGGCCTGGACAACGCGACGTCCGTCGCGTGGCACCCGCGGACAGGCGAGATCTGGTTCTCCGGCCGCGAGCAGGACACGCGATTCGGCGTCGTCGAGCTGCGCGCGATCACGCTCGCGGGAAAGGAGCGCGTCGTCGCCCGCGCCCCGACGATCCTCGTCGTGGAGGACATCGCACCGGACGGGACCGTGCTCGTTCGCAGTGACGACTGGCCCACGACGATGGCGTGCCGGCCATCGGGCAGCGCGCACGAGGTGAACCTGAGCTGGCAGGACTTCTCGAACGGCATGGACCTGTCGGACGACGGACGCGATCTTCTCTTCACCGAGAGCGGCGCCGCCGTGGGCGCGAATGGCGCGGTGTATCTCCGGAAGACGGACGGCTCCGGTCCGGCCGTGCGTCTCGGGGACGGCAAGTTCGTCGGAGGCATGTCCCGGGACGGGAAGTGGGTCGTGCGCGTGTCGCCGGACCGCCTCGTCCTTCTGCCCGTGGGCCCCGGCGGGGCTCGGACGCTCCAGGACGAGGGCCTCGAGTACATCAGGGCGTCGTGGTTTCCGGACGGCCGGAGGCTTCTGGTCGAGGCCCGCGAGCGCGGGAAGCTCTCGCGGCTCTTCGTGAGGGACGTCGCGCAGGGACCGCCGCGCCCGTTCACGGGGGAAGGGTTCGAGTTCCCGATACTCGCCCCGGACGGAACGATCGTCGTCGCCCGGGATCGGTCCCGCCACGCGTTCCTCGTCCGTGTCGACGGAGGCGCACCTCAGCCTGTTCCAGGTCTCGGGGCGGGCGACGTCGTGCTCCGCTTCGACGCGTCCGGCAAGAGCCTCTTCGTGTACCGCCAGGGCGTGCCCCTCCGGATCGAGCGGCTCGACATCGCGACTGGCGCGCGGAACCTCTGGAAGGAGATCGCCCTCTCGGACCCGACGGGCGTCGACCGGTTCGTCAGCGTCCAGATGACGCCGGACGGGTCGAGCTATTGCTACACCGTCCTCCGCACCCTCTCGCGGCTCTACGCCGTCGAAGGGCTGCGTTGATCAGGAGGCGGGCGCCGCGGTCTTGACGAACGCGGCGGCGGCGGCGGCCTTGTCGCGGTTCGCCTTGTAGAGCGGGACGGTGCCGTCGCGCGAGACGGCCTTGTCGAAGTAGATGACCGCCTCGTCCCACCGGCCGCGGTCCATCGCGATCGCGCCCGCCTCGTTCCAGAGCTCCGGCGCGTCGAGAGCCAGCGGCCTTTCGAGCGCGTCGGCCGCGTCCTTCAGGGCGCCCGTCTGGCGCTGCGCGCGGGCAAGCGCCCACGCGGCGTCCACGCTCTGCGGCGCGCGGAGGACGGCCTTCTTGAGAGGCTCGATCGCCTCGGCCGCCTGGCCGCGCTCGAGGAGGAGCCCGCCGAGGCCCGTGAGTGCCGGGGCGTAGTCCGGGTCCGAGCGGATCGCCTCGCGGTACTCCTTCTCGGCCTCCTTCCAGAGGCCCTTCTTCCGGAGCACGGCGGCGAGGTTTGCGCGGACGATCTCTCGGTCGGGCTCGGCCGCCGCGGCCTTCGTGAGCGGCTCGAGCGCGCCGTCCGGGTCCTTCATCAGGAGGAGAATGGACGCGTATTCCGTGAGGATCGAGGTGTCCTTGGGCGCCGCGGCGGCGGCCGTCGCGAAGACCTGCTTCGCGTGCGCGAGGTCGCCCTCGGCGCGCGCCTTGCGCCCGAGCGCGACGAGCTTGTCGCGGTTCTCCGGGTTGATCTCGGCCGCCCTGCGAAGGGCGTCGAGCGCCGGCTCCCAGTTCTTGTCCGCCATGTAGAAGTCGTAGAGGTCGAGGAGCGCGCCCTCGTTCTTCTCGTTGTACTTGATCGCCTGCTTGAGGTTCGCTTCGGCGAGGACCTTCTCGCCGCGCATCGAGAAGGCGTTTCCGAGGAGGCGGTACGCGTCGCTCGACTGGGGATCGACCTCGAGGAGCCGGTTCGCGGCCGACTGCGCGTTCAGGGCGTCGCCGTGCGACAGGGCGGCCCGTCCCAGCGCGAGGTAGTCCACGGCGGGCGCGGCGGCTCCGGCCGCGATGCGTGTCGACGAGGGCGCGGCCGGGGGCGGCGGGGCAGTCGCAGCCGGCGAGGCGGCCACGGCCGGAGCGACGGCCGGGAGAGGCGCCTTCGCCGGATCCCCCTTCGCGGCCCGGATGCGCGAGGCCTCGTTGAACTTGCCGACCTTCTCGTAAGCGGCCGCGAGGAGCTCGAGGCACTCGGCGTCGAGCTTTTCGCGCGGCACGTTGTACGTCAGATCGTGGATGACGTCTTCGGGCAGGCCGTCCGCGAGCTTCTGCCGCGCGACGCGCTTGAGCTCGGCGACGTCGGCCGAAGGCGCCGCGGGGGTCGTGCGCAGCGTGGACTTCACGTCGGCAGCGACCTTCACGAACTCGGGCGAGTAGAAGTCGGGGACGATCTCGAGGTCCGGGCTCGCGGCGTACGCGCGCCGCAGGGCTTCCTGCGCGTCGGTTCGCTTGCCTTCGTTGTAGGAGGCCCACGCGCTCTGCACGAGCATGCGGCCCTTGCGCGCCGGGTCGCCGGCCGCCGAAGCGGCGCTCTCGAACTTCAGCGCGGCGCGCCGGAACTGGCCGCCGTTGAACGCCTTGCGGGCCTCTTTTTCGAGCGATTCCGACCCTTCCTGGGCGAAGGCGGGCGCGCCGATCAGGAGGACCGCGCCGGCCACCACAAGAATCGTCCGGATGCGCACGGAGGGATTCTAGCTATTCTTTCTTCAGGTCGAACCTGTACGTGTTCTGGGCCTCTTCTTCGAGGTCGATCGCCTTCGTCTCCGTGCGGTAGCCCGGCATGCTGACGACGATGTCGTGCTGCCCGGCCACGAGGAACTTTTTGAACGGGGGCGCGGCTGGCGGCTCCTGCGCCACGCCGTCGATCCGTATCTCGGCGCCGGGCGGCGATACGGTGAGTACGATCTGTCCCTTCGCAGGGAAGATCGCCGTGACGGGTATCGTGTCGAGTCCGTCCACCACGAACGTGACGGGCGGCAGCGTCATGAACCCTGGAATCCCGAAGACCGCGGTGTGCTTGCCGGGCTCCACGGAGAACCGCGTGCCGGCAGGAGGGACCGAGCCCTTCTTCTTCCCGTCGATGGTCAGAGTCGCGACCTGGTTGGAGCGGAACGTGACCATGACGGGACCTGCCGGAGTCGGTGCCAGGGTGGGTTCGGGCGCGACGGCCACGGGTGGCGCCGACGCGGAGGCCGGGGCCGGCTCGGGAGCGGCGGTTGACGGGACCAGGGCAGTCGCGGGGGCGTTGGACGAGGCGGTCGTTGCGGCCGGCGCCGGCACGGACGGGGCCGAGGCCTCGGCGGGAGAAGGCGGCTGCGGCTTCGCCGCCTTCTTCTGAACGTAGAGCCAGAAGCCGCCGCCGCCCGCGAGGACGACGACCGCGGCCGACAGCAGGACGCGAAGGACCGGGCCGCTTTCCCGCGCGTGCGCCTCCGTGGAGGAGGGGAGAACGGGAGCGCCTCCCGTGGCGCGCAGACGGACGTCGGCGGCGCCGCCCTGCGTCTGGCGCAGGGGACCCGGGGGCGAGAGCGGCGTGTCGAGGACGCGGGAGGCCGCCCGGGGCGCGGCGCCCGTCTGGTAACCGGCGGACGGCGTCGCGACCGTCCGGTCCATGTCGTCGACCGGCGCCTCGTTCTCCGGCGCGCTCGAAAGCAGGGCGAGAACCGCGCCGAGCTCGGCCTTCACCTCCGCGCAGTTCGTGTGCCGGCGGGTGCGGTCCTTCTCGAGGAGCTTCACGACGATCGCGTCGAGGGCCCGCGGCAGTCCCGGGACGATCGTCGAGGGCGGCGCGGGCTGCTCGTTCATGATCCGGTAGAGCACCGTCGAGATGTGGTCGCCCGTGAAGGGCTTCTGCCCCGTCGTGAGCTCGTATGCGAGGACGCCGAGGCTGAAGAGGTCCGTGCGCGCGTCGAGATCCTCGCCGCGAATCTGCTCCGGGGCGAGGTACGACGCGGTGCCCAGCGTGATGCCCGTCTGCGTGAGCGTGGACTGCGAGACCATGGACTTCGCGATCCCGAAGTCCATGAGCTTGACCGTCCCGTCCTCGAGAATGCGGACGTTCGAGGGCTTGATGTCGCGGTGGATGATCCCGGCCGTGTGGGCGTATCCGAGGCCCTCGCAGACGTCCACGAGGATTTCGAGCTTGCGCCGGAGCGGCAGCGGATCGCGCTTCCGTGCGAGCTTGTCGAGGTCCTCGCCGGTCAGGAACTCCTGGACGATGTAGGGCGTCCCGTCGTCCGTGACGCCGAAGTCGTAGATCGTCGTGATGTTGCGGTGGTGGAGGTTCCCCGCGAACTCGGCCTCGCGGAAGAACCGCTTCTTGATCTCTTCTTCCTCGCTCTGGCAGGTCTTGATCGCGACGGCCCGCTTGATGAACGGATCCCGTCCCTTGTAGACGGTTCCGAAACCGCCCACCCCGACCTTCTCCTCGATCAGGTATTTCCCGACCTGGGTAAGCATGATGAAGAAAAAAATCGTACCACGCGGCTATCATTCGGACGTGTTCAGGCGCCGCGCCGCGTTTCTGCTGCCGTTTCTCGCGGCTGCGGCCCTCGCCGGCTGCGGCGGCTCCGACGCGCCGACGGCCCCCGCACCGGCTGCCGCCGTCCCGCGCCCCGGCATTTCCCGGGACGTCTACCGCCCGCCCGCCGACGGCCACGTGACCCCCAAGCAGGTCGAGACCTACCTCGGCGTCCTCGACCGGGTGCGCCTCGACCGGAAGGCGGGCAAGGCGCCGCCGCCGTCCGATCCGCTCGCGTCCGAGCCGGCCGACGTCACCGTGGCGCGCGCCCGGAGCGTCAATACGGAGGAGTACCTCTGGGTGAAAGAGCGCGTGCTGGAGGCCGAGGCCGCCGCGATGACGGCGCGCCTGAACGTCGCCGCCCTGGCGATGCTCGACAAGACCCTCGCCGACCTCAGGGCGCGGAAGGCCGACGCGGCGGACGAGGGGTCGCGAAAGCTCGTCTCCGAGCAGATCGCGAGCTTCGAGGCGGAGGCCGAGCGCGTGAGGCGCGAATCGCGCGAGAAGGAGCCCGATTCGGTCCGGGCGAACATGAAGACGCTCGAGCCGTTCCGCGCGCGCATCGCGGCCGCGCACGAGGCCCTGGATCGCCCGCTCCTCCCGGCGGCCGCCAAGGAACCCGCGAAGTCCCCGGCCGGAAAGCCGTGAGCGCGCCGGAGAGCCTTCGCGCGCTCCTCGACGAGGGGCTCGAGCGCGGCTTTTTCGCGGGCGCCTCGGCTCTCGTCGTCTCGGAGAAAGACACGCTCGCGGAGCGCCACGCGGGCGACGCGCGTGTCGAGCCGGCCAGCGAGCGCCGCGCCGCGGGGCCCGACACGCTCTGGGATCTCGCGTCGCTGACGAAACCTCTCGCGGGGGCTGCGTTGGTCTTGTCTCTGGCGGGAGAGAACGCCCTCTCGCTGGACGATACCGTATGGCGATTCGAGGATCGGTGGAGGAAGAGCTTCTTAGAAGGTGTCAGCGTCAGGTTCTTGCTCGCGCATCTCGGCGGACTCGTGGACTGGTTCCCCGTCTATTCAAAGGGCGAGGGCCGGGCCGCTTATGCCCGAACCCTCGGGGAACTCGACGCCGCGGCGATCCCGGGCACGAAGGTCATCTACTCCTGCCCTGGTTATCTATTCCTTTCAGAGATCGTCGAACGAGTCTCAGGGAGCACGCTCGACCGGCTCTTCGAGGCGAGGGTCTCCGCCCCTCTTAACCTTTCAAAGAATCTTCTCTTCTCTCCCGCTTCTCCCGACGACCTGGCCAGATGCGCAGGTGGCGAGAGGGACGACGCAACCGAGCGAGCGATGACCACCGACCGTAAGCTCAAGTACGGCGGCTTCCGCGAGGGTGTCGTGAACGCGCAGGCGAACGACGGCAACGCGTACCGCCGCGGCAACGGCGTGTCGCTGAACGCGGGCCTCTTCGGCACGGCCGAAGCGGCCGCCGCTCTCGGCCGCGCGTGGCTCACGCGCGACGGGCGCCTCTTGCCGGAGCGCTTCTTCGCTCTCGCCACGGAGAATGCGACCATCGGCCTCGGTGAAGACCGCGGTCTCGGCTGGCAGCTCGCGTCGACGCCGGGGAGCCCGGGCGAGCCGCTCGGCCCGACCGCGTTCGGGCACACGGGCTTCACCGGCGCGTCTCTCTTCGTCGACCCCGAACGCGGACGCGTGGCGGTCCTTCTCGCGAACCGACTGCACCCGGACGCGCGCGCGGTGGAGATGAACGCGTTCCGGCGCCGCTTCCACGAGATCGCGGCGGCGCTCTAAGAGGCGCGCCCCGGCGATCCGGTCTCATCGGGCCGGAATCGGTAAGATCGCGCCGCGACCGGCGAGCGTTCGACTCGCCCCCGCCCGGAGGGCCGCATGGCCTCACCTTCCATCGTCGTCGCCGAGGGCGTACGCACGCCCATGGCCGAGTACAACGGCCTCTTCGCCGACATGACGGCCACCGATCTCGCCGTCCTCGCGTCGCAGGAAGCGCTCCGCCGCGCTCGCTTCGAGCCGGGCGAGATCGGCCACGTCATCGTCGGCAACGTCCTCCAGACGTCGTCCGACGCGATCTACCTCTCGCGCCACGTCGGCCTGCGCGCCGGCGTTCCTCAGGAGGTTCCCGCCGTCACGGTGAACCGGCTCTGCGGCTCGGGCTTCGAGGCGCTCGTGCAGGCAAAACACCGGATCCTCCTCGGCGAGGCCGAGGTCGTCCTCGCGGGCGGAACGGAGAACATGAGCCAGGCGCCGTTCGTGGTCCGCGGGGCGCGCACGGGGCTCCGGCTCGGCCAGGGCAAGCTCGAGGACTCGCTCATGAGCGGCCTCTTCGACACGGTGCCCGGTCTCGCGATGGCGCAGACGTCCGACAACGTCGCGCGCCGCCACGGGATCACGCGGGAGGAGCAGGACGCGTATGCGCTCGAAAGCCAGAGGAAGGCCGCGGAGGCGTGGGCGTCCGGGCGGCTCGCGGAGGAGGTCGTCGCCGTCGAGGCGAAGAAGGGCCGGAAGACCGTGACGGTGTCGAAGGACGACCACATGACGCCCGACACGACGCTGGAAGGGCTCGCGAAGCTGAGCCCGGCGTTCGGCAAGGACGGCATGGTGACGGGCGGCAACGCGTCCGGGATCGTGGACGGGGCGGCAATGATGGTCGTGACGACCGAGGAGCGCGCACGCGCGAAGGGCATCGTGCCGCTCGGCCGTCTCGTCGCCGACGCCGTCACCGGCTGCGACCCGGCGTTCATGGGCCTCGGCCCGGTTGCCGCGAGCCGCGCGGCGCTCGCGAAGGCGGGGAAGTCTCTCGCCGACATGGACCTCGTCGAGATCAACGAAGCGTTCGCGGGCCAGATCCTCGGCGTGCTCAAGGAGCTCGGCGTCGACCGGGCGAAGCTGAACGTGAACGGCGGCGCGATCGCGCTCGGGCACCCGCTCGGGGCGAGCGGCGCACGCCTGACGCTCACGCTGCTCAAGGAGCTCCGCCGCCGCGGCAAGCGCTGGGGCCTCGCCTCGGCGTGCATCGGCGGGGGCCAGGGCATCGCGGTCGTGGTTGAGGCGCTCTCGTAGGTGGCGTGTCCGAAGAGAACCGATGAGAAGATTTCTTTGAAGGTGAAGAGGGGAGAGACAGGCTGATGCGCGAAATTCGTTCGGTCGGCGTGCTCGGTGCGGGGCTTATGGGGTCGGGGATCGCCGAGGTGTGCGCGAAGGCGGGGTTCGCGGTCGTCGTCCGCGAAGTGGACGAGAAGGCGCTCGACGCGGGCAAGCGCCGCATCGAGAATTCACTTTCGAAGGCAGTTGAGCGTGGCAAGTTGACGGCCGGAGACGGCGAGGCGATTCGCAATCGCTTGAGCTATTCATGTTCACTGGAAGATCTTTCTTCCTCCGATCTCATCCTCGAGGCCATCGTCGAGAACCTCGAGGTCAAGCGCGAGGTTTACAAGGCGCTCGACGCGCTCTGCGGGCCGGAGACGATCTTCTGCTCCAACACGTCGTCGTTGACCATCACCGAGATGGCCGCCGCCACGCAGCGGCCGGACCGGTTCGCGGGCCTGCACTTCTTCAATCCGGTGCCTGTGATGAAGCTCGTCGAGGTCGTCCGCGGCCTTGCGACGTCGGACGCGACCGTCGCCGCCGTCACGGCCTTCGCCCGCGCCCTCGGCAAGGAGCCCGTCGCCTGCCGCGACAACTCTGGGTTCATCGTGAACCGGCTCCTCGTGCCGTACCTTCTCGACGCGATCCGCGCGCACGAGCAGGGTGTCGGCTCGCTCGAGGACATCGACACCGGCATGAAGCTCGGCTGCGCCCACCCCATGGGCCCGTTCGAGCTTCTCGACTACGTCGGGCTCGACACGGTTTACGCGATCGCCGAGATCATGTTCGCGGAGTATCGTGAGGCCCGCTTCGCGCCGCCCGCCCTCCTGAAGAGGCTGGTGCTGGCCGGGCGATTCGGAAGAAAGACCGGAAGGGGATTCTTCGAGTACGACGAACGGGGCAACAGAAAGGGCTGAACCATGCGCATGATCGATCCGATGCTGATGGAGTTCGACCGAGAGAGCGCGACCACCAAAAAGCTTCTCTCGCGGGTGCCGGCGGACAAATACTCCTGGAAGCCGCACGCGAAGTCGATGTCGCTCGGCGCGCTCGCGGGCCACATCGCCGGAATGCCGCACTGGGTCGCGGGCTCGCTGCTTCCCGGAGAGTTCGATCTGGCCACGGGCGGTGACGGCACGGCGAAGGAGCCGGCGAGCGCCGAGGCCCTCATGAAGACCTTCGAGGAGGCCGCCGCGGCCGCGAAGGTCGCGATGGCGCAGCTCGACGACGCGCGGGCGATGGGTCCCTGGACGCTTCGGAAGGGGCCCGCCGTGATCATGGAAATGCCGCGCATCGCGTTCGTGCGGACGATCCTCCTGAACCATCTCATCCACCACCGCGGGCAGCTCTCGGTGTACCTGCGGCTCCTCGACGTGCCCGTGCCCTCCATCTACGGGCCGAGCGCGGACGAGAATCCGTTCGGGTGAACGCGATGAGCGTCGTCGTCACGGAGGTCTCCGAGCGCATCCTCACCGTCACGGTCAGCCGTCCCGAGAAGCTGAACGCCCTGAACGCCGAGGTCCTCGACGGCCTGCACGCCGCGTTCGCCGCCGCGAAGGAGAACCCGGACGTCGGCGCCGTGATCCTCACGGGCGCGGGAGAGAAGGCGTTCGTCGCCGGTGCGGACATCGCGGGGTTCAAGGCGTTCACGCCCGCCGGGGCGCGCGACTTCGCGCGCAAGGGACAGGCGACGTTCGACCTGATCGAGAACCTCGGCAAGCCCGTCGTCGCCGCGGTGAACGGCTTTGCGCTGGGCGGCGGATGCGAGCTCGCGATGGCGGCGACTTTCCGCTACGCGTCGAAGAACGCAAAGCTTGGCCAGCCGGAAGTGAACCTCGGGCTGATCCCCGGCTACGGAGGCTCCCAGCGCCTGCCGCGGCTCGTGGGAAAGGGCCGAGCGCTCGAGCTCCTGCTCACGGGCGACGCGATCTCCGCCGACGAGGCGTTCCGGATCGGCCTCGTGAACAAGGTCGTCGAGCCGGCCGAGCTCCTGCCGGCCTGCCGCGAGACGCTGAAAAAGATCCTCGGCAAGGCGCCCGTCGCAGTGCGCTACGTCCTCGACGCCGTGAACGCGGGCCTCGACATGCCGTTCGCCGCGGCCGAGGACCACGAGGCGACGCTCTTCGGCCTCTGCGCGGCGACCGACGACATGAAGGAAGGCGTCTCCGCGTTCCTCGAGAAGCGGCCGGCGAAGTTCGCCGGCCGCTGAGGAATCGTCAGGGCGCGGTCAGGGCTGTCCGGCGGGGGCGTAGGGCTTGAGCTGCTCGTCGATGAGCTTGCGGTCGCCAACGACGACGAGAGTCGTCTGCTCGGGCCGGATGTAGGCCTTCGCGAGGTGCGTGATCTCCTCGGGCGTGACGGCCTGGATGCGCGCGACGAACCCGGAGAGGTACGAGTCCGGCAGGCCGTGCAGCGCGAGGAACTGGAGCTGGTTCGCGATGCCGGCGCGCGAGGAGTTCTGCAGGACGAACGTTCCCGCGAGGTAGTTCTGGATGCCTTTCAGTTCCGCCGCGGCCGGAGGCTCCGCGCGCAGGCGGTCGATCTCGCCGAAGATCTCCTTGATCGAGGCTCCGGTCACGGCCGTCGTGACGTCCGCCGCCTCTGACCAGTAGGCCCCCTGCCGGCGCACGGAGACCTGGCTGAACGGCGAGTACGTGTAGCCCTTCTGCTCGCGGATGTTGCTCGTGATGCGCGAACCGAAGGAGCCGCCGAGGAGCGCGTTCGTGACGACGAGAGGGACGTAGTCGGGGCTCGAAGGGTCGACGACGGGCATACCGAGGATGACCGTGGACTGCGAAGCGCCCGGGCGGTCCAGAACCGTCAGCGTGCGTTTCGTCGCCGCCTTCGGTGCCGGGGCCGCGGCCGCGGTCGCCTTCCCCCAGCCGTCGAACGCCTTGCGGATGGCGGCCTCCGTGGCCTTGGCGTCGAAGACGCCGACAACGTAGAGCGTGGAACGGTCGGCTCCGAAATGGCCGGACCAGAACGCCTTGGCGTTTGCGAGGGTGTAGCCCTTGACCGCGTCGGCTGCCGGGAAGAGCCGGCCGTACGGCTGGCCCGGGTACATCGCGGCCCGGAAGGCCTCGAGGGCCATCTGCTGCGACTGGCTCTTCGCGATCGAGAGGCGGCGTTCGAGGTTGGCCTTGAGGCGTGCGAGCTCCGAATCGGGAAACGCGGGGTTTCGGACGACGTCGGCCACGAGGTCGACCATGGCGGGCGCGAACTCGGAGAGGACCTCGCCGGCCACCGTCGTCAGGTTCTCTCCGGCCTGGACGGCGACTTCGCCGCCCATCGAGGCGGCGTCCTGAGCGATCCTGGTCGCGCTGCGCGTCTTCGTGCCTTCGAGAAGGAGGTCGCCCGTGAGATCGGCCATCCACGTCTGGCCGGCCGGGTCGTCGGCGTTGCCGACCTGGACCGTGAGGCGGACGAGCGCCTTCGGGACTGTCCCGTAGGGGACCATCGAGACTTTCAGGCCGTTCGGCAGCGTGAAGCGCGTCGGCGCGGGGAGCTTGAACGGACGCGGGGCGTCCAGTTCGGGTGGCTTCTCCTTGACCGGTGCCTCGTCGGCGCGCGCGGCGCCCGGAAGTAGAGCGAGGAGCGCCGAGGCAGTGATGAGCGAATACGTTCTGCGGATCGTCATGGCGTCCTTCCTCAGACCTTCGGGCCGGGGAGCTTGGGGGCCTCCGGCTTCGGCTCGATCGCGAGGATCGTGCGGTTGGTGGGGCGGAGAACCTCTTCAGCTGTTCTTCTGATGAGCTCGGGCGTGACCTTCGCGAACTCCTTCTCGAGGCCGTTGATCCGCGCCGGGTCGTCGTCAAAGAGCGCGAACGAGGCGAGGAGGTCCGCGCGGCCGAAGCCGAACGTGCTCTCCTGCATCGCGTAGAGGTCGGACCGCATCTTCACCATCGCGCGGTCGAACGTCGCCTGGTCGACCGGCGTCGTCCGGAGCTTCTCGATCTCGGCGTCGAGCACCTTGAGGATCGCGTCGGGCGTCTTGTCCCGGTCGTGGAACAGCGAGAGCGTGAAGAGCGTCGGCCCCGCGATGTTGAACTGGTTCCCGAGGCCGTTGATCGAGGAGTTCACCTCGCCGGTCAGCGCGCCCTTGCGCACGAGAGCGTCGTAGAGGCGGCTGTCGCTGCCGCCCGCGAGGATCTGCTCCAGGAGGCCGAGCGCGTAGTACTCGGGCGTGTTGCGCTTCGGCGCGTGGTACGCGACGGCGAGCGCGGGGCGCGGCGCCTGCGCGTCCTGCCTGGAAGTCCGCTTTTCCTTTTCCTGCCGGGGCTCGGAAATGTCGGGAAGCTCCTGGTGCGGCGCGGACGGGATCGGGCCGAAGTACTCCTGGATCCACTTGAAGGTGGGCTCGGTTTCGAAGTCACCCGTCACGACGAGCGCGGCGTTACCCGGAGAGTAGAACGCCTTGAAGAACGCCTCGGCGTCCTTGAGCGTCGCCGCGTCGAGATCCTTGAGGTCGCCGTAGAAATTGTGGGCGTTGAACCAGTTCTCGTTCGCGACCTGCGGCATGTCGAGCCACGGGAAGCCGCCGTACGGCCGGTTCAGGACGTTGACCTTGACCTCGTTCTTGACGACGCCCTGCTGGTTCGCGAGGTTCTCCTGCGTGATCGCGAGGCCGCGCATGCGGTCGGCCTCGGCCCAGAGCGCGGTCTTGAGCGCGTTCGCGGGCACGACCTCGAAATAGTTCGTGAAGTCGAAGCGCGTCGAGCCGTTCAGGATGCCGCCGTTGGACTGGACGAGCTTGATGAACTCCATCTTCCCGAGGTTCTTCGAACCCTGGAACATCAGGTGCTCGAAGAGGTGGGCAAATCCGGTCCGGTCGCGCGGCTCGATCCGGAAGCCGATGTTGTAGTAGACGGCCACGACCGCCGTGGGGGAGGTGTGGTCGGGCGAAAGGACCACCTTCAGGCCGTTCGGGAGCTTGCGGTAGTCGACGGGAATCGGGGCGCGGGCGGGGGCGGAAGGCTCCGCGGCGGGGGCGACCGGCCCGATCGCCGCCGCGAGGGCGAGAGCGGCAAGGGCGAGGCGTGGCTTCATCGTTCCTCCGTTTTCGGGCATTGGAGGAGATACGGCCCGGAGGCCCCGGGGTTTCAGTGCGGAATTGCCCTCCTAGCCCGGGATCCAGCTGTCGTGGTATCCGGGGGACTCGAGGGCGAGAGCCTGCGCCGTGAGGCGGAGGGGGGCGAACGTGTCGACCATGACGGCGAGCTCGTCCGTCGAGCGCGTTCCGATCGAGCCCTCGTACGCGCCGGGGTGCGGGCCGTGCGGGACGCCGGCGGGATGGAGCGAGACGGCCTTCGGGCCGACGCCCTTGCGGCTCGTGAAGTTGCCGCGGACGTAATAGATGATCTCGTCGCAATCGACGGACGTGTGCGGGTACGGGCACGGGATCGCGTCGGGGTGCGTGTCCGTCACGCGCGGCACGAACGAGCAGACGAGCGCGTTGCGTCCCGCGAACGTGGAGTGGATCGTGGGTGGCAGGTGGATGAGGCCCGTCCGGGGCTGGTATTTCAGGATGTCGAACGCGAACGGCCACACGGTGCCGTCCCACCCGACGACGTCGAACGGCGACGCGACCGGGAAGCGCTCGACGAACGCGTCGTCCTTCTTGACGAGAATGCGCTTCGGGCCGGAGCGCGGCCCGGCGAAGACGGGCCGCACGAAGTCGCGGTGGGTGTACGGCGCGTCCATGCGGAGCTGGCCGACGGGATTCCTGAATTCGCGAGGCAGGTGCAATCCGCCGCGCACTTCGAGGAGAATTCCTTCGAATGGTTTAGAGATCCGCATGCGCATGGACGACCCGCGCGGAACACAGACGTAGTCACCCCCACGGATCGGTAGATCGCCGAAAGGCGACTCCAGCGTTCCCTCACCTTCATGGAAGAAATACAGGTCGTCCCCGTCGCCGTTCGAAAACCCGTCTGGCGATTCGCCCGCCAAGGGGATCCTGAACAAGGACACCGTCACGTCCTCGTTGAAGAGGACCGGCGTATAGCCCTCGGGCGCCTTTTCGCCGAGGAGCAGCCTGCGGCGGAGCGGCTGGTGCTCCGCCGGGACCGGCGCCTTGCGGTCCCACCGGCCGGGCGCCGCGGGCCCGATGAGAGAGTCCGTCATCGGCGGCCCTTCGTGGTACAGGATCGAGAATTCGCCGTCGAAACCGCGCCGCGTCAGGCACTCCTCGAAGCGAAGCGCCCCCTCCGGAGAACGAAACGCCGTGTGCGGCTTGGCGGGCAGCTCCCCGCACCGCATCCAGTCGATCAACCGACCACCTCGAGAGCCGACGAACCGGACCGCTGGGACGACTCGATGGACTCGAAGAGCGCTCGGAAGTTCCCGTAGCCGAAGCCGCGGTCGCCCTCCCGCTGGATGAGCTCGTAGAAGAACGGCCCGGCCGTCTCGTCGCCGTACATCGCCATCGCGTCGAGCATGAAGATCTGGAGCATGTACTTCTCGTCGGCCCCGTCGACGAGGATGTGGTTGCTGCGGAGAAGGTCCATGGGCTCCCGGAGCTTAGAGATCTTCACCTCGGCCAGGCGCTTCGGCAGCCGGTCGTAGTACGCGCCCGGCGCGGGAAGGAAGGCGATGCCCTTAGCACGCAGGGCCTCGACGGCCGGGATGATCTCCTTGACGAGGAACGCGACGTGCTGGACGCCGGCGCCGTGGTGGTCCTCGCAGAAGCGGTTGATCTGGCTCTCGCGGAAGAACGGGCGCATGGGCTCGTTCGTCGCGAACTTGACGCCGCTGCCCGGGTCCGCCATCACGATGGAGCGCAGGCCCGAGCCGGCCATCGGCCGGGCGGCCGCGACCTCGGCCGTGTGGAACTCGACGTCCCAGTAGTGCGTGAACCCGAGGACGTCGCGGTACCAGTTCACGACGGGGAGCATCGTGTAGGCGTTCGACGTGACGTGGTCGATCGTCGCGAAGCCGTGCGGGTTCTCCTTCGGCCTGCCGTCGCCCACGGTCTCGAAGCCGGGGGCGAAGTGGGGGTAGTCCCCGTCCCGCTGGATGAACCGGAAGGTCACGTCGTCGAGAGGCGTCGCGATGTTGAACGTCCGGAACGCACCGTCCGGCGTCTCGTCCGTCTGGACGTCCGACAGGAACGTCGCCCCGCGGGCGTCGAGGAACTTCCACGCGGCCTCGACGTCCTTCACGCGGAACGCGAGCGAGGAGATCCCGTCCGGGTGAATCCTCAGGTAGCGCGCCGCGCGCGAGTCCTTGCGCACGGGCGTCGAGACGAGGACGCGGATCTGGCCCGCGCCGAAGACGGAAGCTTCCTCGCCCCCGCGCTCGACCTTCTCCCGGCCTGCACGGGCGACTTCCGTGAAGCCGAGCGCTTCCGCGTAAAACCGCCGGCTCCGCGCGAGGTCCGAGACGACGAAGTGGAACGAGTCGTAGCCGACGATCCCAATCGAATCCATAATCCCCAGTGTAAGCCGGGTGGACCCGCCGGGGGAACAACCACCCGGTCCCGAAAGGCCCGATGGACCGCAGCCGACTCGTTTACGACTGGAACCGGGCGGCCGGCGAGGGCCGGCCCCGGCATCTTCCGGTCGAGCTCGTCGACGAGACGCTCCGGGACGGCCTTCAGTCGCCGTCCGCCGTGGCCCCGACCGTGGACCAGCGCTTCGAGCTCGTGTGCCTCATGGAGCGCCTCGGGGTGGACACCGCGGTCCTCGGCATCCCGGCCGCGGGCCCCACGGCGCGCGCCGAGAGTGAGGCTCTCGCGCGCCTGGTGACGGAGGCGCGGCTCTCCCTGCAGCCCGGCTTCGCGGCGCGGACGCTCAGGGCAGACATCGAGCCCGTCGTCGAGATCGCCCAGCGCGTGGGCCGCACCCTGGAGATGACGACGTTCATCGGATCGTCGCCCATCCGGCAGTACGTCGAGGACTGGGACCTCTCGCAGATGATGAAGCTCACCCGCGACGCCGTGACGCTGGGCGTCGCCGAAGGGCTCCTCGTCACGTACGTCACCGAAGACACGACGCGAGCCAGGCCCGAGGACCTCGTCGCGCTCTACGGCACCGCGATCCAGGCCGGCGCGACGCGGATCTGCGCCTGCGACACCGTGGGGCACGCGACGCCGGAAGGCACGGGAGCGCTCGTCGGCTTCCTGGCGGAGTTCGTCGCACGCGAAAACCCGGCCGTGAGGATCGACTGGCACGGCCACCAGGACCGCGGCCTCGCCGTCGCGAACTCGCTCTCCGCCCTGCGCGCCGGCGCGCACCGCGTGCACGGGTGCGGCCTCGGACTCGGCGAACGCGTGGGTAACACGCCGATGGACCAGATGCTCGTGAACCTGCGCCTCCTCGGCTGGATCGACCGCGACCTCTCGGCCCTCGCGGAGTACGTCCAGAAGGTCGCGGCCTACGTGCACGTCCCCATCCCGGACGGCTACCCGGTGGTCGGGCGTGACGCATTCCGGACCGGGACGGGCGGACACGCCGCCGCGATCGTGAAGGCGCGTGCCAAGGGCGACGACTGGCTCGCCGACCGCGTCTACTCCGGGGTCCCGGCCGGAATGTTCGGGCTCAAGCAGATCATCGACGTGGGCCCGATGTCGGGCGAGTCCAACGTCGTCGCCTGGCTGAAGGAGCGCGGGCTCGAGGCGGAGCCCGACCGCGTCGCTGCCATCCTTCGCGCCGCCAAGCTCGCGAACCACGTGCTCGCCGACGCGGAAATCCGCGCCATCCTGGGCTCGTTCCCGGAGGCCGGCCAGCCGGGGGGCGCGCGCGACGCGAGCCCCGCGGCTTCCGTAAAATCCTGACGTGAGGCCTTCCGCCGGCGCCCGCGGAGGCGTGTTCCTCGAACGGCACCTGCCGCTGTTCCTGGACTACCTCTCGGCCGAGAAGGGCCTTGCGGCGAACACGCTCGAGGCGTACCGGAGGGATCTGGCGGGATTCGGGGCTTTTCTGGCCGAGAAATCCGTCGATCCTGGGAAGGTGTCCCGGGGCGACGTCGTCGCGTACCTCGGGGCCCGCCGCGCCGAGGGGATGTCGCCGCGGACGCTCGCGCGCGAGACTTCGGCCCTGCGCGGCCTTTACGGCTTTCTCGCGGCCGAGAAGGTCGTTCCCGAGGACCCGACCGCCGACCTGACGAACGCGCGGCGCTGGGCGATGCTGCCGAAGATCCTCTCCGAGGACGAGGTCCAGAAGCTGCTCGACGCGCCGGACGTGGCGACGCCGAAAGGCCTGCGCGACCGCGCGATGTTCGAGCTTCTCTACGCGTGCGGCCTGCGTGTCTCGGAGCTTTCGGCGCTGCCAATCGAGAGCCTGCGCCTGAACGAAGGCTTCGTCCTCGTGCGCGGCAAGGGGAGCAAGGAGCGCATCGTGCCCGTCGCCGACTCGGCCGGGCGCTGGGTCAAGCGCTGGCTCGCGGAGGGTCGCGACACGGGAGGCGCGGGCAGCCGCTGGGTGTTTCCCGGCACGAAGGGACGGCCCGTGACCCGCCAGACCGTTTTCCTCGCGCTCAAGGCCGCGGCCCTGAAGGCGGGCCTCGCGGCCGCCGCGGTCTCGCCGCACGTCCTTCGCCACGCGTTCGCGACGCATCTCGTGGATCACGACGCCGACCTCCGGGCGGTCCAGCTCATGCTCGGCCACGCCGACATCGCGACCACCGAGATCTACACCCACGTTTCCCGTTCCCGCGTGCGCAAGGTCTACGACCGGACGCATCCGCGGGCGTAGCCGGTCCTGTCATGTTCGAAGAGCACGAGGAGAAGAGAAGATTTCTTAGAAGGTTAAGAGGGGTATGTGCGGCGGGATTCGTCATCGCGCTCCTTGTGGCGGCACAGCCGGCATTGGGAACCCTCGTCGTCTTCGAGGACGGGAGGCACGTTCGCGTCGCGTCGTATGCCGTCGTGCCCGGCGGCGAGGACGGGGACGGCGACCGCCTCTCGATGAAGCTCTTCGGCGGCGGAGCGATGACGGTGTCGCTGGACGTCGTCGACCGGATCGTCGACGACGAATACGAACGCCCCGCCCCCGTCAAGCCGGAGGACGCCATCGCGGCCGGGCCGGCTGCCGGCGCGGGCCGCTCGCTCCGCGCCTTCTCAGAAAGTCCCTCTCTTTCTTCCCCGTCCCCATACTCGACGCAGATTCTCTCTGCGGCGAAGGAGCACAAGGTCGATCCGGCCTTCATCGCCGCCGTCATCCGCGCCGAGTCGAACGGCGTCGCGAATGCCGTGTCGCGCAAGGGTGCGCGGGGGCTCATGCAGCTCATGCCGGCGACGGCGCACCGTCTCGGCGTGCGAAGGCCGTTCGACCCGAAGGAGAACATCCGCGGCGGGACGGCCTACCTCGCGGAGCTCGCCGCACGTTACGGCGACACGCGCGCCGACCTCGTTCTCGCGGCCTACAACGCGGGGGAGCGCGCCGTGGAGGAGCACAAGGGTGTCCCGCCCTACCGCGAGACCCGCGAGTACGTCCGGAAGGTTCTCGCGTTCTGGGCCGGCGCCACGCAGCCGCTTGCCGCGGCGGCAGCCTTCTGATGTTCCGCACGGCTCGCGCCTTCCTGCTCGTCCTGCCTGGAGCGTTCCTCGTCGTCCTGATCGCGTACCTCGCCTTCCACCCGGGCGCCGCCGACGCGTTCGTCGCGTACCCGTTCCTCGCGGAGTCGCTCGGTGCGTGGGTGAGCAAGCGGCCGCTGATCCGCTTCGTGCTCACCTCGATTGTCTTTTTCGTGCCGCCGTACCTCGTGACGGGCCTTCTTCTCTTCGTGGCGGACGCCGGCGTCTCGGCCGCGGCGCCGCTGTGGGGAAAGGCCAGGGCGAAGCGTCCGGCCGCGGGGCCCTTGCCCGAGAGCCGGTGGGGATTCGTCGCCGTCAGCCTCGCCGCTGCGGCCGCGTTCGGCGTCCTCCTTCACCGGGTCGCGCACGGCGGCGAGCTGCCGGGAGGCGTCAACGTCTCGCCTCTCTTCGTCGTGATCGCGGCGTTCGGGGCGGTGGCGCTCGGGCTCGTCGCCGCAGGGCTGGCCGCGCTTCCGCGGGCGGTGGCGAGGCGGCTCGGCGCCGCGGCCTGACGCGGCCCGCCGCGCCTCTATACTCCGCGGCGTGAGCGCCGCCACGGACACCGTCGTCGTCCTCGATTTCGGCTCCCAGTACACACAGGTCATCGCCCGGCGGATCCGCGAGGCGCGGGTCCGGTCGGTCGTCCTGCCGTTCGACGCGAAGGCGTCGGAAGTCGCGAACCTCGCGCCCAAGGGGATAGTCCTGTCGGGCGGGCCCTCCAGCGTCTACGACAAGGAAGCTCCGCAGGGCGACGCCGGTCTCTTCGACCTGAAGGTGCCCGTCCTCGGCCTCTGCTACGGAATGATGTGGCTGGCGCAGCGCTACGGCGGCAAGGTCGGCAGCGCGCCGGGCCGCGAGTACGGGCGCGCGCACGTGAAGGTGTCAGGCGGCCGTCTCTTCCGCGGGCTCGGCCCCGTCGAGACGATCTGGATGAGCCACGGCGACCACGTCGAGTCCGCACCGGCGGGCTTCTCCGTCACGGCGACGACCGGAAACGCGCCCGTCGCGGCATTCGAGGACGCGGCCCGGAACCTTTACGGAATCCAGGGCCACCCGGAGGTCCACCACTCCGAGCATGGCGCCCAGATGCTCGAAAACTTCCTCTACGACGTCTGCGGCGCGAAGCCGTCCTGGACGATGGCGGGCTTCCGCGACGCGACGATCGCGCGTCTCAAGGACGAGATCAGGAGCGGCGTCGTCCTCGGGGCGCTATCGGGCGGCGTGGACTCGACCGTCGCGGCCGTCCTCCTGCGCGAAGCCGTGGGGGAGCGCTTCCGCGGCGTCTTCGTGGACACGGGCCTCCTTCGGAAAAACGAAGGCCGCCAGGTCCTCGAGGCGTTCCGCCACCTCGGCCTTCCGGTCGTCGGCGTGGACGCGTCGCAGCGGTTCTTCGACGGACTCGCGGGCGTCGTCGAGCCGGAGAAGAAGCGCAGGATCATCGGCGGCCTCTTCATCGACGTCTTCACCGAGAACGCGAGGGCCGTGGACGGGGCCGAGTGGCTGGCCCAGGGCACGCTCTACCCGGACGTCATCGAGTCCGTGTCGATCAAGGGCCCTTCGGCCGTCATCAAGACGCACCACAACGTCGGCGGCCTGCCCGAGAAGCTCGGATTCAAACTGGTCGAGCCGCTCCGCGAGCTGTTCAAGGACGAGGTCCGCCGTCTCGGCGAGGAGCTGGGGATCCCGAAGGAGATGCTCTACCGGCACCCGTTCCCGGGGCCGGGTCTCGCCGTGCGCATGCCGGGCGAGATCACACCCGAGCGCGTACGCATCCTGCAGGAAGCCGACGCGATCTTCATCGAGGAGCTGCGCGAGTCCGGCTGGTACGACCGCACGTCCCAGGCGTTCGCGGTGCTGCTGCCCGTGAAGACGGTCGGAGTCATGGGCGACGGCCGGACGTACGAGAGCGTCCTGGCGCTGCGCGCCGTCACGACCGAGGACTTCATGACCGCCGACTGGGCGCGCCTCCCGCACGACCTCCTCGACAAGGTCGCGCGCCGGATCGTGGGCGAGGTGCGCGGCGTGAACCGCGTCGTCTACGACGTCACGTCCAAGCCCCCCGGCACGATCGAGTGGGAGTGAGCCTCTAGGAGAGCTTCACGTGCCGGAAGGGCCGCGCGCCCTTCCCGCTGTACGTCTTGACGACCTGGCCGCTGCCCCGGAGGACGTACTTGTACGTCTCGAGGCCGTCGAGGCCGACCGGGCCGCGGGCGTGGAGGCGCGACGTGGAGACCCCGACCTCCGCGCCGAAGCCGTACCGGAATCCGTCGGCGAAGCGCGTGGAAGCGTTGTGGAAGACGCCGGCCGCGTCCACGCGCGCGAGGAACTCCTCGGCAGCCGAGGCATCGTCCGTCACGATCGCCTCCGTGTGGTGCGAGCCGTAGCGATTCACGTGCTCGATCGCCTCGTCGAGAGATTCCACGACCTTCACCGCGAGAACGGGCGCGCCGTACTCAGCCCTCCAGTCTTCCTCGGAAGCGGAGGAGAGGGCAAGGGCGGGCGCGAGCGCGCGTGTCGTCTCACAGGCGCGCAGCTCGATCCCGGCCTCCCGCAGGCGTGAGAGCAGCGGGACCAGGAGCTTCCCGGCGGCCTCGCGGTGGACGAGGAGCGTCTCGGCCGCATTGCACGCGGCCGGGTACTGAAGTTTCGCGTCGAGAACGATCGCCGTCGCCATCGCCTCGCTGGCGGCGCGGTCCACGTAAACGTGGCAGACGCCCTCGGAGTGCCCGAGGACCGGAATGCGGGTCGCCGCCTTGACGTGCTTCACGAGGTCGTAGCCCCCGCGCGGGATCACGAGGTCGATGTCGTCGTCGAGCGCGAGGAGCGCGTCCACCTCGGCCCGGCCGCCGACGGACTGAAGCGCGCCGTCGGGCACGGCATGCGCGGCGTACGCCTTCGCGAAGACGTCGAGGATCGCGGCGGTCGACCGGGCGGACTCGCGGCCGCCCTTGAGGATCGCCGCATTCCCCGACTTGAGCGCGAGGGACGCGATCTGCGGCACGGCGTCGGGCCTGGACTCGAAGATGACGAGGAGCACCCCCAGCGGGCACGAGACCTTCTCGAGGACGAGGCCGTCGTCGAGGAGCGTGCGCGAAAGGACGCGGCCGGAAGGGTCGGGGAGGGCGGCGACGGCGCGGACACCGGCTGCCATGGCCGCGACCTTCGCCTCGTCGAGGAGGAGCCGGTCGAGGAGGGAGCGGGAAGAATACGAAGAGGGGATTTCTTTGAAGGTGGTGGAAAGCTGGAGCACGTCCTGGCGGTTCGCTTCGAGGATGGCGTCTCGCGCCGCGTCGATCCCGTCGGCGACCATTCGAAGGATCTCGTCCCTCTTTTCCGAGGACGCGACGGCGAGGCTGCGAGCTGCTCGCCGGGCACGCCGCGCGATCCCGGACGGCCCCTCTTCACCTTCTAAGAAGATCCTCTCTTCAGCCATTTCTACCTGCGAGGAGACTGAGGCACGAAGAGGGTCCCCATGGGTTCCCCTCCGAAAAGCCGATCCAGAATCCCCGGCGTGCGGCCGTTCGCGATCACCGCGATGCCGCCGGCGCGCGTCGCGATGCGCGCGGCGTCGAGCTTGGAAGCCATGCCGCCGCGGCCGCGGGCGCCCGCGCCGTCGGCGTATCGGGCGACCTCGTCCGTCATCTCGCGGACGAGCGGGATGAGCTTTGCCGCTCGGTCGTGCGCCGGGTTGCCGGTAAAGAGGCCGTCCACGTCGGACAGGATCACGAGGACGTCCGCTTTCACCTTGCTCATGACGAGCGCGGAGAGCCGGTCGTTGTCCCCGAAAAACCCCCGCCTTGCGTCGGCGCCGTCCGGCGTGACGAGCTCGGCGGTCGAAACGGTGTCGTTCTCGTTCAGGATCGGGACGACGCCGAGCTCGAAGAGCTTTTCGAGGGTGGCTGAAAGGTTGGAGAATCGCGCCTTGTCCGCGAAATCGTCCTCGGTGAGGAGGACCTGGGCCGTCGAGAGGCCCATCTTCTCGAAGCCCTCCTCGTAGACGGACATGAGGCGGCTCTGCCCGATGGCGGCGCAGGCCTGCTTGAGGGCCAGCGAGCCGGGCTTCTTCTCGAGGCGCAGGCGCTGCGCGCCGAGCCCGACGGCGCCCGACGACACGATGAGGACGTCGCGGCCCTGCTTCCGGAGCGTCGCCACCGATTCGATGAGCCCGTAGAGGCGCCCGAGGGCGACGGCGCCGTCGTCGCGCATGATGACGTTCGTCCCGGCCTTCACGACGATCCGCCTGGCCTCGGCCACGCGCTGCCGGATTCGAGCTTCGTCCATCCGGCGATTGTAGGGCGGGGCCGTCAGGCGACCGTGTTCGTCTCCGAGTCGCCCGGCACGCGCGGGGCGCGATAGACGAACGAGACGAGCCCGAGCCTGACCTCGTCGCCGTCCTCGAGGACGACGGGCCCGGAGATCCGCGCTCCCCGCAGGAACGTCCCGTTCTTGCTGCCGAGATCCTCGAGCGTCGCCTGCGCACCGTCCCACGAGAAGCGCGCATGGCGGCGCGAGACCGAGCCGTCGTCGACCGTCCCCGGGAAACCGGGCTCGCGGCCGAGAATCGTCTCGGAACCTTTAAGAAGGATGTGGTCCGGTCCGCGCACGAGGCGGGGACCTTCCCGCGGCAGGACAGGCTCCTCGTCGTCCGCGAGGGCGTAGCCCACGCCGTGGACGGTCCGGATCGGACCGTCGCGGCCGGCCTGTCCCAGTTTGCTTCGGAGCTCGTTGACGAGGGTCGAGAGGCTCGTCTCGGCAACGTTCGTGTCGGGCCAGAGCGCGTCCTGGATCTCCTCCTTCGTGACGACCCGCGACCGATTGGCGAGGAGCAGCGAGAGAAGGTCGAACTCCTTCGGTGCGAGCGGGATGGGGCCCGACGCGACCACGAGGACGCGACGATCGCGGTCGAACGTCGCCGAGCCGAGTTGGAGGAGTCCGGACGGGGCGGTCATGAGTATTTCCTGAGGATTCTACAAAGACATTGGGCCGTGCCGCTCCTAGATTGAGTCTCATCAACGACGTATCCAGCAAGAGGAGGGAACATGATCCGATCCGTCTGGCTCGTGGTCGCACTGGCCGTGGCGGCTCCGGGGGCGCGGGCCGAGCTGTCGGCTCGCGAGCGCGAGGACGCGGTGGCTCACCTTCAATCGAGCCAGAAAGCGTTCTTCGCCGGGCTCCGCGGTCTTACGCCCTCGCAATGGCGGTTCAAGCCGGCCCCGGACCGGTGGTCGATCTCCGAGATCGCCGACCACCTCGACCTCGCCGAGGTGAAGACGCTCGAGCTCGTGCGCGGACCCGTCCTGCAGTCGCCGCAAGTGGCGGGAGGGGAGCTGAAGGGCAAGGAAGACCGCGTCTACAAGGAGATCGCGGACCGGTCGATGCATCGAATGACGCGGCCGGACTTTCTCGCGCCATCGGACCGGTGGGCCTCGCCGGCGGACGTCATGAGGGACTTCGCGGCGAACCGCGCCAAGACGATCGAGTACGTGCGGACCACGAAGGACGACCTCCGCGCCCACGCGGCGCCGCATCCGGAGATGGGCTTGCTGGACGGCTACGAGTGGATCGCGCTCCTCGCGGCCCACGCCGAGCGGCACACCGCGCAGATCCGCGAAGTGAAGACCCATCCGAAGTTCCCCACGAAATGACGAGGAGAACGCCATGAGGATCGCCACGCGACTCGCTGCCGCCGTGCTCTTCTGCGCCGCGTGTGCCGCGCGCGCTCAGAGCCCGACGACGGGCGTCATCGAGGGCCGGGTGACCGACGGGGGCGGGCTGCCGCTGCCGGGCGCCCGCGTCGAGGCGCGCTCCCCACGGATGCCGGGCCTGCGGGGGACGGCAACCGACGCCCGCGGCGGTTTCCGCCTGGCGGCCCTCCCGCCGGGGGAATACGAGATCCGCGTCGCACTCGAGGGGTTCACACCCCAGCACCAGCCCGGGGTGACGCTCGTCGCGTTCGGGGCGGCGCGCGTCGATCTGCGGCTCCTGAAGGCCGCAACGGCCGAGGTCGCGGTCAACGGCGAGCGGCCGCTCGTGGACGTCACGTCGGCTTCCTCCGGTCTCGATCTCGGGCTCGACGTGCTCAAGACCCTTCCGACCGGTCCCAACTACGCCGAGGCCCTGCTCCTCGCGCCGGGGACGAAGACGGACAACGCGCTCGCCGGCCGGGGTTTCGCGCTGAGCGTCTACGGAGCGACGTCGCTGGAGAACCAGTTCGTGACCGACGGCGCGAACACGACCGGGCTCCTCGCCGGGAACCAGGGGAAGATCCTCTCGTACGACTTCATCGAGCAGCTCCAGGTCAAGACGAGCGCGCCGGAAGCCGAGTACGCGGGCGCGATGGGCGGCGTCGTCAACGTCGTGACCCGTTCGGGCGGCAACGAGTTCCACGGCGACGCCTTCGGCAACTTCGGGTTCATGTCGCTCACGGCGGCGTCCGTGGCCGATCCCGCTACGGACGCGACGACCTTCGACCTGCCGCAGGACGTCCAGGACTTCGGGGCGGCGCTCGGAGGGCCCATTCTCAGGGACCGGCTCTGGTTCTTCGGCGGCTACAACCGGCGGCAGGCGGTCACGGACCGGATTTTCATCGCGGACCCGGCGATTCCGAACGCAGGGCAGACGTTCCCGTACTCCACGACCGCGAACCTCTTTTCGGCCAAACTCTCGGCCTCGCCCGGATCGGGGACGTCGCTCACGCTGAGCGCGTTCGGCGACCCGTGGACGGATTCGGGCGAACTGCGGAACTTCACGTCCCCGGACCCGAATACGCGCCGCGGGACGAGGCGCTACGGCGCGACGGACGTCGTCTTCGCCGGCTCGCAGGCTCTCGGCGCGACGGGACTGCTCGATCTCGGCCTCGCGCGGCACTCCGAGCGGGACCAACTGACGGGCGAGGTGGACACGCCCCGTGTCCAGGACTCGACCCAGGTCCCGGGCCGTACCGTCAGCTACGGCGGATTCGGATCGGTGGCCCGGCCGCGGAACTACACAGGCGACCGGGATCTCGGGAAGCTGACCGCCTCGTTCTTCACGTCTCTGGGGGAGATCAAGGGCGGCGTCGACGTGGAGCGCGACGTCATCACCTCGACGGCGAGCCGCTCCGGTGGGCAGTCGGTGGGCCTCGTCTTCTGCCCGACGAAGGGCGCGCTGCGCTGCCCCGCGGGCGTGACGACGTACTACACGCACACGTTCTACACGTCGAACCGGACCGACCCGGCGGCGGGCTACCTCCCGTCGGGCAACACCAACGAGACCCCCACGAATCGCGTGGGTGTCTTTCTCCAGGACAAGGTGCGCCTCGGGAACGTGACCGTCAGCGCCGGCCTGCGCTACGACCGCGAGGACGTGCGCGACTGGTCGAACACGACGCTCTTCGTGCTCGACAACGAGTGGCAGCCGCGGCTCGGCGTGGCGTGGGACCCGCTGAAGGACGGCTCGATGCGCGTTTCCGGTTCCTTCAGCCGGTCGTACTTGAGGCTTCCGCTCGACATCAACGTCCGGGCCTTCGGGAACGACCTGAACGGGGTCACCTACAACTTCAGCCCGACGAGCATCGTGCAGGACCCGCTCGCGCCGCGCCTCGCATCGGCCTCCGGAGGTGTGTTCTCCGAGCCGATCGCGCCCGGTCTCAAGGGGATGTACCAGGACGAGTTCACGCTTGGCGTCGAGAAGGCGTTCGACCGTACGCTCACGGTGGGACTCCGATACACGCACCGGAACCTTCAGAACGTGATCGAGGACCGGTGCGACATGGACACCGGTTACCCGGAGGCGAACGGGAACAACTGCGTGATCTTCAATCCGGGCTCGGACAGTCCTTTCTCGACGGGCACCGGCCTCCACACCTGCACGGGCCTCGACTGGGTCGACACGTCCGGCAACCCGGCCCAGTCGGAGTGCGCGAGCCCCGTCGCGAACGGGAACAACGGGCTCCCGGCCGCCGCGCGGCGTTACGACGGCGTGGAGCTCATGGTGCGCAAGCAGGTGCCGGCGAAGTATTTCGTGCAGGCCAGTTACGTCTACTCGGCCCTCACGGGGAACTACGACGGCGCGGCGAGCCTCTCGAACAACGGCCAGTCCGACCCCGGCGTCAACGCGGATTTCGACTATCCGCTCCTCTACGTCAACGCCGACGGCAAGCTCTTCCTCGACCGGCCGCATTCCTTCCGGATCGACGCCTTCTACACGTTCCCGATCGGGCTCACGGCAGGCTTCCAGGGCTACGTGCGCTCGGGCGCCCCGATCAGCCGGTTCGGCGTCCTGGGCTACAACGGCTACCGCGTGTACCTGTCGGAAAGAGGCTCCGAGGGGCGGCAGCCGACGGAGTACGAGGTCTCGCTCTCCCTCCAGCAGGCGTTCACGATCGGCGGGTTCCGTCTCGTTTTCATCGGAACGGCGCGGAACCTCCTGAACCGTCAGATCGTCACGAACACGGACCAGTTCCAGTTCATCAACCCGCCGACCGACCCTTACCCGGGAAACCCGGACTGGCAGAAGGCCTCGAGCCGGACGGCGCCGCGGGCGTTCACCTTGGGGGCGCGCGTCGAGTTCTAGCGCGCACCGGGAGGGCGGTCGACGCCCTCGATGCCCTCGGCGATCACGAGATCCGTAGGCCGCTCCGTCGCGGACATGACGAGCGAGCGGCCATCGGGCGACACGGCGAGCGTGTCGATGAAGTAGTCGGGGTCGAAGCCGTAGAGGCGGCGGCGGGTCGGCGCCGTGTCCCGGCCGGGTCCCAGGTCTCGATGTAGAGGCCCGAGCGGCCCTGGTCGTCGCGGTTGGTGAAGACAACCGCCTTCCCGTCCGGCAGCCAGCGCAGCCGTGCGTCGCCCATCCCGACCACCGGGTCGAGCCCGCTCTCGATCGTCTTCGGGAGGAACGCGCGGCCGTTGAGGTCGATGAACGAGAGGGTCTTCGCCGGGAATCGAAATACGGCGATCCAGCGCCCGTCCGGCGAGAGGGCCGGGGCACGCAGGGTCGCCTGCACGAGGAGCTCGGAGGGTCCGCCTGCGAGCGGGACGCGGCGGAGCCCTTCGTGTGACGCGCCACGCTCGTCCTTTCTGCTGCCGTGCTGGCTGTAGACGACCCACTTCCCGTCGAGGAGAACGGACGGATTCTCGGCGTCGTCGCCGTCGTGTGTCACCTGGCGCGGGCTCGTCCCGTCGCGGTTCGCGGCCCAGATCTCGTATTTCCCGGTCCGGTCGCTGCTCCACACGAGCGTCGACCCGTCCGGCGACAGGGCCGGGTCCCAGTCCTGGTTCGGATCGTCCGTGAGCCGGCGCGTCGCACCGGTTGCACGCTCGAGCTCCCAGATGTTCATGTTGCCGTCCCGGTTGGACGTGAAAACGATCCGCTTGCCATCCGGCGAGTAGAAGGGCTGGCGGTCGACGCCGTTGCCGCGCGTCAGCCAGACGCTTTCCGGTGAAACGGCCCGGTAGAGGTCGCCCGGGAGCTGGATCTCGCGAAGGTTCGCGCGATTCGTGACCGCCTGGTAGACGAGAGATCCCTTTCCGACGACATCGAAGCCGTTGCCGAAGGCGAGGCCTCCGAGGAGAACGCGGGTCTCGGCGCCCGCCAGGTCCTGCTGGACGATCCTGCCGGTCGTCGCGAGAAATCCGGCGTCGGTCCGCGTAAAGATGACGTGTCGGGAGTCCGCGAAGACCACGGGCGAGAGAAGCCCCGTCGACCCCGGCGGAGTCACGATCCGCACGCCGGTTCCATCGGTCGCCACGAGGGCGATCGTCCACGGGTACCCTCCGAGCGGACCGTTCGGGCTGTAGGGGAACGAAATCGTGCGGCCATCGGGCGACCAGCGAGGCGAAGCGAGAACGAGTGCGCCCTCGGTCCGATGGACGGCCTTTCCCTCCGTACCGTTCGCGAGGGCGACGATGAGGTCGTACTCCTCCCGATTGTCGGGTAACGGAACGGGGCGGATGAACGCGATTCGCGCACCATCGGGTGAATAGTCACCGTCGCGGGCGTCGTTCACGATCTTGCGTGGCTCGCCGCCGACGACGGGAACGCGAAACAGCGATTCGACCCCTCCTTCGCGATGCGTGTAGAGGATCGAGGCCCCGTCCGGCGAAAAACGCGGCGACCGGTCGGGACCGGGCGTGAGGGCCGCTTCGGTGCCGTCGCTCAGCTGCTTGATCCAGATGCGCGAGACACGCGACCGCTCGGACACGAACGCGAGGAGCCGGCCATCGGGCGAAACCGCGGGGGCGCTCTCCCGGCCGGAATACGTCAGATAGCGGAGCGTGGGCGGCGCTCCCGAACGCACGGCTGCGCGCGGGCGCATGAGCACAGCCGCGAGAGCGCCGAGGAGGAGCCCGGCCCCGAGAAGCAGGGCGCCCGAGGAAGCGAACGCGCGTCGTCTACCCGAGGGAGCGCCGCTGGCCATCGACGACACCTCGGAGAGATGGTCGGCGGCGTAACGGACGTCGCGGGCGAGATCCCGCGTGGAGCCGTAGCGCTCCTCGGGGTCCTTGGCGAGACACCGCTCGACGATCCAGCGGACGGGTGCGGGCACCGGTGCGTCCGCGAGCGGCGGCGGGTCGGCGCGCAGGATGGCCGTGAGCGTCTCGGCGGGCGTGGCCCTCTTCCACGTTCGCTTTCCGGTGAGGAGCTCGTGCAGGATCGTGCCGAGCGAGAACTGATCGGACCGGAAGTCCACGGGGTGCCCGGAGGCCTGTTCGGGCGACATGTAGCCGACCGTGCCGAGGAGCGTGCCGGGAGTGGTGGCTGGCGCGGCAGCCGACACGGTCTCGTCGTCCGTAGAGGCCGCGAGAGGCGACGTCTTGGCGAGGCCGAAATCCAGCACCTTGGCGACGCCGTCCTTCGTGACGACGACGTTCTCCGGCTTGAGGTCGCGGTGGACGATGCCCTTCGCGTGCGCGGCCGCGAGGCCGTCGGCGATCTGGGCGGCGATCTGGAGCGCCTTGCGGAGCGGGGGAGCGCCGCCGTCGAGGACGGCCCGGAGGGACTTGCCCTCGAGCAGCTCCATCGACATGAAGGCGCGGCCGTCCTGCTGCCCGACGTCGTAGACGACGACGATGTTCGGGTGATTGAGAGCGGACGCCGCCCGCGCCTCGGCCTGGAAGCGCGCGAGGAACGTGGCGTCCTGTGCGACGGAATCGGGAAGGACCTTCAGGGCCACGTCGCGGGAAAGGCGCGAGTCGTGGGCGCGCCAGACCTCGCCCATCCCGCCCGCGCCGAGCGGAGCGACCACCTCGTAGGGTCCGAGTTTCGTTCCGGGAGTCAGCGCCATGGCCTGGTGGGGGCGAGTCTACAATCCGGCCCGGATGTCCGGCGACTTCGTTCACCTCCACCTGCACACGCAGTACTCGCTCCTGGACGGCGCCAACCGCGTCAAGGACCTCATCCGCAACGTGAAGGCGGCCGGGATGGATGCCGTGGCCGTGACGGACCACGGGAACATGTTCGGGGCGTACGACCTGCAGACGACGGCGCTCGAAGCGGGAATCAAGCCGATCGTCGGCGTGGAGGCCTACATCGCGCCCGGCTCGCGCTTCGACCGCGAGAACGTCAAGACGTTCGACGGCGAGGGGAACAACTACCACCTGACGCTCCTCGTCGAGACGCCCGAGGGCTACAAGAACCTCGCGCGGCTCGTCTCGGAGGCGTTCCTGACGGGCTTCTACTACAAGCCCCGGATGGACTGGGAGCTTCTCGAGAAGCACCACGACGGCATCATCGCGCTCTCCGGGTGCCTGAACGGCGAGGTGCCGAAGCGCCTCCGCGCCGGCGACTACGAGGGGGCGAAGAAGGTCGCGCTGAAGTACCAGGCCCTCTTCGGCAAGGACCGGTATTTCATCGAGATCATGGATCACGGCCTGCCCGAGCAACGGCAGATCCTGCCCGACCTGCTGCGCCTCTCGCAGGAGACGGGCATCCCGCCCGTCGCGACGAACGACTCTCACTACCTGACGCGCGACGACGCGGCGGCGCAGGACGTCCTCCTCTGCATCGGCACGGGCAAGACGCTCACGGACACCAAGCGGATGAAGTTCTACAACTCGGAGTTCTACGTGAAGAACCCCGAGGAGATGAGCGACGTCTTCCGCCCCTACACGCTGGAGGCCGTGAAGAACACGGCCGCGATCGCGGACCGGATCACGCCGAGCGTCATCATCGACACGGGCCTGAAGATCCCGACGTACCCGGTCCCCGTGCCCGACCGGAACCCGGACGAGTACCTCGAGGATCTCTCGCCAAGGAGGGCCTCGAGAAGCGCCTCGCGCATCCGGCGCCCTATCCGGCGGGGTCGAAGCCGCCGAAGACGCGCGCCGAATACGACGAACGCCTCACGTGGGAGCTCTCCGTCATCCTGAAGATGGGGCTGTCGAGCTATTTCCTCATCGTCTGGGACTTCATCAAGTACGCCAAGGACGAGGGAATTCCCGTCGGTCCGGGCCGCGGCTCGGCGGCCGGCTCGCTCGTTGCGTGGGCGCTCGGGATCACGGACGTCGACCCGCTTCGGTACGACCTCCTCTTCGAGCGGTTCCTGAACCCCGACCGCATCTCGATGCCCGACATCGACGTCGACCTCTGCGAGCGCCGCCGCGGCGAGGTCATCGAGTACGTGCGCCGCAAGTACGGGCGCGAGAACGTGGGGCAGATCATCACGTTCAACTCGATGAAGGCCCGCGCGGTCATCCGCGACGTGGGCCGCGTCCTCGACGTCCCGCTCGCCGAGGTGAACCGCCTCTGCTCCCTCATCCCGGCGAACCCGGGCAAGCCGACGATGCTCGCCGAGGCCCGCCGGGACGTGAAGGAGCTCGCGGACGCGCTGCGCGACAACGAGACGTACCGGCGCCTCTTCGACCTCGGGGAGCGCCTCGAGGGTGTCTCGAGGCACGCGGGCGTCCACGCCGCCGGCGTCCTGATCGCGCCGAGGCCTCTCGTCGAGTACCTGCCGCTCTACCGCAACAGCAACGACGAGATCACGACCCAGTTCGAGATGAAGTCCGTCGACCGGATGGGCCTCCTGAAGATGGACTTTCTCGGGCTCATCACGCTCACGATCCTCGACGACGCGCTCGCGTTCGTCGAGCGAAAGACGGGCGTCAGGCCGGACCTCTCGACGATCCCCCTGGACGACCCGGAGGTCTACAGGCTGTTTGCGGACGGAAGGACGGACGGCATCTTCCAGTTCGAGTCGTCGGGCATGCGCGACCTCCTCCGCCGCGTGAGGCCCGACGTCTTCGAGGACCTTGCCGCCTTGAACGCCCTCTACCGGCCGGGCGCCCTCGACGCGGGCACGGTCGAGATCTACATCGAGCGCCGGCGCGGCAAGAAGTTCGAGTACCCGCTCCCGCAGCTCGAGCCGATCCTGAAGGAAACGTACGGCATCCTCGTCTACCAGGAGCAGGTCATGCTCGCGGCCCGCGCCGTGGCGGGCTATTCGCCCGGCGAGGCCGACAAGCTCCGCAAGGCCATCGGCAAGAAGGACGACGCGCTCCTCAAGGCCGAGGGCGACAAGTTCATGAAGAAGGCGGCGGCCGCCGGGACGCCGAAGAAAAAGGCCGAGGAGCTGTGGGCGCTCATCCTGCCGTTCGGGCGTTACGGCTTCAACAAGTCGCACTCGGTCGTCTACGCGCTCCTCGCCTACCGCACGGCCTGGATGAAGGTCCACCACCCCGTGGAGTTCCTCGCGGCGACGCTGACGGCCTCGTCGGGGAGCTCGGACGACGTCGTGAAGTACGTCAACACGTGCCGCGAGATGAAGATCGCGGTCCTCCCGCCGGACGTCAACAAGTCGGAGCTGTCCTTCACGCCCGACGGCGATTCCATCCGATTCGGCCTCGGCGCCGTCAAGGGCGTCGGCGACGGCTCGGTCAACTCCGTTCTCGACGCGCGCCGGGGCGAGGGGCCGTTCCGGTCGCTCACGGACTTCTGCTCGCGCGTCGACCTGCGGCTCAACAACCGGCGCGTCATCGAGGCGCTCGTGAAGTCCGGGTGCTTCGACACGCTCGGCAAGACCCGCGCGGCCCTTCTCGACGGCCTCGACATGGCGGTCGACGTGGCCGCGGCCGCCCGCGAGGCCGCGACGTCGAACCAGAGCCTCCTCTTCGACGTCCCGAAGGACGCGCAGGTGGAAGACCGCTTCCCGGACAAGCCCGAGATGAGCGCGGACGAGAAGATCCGCTTCGAGAAGGAGACGCTCGGGTTCTACATCACGGGCCATCCGCTGACGCGGTTCGAGGACGAGATCCGCATGTTCGGCGACGCGACATGCGAGACGCTCCACGAACGGCTCGACGCGCCGGTCAAGCTCGTCGGCCTCGTGTCCTCGATCAAGAAGAACCAGATCAAGAAGGGCCAGAACGAGGGGAAGATGATGGCGAAGGCGGTCGTCGAGGATCTCACGGGCACCGTGCCCGTCACGGTCTTCGCGAGCCTGCTGGAGCGCATCAACGGCTGGTTCGTGCCCGGCAAGGCCATTCTCGTGACCGGGACCGTCCGATCCTCGATGCAGATCGGCGGCGGCACCGCTTCCGGCGAGCACGAGGGCGAGACGTCGTCGATGCCGATCGAGGTGATCGCGCGGGAGATCCAGCCGCTCGAGGGGATGAAGGAGCAGGGCGCGCGGCACGTCGTGATCGCCCCATCGAACTTCGACACGTTCGACGAGAAGTCGCTCGGAGAGATTCTCAGAAGGTTCCCGGGCTCGACGCCGGTCTTTCTCGAGATGCGCCGCTCGGGCCAGTTCGCGGCCCCGCTCAAGCTGTCGTCGGAGTACTGGATTCGGCCCACGCCGGAGTTCACGACGTCGATGGAGACGCTCCTCGGCCCGGGATCCGTCCGGTACGGCTACGCGCCGTCGGCATGACGCCGGACGCGGAAGACCTCCGGCCGTTTCTCGCCCGGATCGGCGAGGCGGCGGAGCGCCGCGAGATGGGACTCTGGCTCGTTGGAGGCGCGCTGCGCGACCTGCTGCTCGGGCGCCCGACGAAAGACGTCGACCTCGCCGTGGAGGCGGGGGCCGCGAGCGCGCTGGAGCTCGCCTCCCGCCTCGCGGCGCTCCCGGGCTGGACGCTCAAGGCGCGGCACGAGCGATTCGGAACGGCGACGCTCGAAGCGCCCGGCGGCCTGCGCGTCGACCTCGCGGCGACGCGGCGCGAGGAATACCCCGCGCCCGCGAGCCTGCCCGTCGTGACGGGCACGGCCACGATCGACGACGACCTCGGGCGACGGGACTTCACGATCCACGCGATGGCGCGGCGCATCGGGAAGCGCGGCCTCGTCGGCGCGACCCTCGACCCCTTCGGCGGCAAGCGCGACCTCGCGGCGAAGACCCTGCGGCTCCTGCACGCGAAGTCCCTCGTCGACGACCCCACGCGCGCGTACCGCGCGGTGAAGTACGCGGTGCGGCTTGGCTTCGCCTGGGACGCGGAGTTCGGAAAGGCTCTGAAAGCGGCACGAAAGGGAGATGCATTCGGTCGCCTTTCGGGCGACCGAATGAGAAGAGGGATCGAAGAGATTTTCTTAGAAGGTAATTGGGGCCAGGCGGTTGGGCTCGCGGCGGAGCTCGAACTCTTCGGCGATGTGCTTCCAGGCTGGGCGGGCTCCCATTCACCTTCTAAGAAATCTTCAACCATCGGTTCCGATGCTTCGAGATCGCTCGACGAGCCCCTTGCGGCGGATGCGCGTCCGAAGCAAGAGGAAATCTGGCGCCGGCTCCTCGAGCCCCTGCCGGGGCCCGAGCGCGCCGCCGCCGCCGCGCGTCTCAACTTCTCGCGCGCGCTCCGGCGCGCGGCCGGGGTCCCCTCGTGAGCGTTTTCTTCGTCCTCGCGGCCGCGCTCGCGTTTGCGCCGGGCGAAGCGCCGTTCCCGACGCTCACGCCGACGCCGACCGCCACGGTCACGCCCACGCGGACTCCGGAGATCCGGAATCCCCGCCTCGTCATCGCGCTCGAGTCGTGGCAGGGCGTCGGCCGCGAGCGCACGGCGCTCTTCGACGACGGCACGCTCGTGAAGATCCTGAGCTTCCGCGGAGTCGACACGATGGAGCGTCGAACCGTCTCGCAGCAGGAGCTCGAGGTCATCAAGCGGGTCTGCCAGGACGCGCTCGTCGTGGAGCGGCGCGACGTCGAGGATCCGGCCCGCATGGTGCTGGGCGACTCGGCCGCCCGACGCATGCGGCTGGAGATCGCGGACGGGCCGGGGAAGATCCGGGCATACCCATTCGACGAGCTCTCGACCCTCCCGCTCGCCGTCGGGCATGCGCGGGGCGCCATCGAGGACCTGCGAGCGCGCTTCGAGAAGGAGGACCCGTCCGAGATCAACTGGGACACGAAGGGCCTCAAGGCCGGGTCTCTCCTGAAGAAGCGGTCCGACGGCGTCTGGTACCGCATCGTCCACGACGACGTGCTCGACCACGACTTCGAGCTCGAGGAGATGGCCGTTACGGGGGGCGACGGCAGCCACAAGATGCGCCTCTTCCTCTACCGGGGGGACATTGCGCGGCTTTTCGAGAATCCCGAGAAGGTGGGGCCGGCCCCGACGCCGGTTCCCCCCGCAAGGCGGCACTAGGTGGTCCGCATCACGGCAGGGGAGTGGCGCGGGCGGAAGCTCGAGGTGCCGGATGGGATCCGGCCGACGACGGAGGTCGCACGCAAGGCGGCGTTCGACATCCTCGGGGACGCGATCCGCGGTGCGCGCGTCCTCGACGCGTGCGCCGGCTCAGGGGCGTACGGGCTCGAGGCCCTCTCGCGGGGCGCGGCGCACGCGACGTTCGTCGAAGCGGATCGGAAGGTCGCGGAGGTCTTGAGGGGGAACGTGGAGCGTCTCGGCGCAACGGCCACGTCGCGGCTCGAGGTGATGTCCGCAGGAAGATTTGCGCCCGGACGTGCCTCGTTCGACGTGGTCTTCCACGATCCCCCTTTCAAAGAAATCTCTTCCGAATCCGATCTTCAACTCCTTCTCTCGGTCGTCGTGGTCGGCGGGTGGCTGTTCCACGAACGCGGCGACGATTCCGAACTCTCTCCAGGCGGCGTTTCGCCGTCCGACCGCCGCCGCTACGGCCTCACGCGGTTCCTGATCTACCGTCCCTGACCGATTTCCCGCCTGCTAACATCCGCCTTTCGCCGCACGCGGCGCGGAGACATTTCATGAGCAAGAACCGTCATCTCTTCACGTCGGAGTCCGTCACCGAGGGGCATCCCGACAAGATCGCCGACCAGATCTCGGACGCCATCCTCGATGCCATCCTGACGGACGACCCGATGGGCCGCGTCGCGTGCGAAACGCTCGTGACGACAGGTCTCGCCCTCATCGCAGGCGAGATCACGACGAAGACGTACGTCGACATCCCCGGCATCGTGCGGCAGACGATCAAGGACGTCGGCTACACGCGGGCAAAGTACGGATTCGACTACGAAACGTGCGCCGTGATCTCCACGATCGACAAGCAGTCGCCGGACATTGCGATGGGCGTCGACACGGGCGGCGCGGGCGACCAGGGCCTCATGTTCGGCCTCGCCGTGCGCGAGACCGAGGAGCTCATGCCGCTCCCGATCACGCTCGCCCACAAGCTCACGATGCGTCTCGCCGAGGCCCGCAAGAACCGCACGCTCGAGTGGCTGCGCCCGGACGGCAAGAGCCAGGTCTCGGTGGAGTACGCGGACGGCAAGCCCGTGCGCGTGGACACGGTCGTCATCTCGACGCAGCACTCCGAGTCGATCCCGACGCCCGAGCTCCGCGAGGCGATCCGCGAGGAGATCATCAAGCCGGTCGTTCCGGCGGCCCTCATGGACGAGAAGACGAAGTTCCACATCAACCCGACCGGCCGCTTCGTCACCGGTGGGCCGCAGGGCGACACCGGCCTCACGGGCCGGAAGATCATCGTCGACACGTACGGCGGCTACGGGCGCCACGGCGGCGGGGCGTTCTCGGGCAAGGACGCGACGAAGGTGGACCGGTCGGCCTCGTACATGGCGCGCTACATCGCCAAGAACCTCGTCGCGGCGGGCCTCGCCGACAAGGTGGAAGTCCAGCTCGCGTATGCGATCGGCGTGGCGGACCCCGTCTCCGTCTACGTGGACGCGTTCGGGACGTCGAAGGTCGACCCCGAGATCCTCTCGAAGATCGTCCGGGACCACTTCCTGCTCACGCCGAAGGGCATCATCGAGACCCTCCAGCTGCGCCGGCCGATCTTCAAGAAGACCGCGTCCTACGGCCACTTCGGCCGCCGTCTCCCGGAGTTCACCTGGGAGCAGACGGACAAGGCGGCCGCGCTGGCGGCCGCGGCGGGTGCCGCCGTTCCGGCGAAGGTCTGAGTTACATCAACAGAATCTGATTCTGTGATATAACCTCGCGGTGCTGGACGCCGCCCCCGCTCTCGCCGCGCTCGCGGACCCCCTCCGCCTGCGGGCCGTGAGGCTCCTCGCGAAGGGGGAGCTGCAGGTCCGGGAGATCCAGCGGATCCTCGAGGCCGCCCAGTCGCGCGTCTCGAACCATCTCGCGGTCCTCCGTCACGCGGGCCTCGTGGAGACCCGGCGGACGAACGGTTCCGAGCGCTACGCCGCGACGCCTGGAGGCCTGAGGCTCTGGGAGTCCGTCGCGGGCGCCGTCACGGACGTCGCGTTCACGGCCGACGACGACCGCCTCAAGGACGTCCTCGAGGAGCGAACCGCCGTGTCGCCCGAGGGCGGCTTCGATGCCGTCGCCGGTGAGTGGGACCGGATCCAGGGGCCCTTCTACGCGTCCGGCGCCCGCGAGGCGGCGCTCCTGAAGCTCGTCCCGCGGGGCCTTCGCGTCGCGGACGTCGGATGCGGAACGGGGCTTCTGACGCTCGGGCTCGCATCCGTCGCCGACGAGGTCCACGCCGTCGACTCGAGCGAGCGCATGGTCCGGCTCGCCCGCGAGAAGGTCCGGCGCGCCGGCCTCGCGCACGTGACCGTGAAGAAGGCCTCGGCCGAGGACCTGCCGTTCGCGGACTCCTCGCTCGACGCCGTCTTCGCGTTCCATCTCCTGCGCCACCTCGCCAAGCCCGCCGACGCGCTCGCCGAGTTCGGCCGTGTCGTGAAGCCGGGCGGCCGCGTCGTCCTCGTCGAGCTCGAGCCGCACGGCCACCGCGCGCTGCGGGAGGCGACCGGCTCGACACACCTCGGCCTCCCGCGCGAGACGGTCCGCGCCGGCCTCAAGCGCGGCGGCTTCGCCGACGCCCGCTTCTCCGCCCTCGACCCCTATCTCGTTTGCTCGGGAGCGGGGGAGACGCTGCTGCCCACGTATCTCGTCGACGCCGTGCGCGCCGCGCGCGGCGAACAAAAGGAGCCCTCATGACCACCGCCACCCTTCCCGCCCACGACGTCAAGGACCTCGCGCTCGCCGCGAAGGGCCGCCTGCGCATGGAGTGGGCCGATCGCTCGATGCCCGTCCTCGCCCGCATCCGGGAGCGCTTCGAGAAGGAGAAGCCCCTGAAGGGCATCCGCCTCTCGGCCTGCCTCCACGTGACGAGCGAGACCGGCAACCTCATGCGCGCCCTCAAGGCCGGCGGCGCCGAGGTCGTGCTCTGCGGGTCCAACCCGCTCTCGACGCAGGACGACGTCGCGGCGGCCCTCGTCGCCGAGTTCGGGATCTCGACCTACGCGATCAAGGGCGAGGACCACAAGACCTACTACGCGCACATCCAGGCGGCGCTCGCGCACCGCCCGAACGTCACGATGGACGACGGCGCCGACCTCGTGTCGTCGCTCCTCTTCATGGCGCTCGGCAAGGAAGGCCAGCTCGAGCCCTCCCTCGCCGCGTGGGCGAAGGGATTGTCCGCCTCCGAGAAGAAGTCCCTCCTCGACGGGATCGTCGGCGGAACCGAGGAGACGACGACCGGCGTCATCCGGCTCAAGGCCATGGAGAAGGAAGGCGTCCTGAAGTTCCCCGTCGTCGCCGTCAACGACGCCGAGACGAAGCACTTCTTCGACAACCGCTACGGCACGGGCCAGTCCACGATCGACGGGATCATCCGCGCGACGAACCTCCTCGTCGCGGGCCTGAACGTCGTCGTCGCCGGCTACGGCTGGTGCGGCAAGGGCGTCGCGATGCGGGCCAAGGGCCTCGGCGCGAACGTCATCGTCACCGAGATCAACCCGGTCCGCGGGATCGAGGCCGCGATGGACGGCTTCCGCGTGATGCCGATGGCGGAAGCCGCGAAGGTCGGCGACATCTTCGTCACGGTCACGGGCAACAAGAGCGTCCTCGCCGACGAGCACTTCGCCGTCATGAAGTCCGGCGCCGTCATCTCGAACTCGGGCCACTTCAACGTCGAGATCGACATCCCGGCGCTCGAGAAGCGCGCCGGCTCGCGGCGCATGATCCGCGAGTTCGTCGAGGAGTTCCGCCTGACGGACGGGCGGATCGTGTTCCTCCTGGGCGACGGCCGCCTCATCAACCTCGCCGCCGCCGAGGGCCACCCCGCCTCGGTGATGGACATGTCCTTCGCGAACCAGGCGCTCGGGGCCGAGTACATGGTCAAGAACCACGCGACGCTCGGCAAGAAGGTCTACTCGATTCCGCAGGCGATCGACGCCGAGATCGCGCGCCTCAAGCTCGCGTCCATGGGCGTCACGCTCGACGTCCTCACCCCGGAGCAGGAGAAATATCTGGCTGGTTGGGAAGAGGGAACGTAAGAGGGATTTCTTAGAAAGGGGCTCGGGCACCTTCTAAGAAGATCTTCTCTTAGGTTCTTACTCCGAGAAGTCCCCAGGCCGCGCCGAGGCCGAAGAAGACGTTTGGCACCCAGGCGGCGAGGAGGGGAGGGAGCGATCCCGACTCTCCGAACCTGACGAAGAGCGACGTCAGGAACAGGTAGGTCAGCCCCAGGAACAGCGCGACGCCGATCCCCGCGACGGCGCCGCGCTTTCCGTATTTGAAGGCGAAGGGGAGTCCGACGAGCGTGAGCAGGAGCGCCGACGCCGCAGTCGACGTCTTTTGGTACAGGCCCGTCGCGAGCGCCGCGGAGTCGGCTCCCGCGCGCCGCCGCGCCGCGATGTAACGGCGCAGCTCGAAGAACTTCATGCGCTTGATGTCGGACGGCCCCGCGACGAACGCGGCCGCGGCCTCGGGCGCGTCGAGGATGAAGTCGTCGTCCCGCCGCGCGGCCATTGCGGACGGCCCCGTGAACGACCGCACCCAGCCGCCCCGCGCGAGAAGCCCGCGTCCGGGGACGACGGTCGCGTGCTCCGTGTCGGTCCGCGCCTCGAGATGCCAGGTCTCCGGATCGATCTGCAGCATGGTGAGGCCGTCTACGCGCCGCGTCGCCGGGTCGTACGCGGCCGACGCGAAGAAGCGCCCGTGTTCGCCTCGCACCCAGACGCCGGTGGAGCCGGCCGCCGGAGGCGTCTGGCCCTTGAGCAGGTAGCGCAGCCGGTCGGACTCGGCCGCCGCGGCCGGCACGACGCGCTCGGCGAAGAGGAACAGGAACGCGCCCGCGGCGGCGGCCATGACGAGGAGCGGCGCTGCGGCGCGGTGGAGCGAGACGCCGTGCGACAGGAGCGCCGTCGTCTCGGCGGACCTCACGAGGCTCGCCGTCGTGACGAGGGCCGCGACGAGGAACGCGAACGGCACGATGTCGAGGAGGATGGGCGCGAGAAACGTCTGGTAGTACCGGAGCACCATCGCGAACGGCGTCTTGTTCCGCGCGATGTCGTCGGAGATCTCGAGATAGTCGATCAGGACGTAGAGAACCGCGATGGACGCGACGACGAGCAGGAACGTCGCCAGGAACCGGCGCGCGACGTAGCGGTCGATGAGGAGGAGGCCGGGCAGGCGCATCGTCCGCCGGCTCGAAACGCTCCGCCTGGCGGCCGGGGCCGTGGCGCCGGCGGGCTGCTGCGGTTCGGGCCGCGCGGGGGTACGCCACGTCACTTCGAAGACGGTGCGGTCGCGGCGGACGCGCGCGAGCGCGAAGAGGCCGAACGCGAGGAGGAGCGCGTTCGGCAGCCACATCGCGAGGGCGGGGGACATCCGGCCCTCGATCGCCCGGGCCTCGCCCGTTGCGATGAGGGCGTAGTAGAGGAGCACGATCCCGACCGAGACCGCGAACCCGGCCGCGCGGCCGCCGCGCCGGTTGACGATGCCGAGGGGGAGTCCGATGAGCCCGAAGACGAGGCACGCGGCAGGCAGGGCGAACTTCTTGTGGACTTCGGTCATGGCCAGGCGGCGGTCCTCGGGCCTGCGGGAGGGAGCGGCGGCCCGGGCGATGAGCTCCCGGAGGTTCTGCTCGCGAATGAGCTTCTCTTTCACGAGACCGGCCGGGCCGTTGTCCTGGAGGACCATCCGCTGCTTGGAGAAGGACGTCACGTCGTAGGACTTGCCGCCGTCCTGCTGGTGATGCGTCTCGGCGCCTTCGACCCGCAGCCAGAGGCGGCCCTGGTCCTCCTCGAGCTCGAGCCAGCCCTTGCGGGCCAGCGTGAGGCGGTCGCCCTCGTCGGGGTTCGAGCGGTCCGAGATGATGAGACCGGAGAGCTCGCGGCGGTCGGCGGACGCCTTCTCGACGTAGACCCTCAGGCCCCCGAACTCGGGGCTGAAGACGCCTGGCTGGATCCGCTGGGCGAACGCGAAGCTCGAGAGGCGGAGCTTCATCGTGTAGAGCAGGTGGTTCGTCCGGGGGACGACGGCGAGCATGAGAAACAGCGTGAGCCCGGCGATGGCCGCCGCGAGGACGCCGATCGGGCGGTAGAGACCGGCCAGGTCGATGCCCGAGGCCCGGAGGGCGGTCAGCTCCGAGTCGGCCGACATTCTCCCGATGCCGATGAGGAGGCCGAGCAGGAAGGCGACCGGCAGCGTGAGGACGACGATGTGCGGGAGGGAGAGGGCAAGGACGATCCCGGCCTCGGCGAGCGGCTGCTCGCTCTGGACGAGCAGATCGGAGAACTGGACGAGGCCGCGCACCGCCATGAAGCCGGTGTAGGCGAGAAAGCCGACGACGGTCGGTGCCAGCACCTCGCTGAAGACGTACCGATCCAGCCGACGCAGCACGGGACCGATGGTAGCCGGAAGAGGACAAAGATTTTCTTAGAAGGTTAAGAGGGCTTCAGCGGGCTATTCGCCGCGCCACGAGCTGCTGCATGACCGGATTCCGGCGCCAATAGGCAACGTCCGATAATATTTATTATGTTAAATACGAGGGACGCCAGGCCTGAATTTATTAGGCTTCTCGAACCGGGAGCGGGCGTCGGAGATATTCCTAGAACGTGTGGGGGGCGCCTCTGTCGTCTGCGCGTGCGGCGGTTACGCGGCGCCTGGCCCCTTCTTCACCTTCTAGGAAGATCTTCTCTTCGTTCTCTCTGGTTCTCTTCGGGCGCTACTTCTTCGGCTTCGCTTTGACGAAGCGGCCCTGGGACTCGAGGTCGATGTCGCCCGCTTCAATGCGGCGCGCCAGGTCGCGGATCGCTTCGAGGATCTCGTCCTTCCTGTGGAGCTTTCCCTTGAGGACGAGGCTCACCTTGTAGCGACGATCCTCGGGAGCGTAATCGAGCGTGTACGCGCGCTTCATCGCTCCCGGTTTGGCAGGCGTGGCGCCCCGGCGTGCAGCGCCCTTCGCCTCGCGCAGGACGTCGCGGCTCACGTCTTCGCCCCTCGCCATCGCGGCGACCATGGCAAGCATGAGGTCCTCGTCCTTGAGGCGGCCGAGCTCGAGGAGGAAGGAACGGGACTGGATGTCGGCGCGCCGACATTCCTCCCTGACGGCCTCAGGCAGCCTGCCGATCGCGAGGGCCTCCGTGATCGTGACGCGCGACTTCCCCACGGCATCCGCGATCTGAACGTGCGTGTACGCGTGCCGCTCCTGCAGCGCGCGGTATCCGTCGGCTTCCTCGAACGGGCTGAGATCCTTGCGCTGGAGATTCTCAACGAGGGCGATCTCGAGGACTTCGCTGTCGGAGATCTCCATCTCGATGCACGGAATCTCCGTGAGGCCGGCGTCGAGCGACGCCCGGAAGCGCCGTTCGCCGGAGATGATCGTGTAGCGGCCGTCTTCACGAGGGCGCACGAGGATCGGCTCGAGAACGCCCTTGTCGGTGATCGACTTCGTGAGCTCGGCAAGGTCGCCCATCGAGCTACGGGGCTGGTCCGGGTTCGCCTCGATGAGGTGGATCGGGATGCGCCGCCCGACGGGCAGTTCGTCCGCCCGCACGAGCTGCTCGACGAAGTGCGAATCGTGGCGCATGCGGGATGTTTCGGGGAGGCCGCGACGCTTAGACACGGGAGAGGATCTCCTCCGTCAGGCTGTAGTACTCGAGCGCGCCTGACGAGCGCGGAGCGAACGTGAAGATGGATTCCTTGTACGCCGGGGATTCCTCGAGACGAATGGACTTCGAGATCGTCGTCTTGAAAACCTTGCCCTTGAAGACTTCGTCGATCTGGGCCTGAATGTCGCGCCCGAGCGTTGTGCGCCGGTCGTGCAGCGTGATGACCACGCCGAGAATCTGGAGGTTCGGATTCGGGCGGCCCTTGATCTTCTCGATCGTCTCGAGAAGGTCGTCCGTGCCTTCGAGAGCGAAGTAGGACGACTGGATCGGAATGAGGATGTGGGACGACGCCACGAGCGCGTTCACCGTGATCATTCCCAGCGTCGGCGGCGTGTCGATGATGATCGCGTCGTACTCCCCCGACTCCTTCACGACCTGGAGCTTGTCCTTGAGGCGGAAGTGGCCGTCGAGCTCGCCGAGGAGCTTCGACTCGACCTTCGCGAGAGCGATGCGAGCCGGGGCGATGGTGAGCTTCGGCAGAGCGGCCGGCCGGATGATCTCGAAGATCGACGTCGCCGGGTCCGTGAGGACGTCGTACATCGACTTCCCGATCTCCTTCCGGTCGATGAAGGACATCGTGGAGTTCCCCTGGGGATCGAGGTCGATGAGAAGGGTGCGAAGACCCTTCTGCGCGAAGGCGGCGGCGATGTTGATCGCCGTCGTGGTCTTCCCCACTCCGCCTTTCTGGTTCGCGACTGTGATGATCATGCGAGAGAGATGCGCATGATACGGAGGGCCCGGCCGGCCTTCAAGGAGATCCGGAGGCCGAGGCTACATTTTGTACTTGCCGAGGCTCTCTGGGTCAGCATCCTCGAGCCACTTGCGCAGCCGCTCGGCGCTGTGGGCCTCAGCCGAATCGTCGCCAGTCCGGCTCCTCTCCAGCACGGACTCCTCGACGAAGAGGGGCGCGTGCGTTCGCAGGGCCAAGGCGATCGCATCGGAGGGCCGGCTGTCCACGGTGAGCTCACGGTCCGCGAGCTTGATGTGAATCTGGGCGTAGAACGTGTTTTCTTCCAGGCTGTTGATGACGACGCGGGTCACGTCCCCTTCGATCTGGCGAATGATGTTTCGCAGGAGGTCGTGCGTCATCGGGCGCGGCGTCGTGACGCCCTCCATCTGCAGTGCGATGGCGTTCGCCTCGAAAACACCCACCCAGATCGGGAGGAAGTTCTTCTCATCCGCATCCCTGAGGATCACGACCGGAACGTTCGCGATGGGATCCACGATCAACGCCTTGACGTCCATCTTGATGCGCACTCGAACGCCTCCTGAGAATGAATCTAGGGAGCACAACGCCATTGCGCAAGGAGAAATCACAGCCGGCGGACTCCGAAGAGCACCTAAGAGATTTGCTTAGAGAGGTTTAGGAGCGGGCCGCAACACGCGACATGCCGACCCGCAGCGGGGTCGTGCCACCCCTCTTTATTAACCATTCGACGAAATCTATTTTCCGAAAGCAAAAATCTCTCTTCCGAGCAGCGAATTCGGGTAGCCGCGCTCGATCAGCACGTTCACGAACGATCCCGGCGGGATCGGAGGCTCCCCTTCCGGCTGCGCGATGTTCACGACCCGGCTGCACAGCGACCGGCCCGAGCTCCGGACGCCCTTCCGGTCCAGTCCTTCGACGAGGACCTCCATCACCCGGCCCTCCAGGCGCCGGTGAGTCTCTCGCTGAATCTCCTGCTGCAGGTCCATCAGCGCCGCCAGTCGGCGCGACGCCTCGCGGGGCGGGACGTCGTGCTCCCACCGGGCGGCGGCCGTGTCGGGCCGGGGCGAGTACGTGAACGAATAGATGAGCGCGAACCGCAGCTCGGTGAGCAGCGACAGCGAGTCCTCGAAATCCACCTCGGTCTCCCCCGGAAATCCGACGATGACGTCCGTGGAGAGCGCGAGGCCCGGGAGACGGTCGCGGAGGCGTCCCGCGAGATCCACGTACTCGGCGCGTGTGTACTGGCGCTTCATGCGCCTGAGGACGGCGTCCGACCCCGACTGGACCGGCAGGTGAAGGTACGGAGCGACGGTGGCGGTGTCGGCCATCGCGTCGATGAGCTTCGTGTCGAAGTTCTTCGGGTGCGAGGTCACGAAGCGCAGGCGGCGGAGCCCCGGCAGCGCGCCCACCGCGCGGACGAGGTCCGCGAAGTCCTCGCCGGTGACGGGATCGCGGAACGCGTTGACGGTCTGCCCGAGCAGCTCGAGCTCGACGACGCCGTCTGCGAGCAGCCGGCGGCTCTCCTCCACGACGTCGGCGAGGCGCCGGTTGCGCTCGCGCCCGCGCGTCTGCGGGACGACGCAGAACGTGCAGTTCTTGTTGCAGCCCTCGATCACCGTGATCGACGCACGGTGTCTCACGAGGCGCGCGATGGCGCCGGGCGTGTACACGACCTCGCCCGTGTCGAAACCCGTGTCGCACGGCCGATCGCCCTCCTCGCGGACGCGCCGCAGCACGGACGGCAGCGTCTCGATGCGGCCGGTCCCGAGGACGAAGTCGACGGCGGGCAGGCGCTCGAGGAGCGACTCGCCCTCCTGCTGGGCCACGCAGCCGCACACGCCGAGCACGAGCCCCGGCTTGGCCCGCTTGAGCTTCGCAAGGCGTCCGACTCGGTCGTAGACTTTCTGCTCCGCCTTGTCGCGCACGGAGCAGGTGTTGAGGATGAAGACGTCGGCGTCCGACTCGTCGAACGTCTCGTCGTACCCGTCGCGCGCGAGGAGGCCCGCGAAGCGCCGCCCGTCCAGGACGTTCATCTGGCAGCCCCACGTCTCGACGAAGACACGGCGGCCGCCCTTGAGATCGGGATTCACGCTCACGGCCCGAAGATTAGCAGGGCGTCAGCGGAGCCAGCCGGGCGAGGCGTTCGAGCGCCGGGCCTCGTCGGACAGGTCCTCGAGCGACTTGCGCGCGGCGTCGAGGTCGACGCGAGCCTTCGCGAGTTCGTCGCGCGACTTGTCCCACGCGGGCTTGATGACGCCGTCGCGGCGATAGCCGTCGCTCTGCGCGTAGAAGTCGTTCTCGAGCTGCTTGGATTTGGTCTCGAGCTCCCTCACGCGCCGCTCGCCGTCCTGCACGAGGGAGCGCGCGTGGTCCATCGTCGCCTTCCACTGCGCTTCGCTGCGGCCCTGGTCGTCGCGGGGCACGTCGTACGTGGGCGCGGGCGTCGGCTCCTTCCGCGCCGCGGACGCAGCCGGGGTCTTCGACGGGCCCTTCGCGGTCACCGCGGTCGTGGAGCCTCCCTTGTGCAGCGTCTCGTTCGTGATCGTTCCGAGGGACTTCTTCGGCTTCTGGTCCTTCCGCGCCTCCTTCGAGACGCGGACGACGTCCGCGAGCGACTGGCCGGAGCGCCCGGCCTCGGTCGGGGGGCCCGCGACGCCCTTGAGCTTCGGGGCCGGTGTCGGGTCCGGCGTGCCCTCGCCGCTCGTCGCCGCCGGAGGCGTGGGCGTCGGCGACAGGCCGGAGAACGCCGGCGTCTGGGCGGTCGCGGCTGCGGCCGCGAACAGAACCACCGCCAGGACTTCGGGAACGGCGCGACGCGTCATGGGGCCGACGTCCCCGCGCGTCCGTAGCGGTCGTCGAGGCGCACGACGTCGTCGAGCTCGGGCGTCGAAACCTCGACGAGAAGGCAGTCGCCCTCGGGTGCGTACATCCGGTGGCGGGTCCCGGGAGTGACGTGGAAGGTTTCGCCGGGCGGGACGCGCAGATCGGCCGCCTCTCCGTCCCTCTCGAGCTGGAGGCCGAGCACGCCGTCGAGGACGTGGATCGTCTCTTCCTTACGGACGTGGTACTGGTAGGAAAGCGATTCGCCCTTGCGGATCACGAGGAGTTTCCCGGCGTAGCGGCCGGTCTCCGCGAAGATCCGCTCCTCGCCCCAGGGCTTGGGGACGACGCGGGGGCGGCTCGTGCCGAGGGTCACGCGGACATCTCCACCCGCCGCAGGGGCTCCCCCGCCGGCAGGCTGCGCAGCTCCTGGGCGAGCAGCGAGGACACCTCGTCGGCCGTCGAGAGCGACAGCGCGGCCTTCGCGATGCGCGCCGCGTCGGCAACGTTCACGCCGCGCACGAAGTCCTTCAGGATGGGCACGGACCGCGCGCCCATCGAGAACTCGCGGATCCCGAAGCCGAGGAACAGCAGCATGAGCGCGGGGTCGGCCGCCATCTCGCCGCAGACCGAGAGCGGCTTGCGCGCCGCCTGCGCCGCCCCCGCGACCTGCGCGATGAGGCGCAGGACCGCTGGGTGGGTCGGGCGGAAGAGCTCGGAGACGGTCTCGTTCGAGCGGTCGACGGCGAGCGTGTACTGGATGAGGTCGTTCGTCCCGAGCGCGAGAAAGTCGGTCTCCGGAGCGAGGAGGTCGGCCGTGATGGCCGCCGAGGGAACCTCGATCATCGCGCCGACCGGGATGTCGTCGGGCACCGCGATGCCCTTCGCGAGCACCTGCTCTCGCGCCTCCTTCACCATCTCGCGCACGCGGCGGAACTCCTCGACGCTGGAGACCATCGGGACGAGGATCCGGAGGTCGCCCGCGTTCGCGGCCGAGAGCAGCGCCCGAAGCTGCGTCATGAACATCTCGGGCCGGGCGAAGCAGAGGCGCACGCCCCTCAGGCCGAGGACGGGGTTGATCTCCTCGGCGCCGACGAGGTGGCGCGCGCCCTTCTTCCCGCCGAGGTCGTACGTGCGGATCACGACCGGCCGCGGCGCGATGCCCGCGACGACCTCGCGGTAGACGGCCGCCTGCTCCTCCTCGCTCGGGAACTCGACGCCCTCCTTGGAGAGGTAGAGAAACTCCGAGCGGAAGAGGCCGACGCCGTCCGCGCCGTAGCCGACGACGTCCGGGATCTCGCTCGTGAGCTCGATGTTCGCGCGGATCTCGACGGGCGTCCCGTCGGCCGAGTGCGCGGGGCCGGAGAGCGCCCGCTCCTTGAGGGAAAGCTCGCGGCGGGCCTCGGAGTCGCGCCGGTCGCGGAAAAGGGAAACGATGTCCTCGGAGGGCTCGCGCCACACGACCCCGTCGCGTCCGTCCACGACGACCCGGTCGCCGTCCCCCACGGCCGTGAGGAGGCCGTGGACCGCGACGACCGCCGGAAGGCCGAAGGAGCGCGCGAGGATCGCCGCGTGGGACGTCTTGCCGCCGCGCTCCGTGACGAACGCGATGACCCGGTCGCGCGGAATGCGAACCGCGTCCGAGGGCGTGAGCTCGTCCGCGACGAGGACGATGGCCTCGCCCGCAAGGTCGCTCATCTTCAGGCGCGACTGTTCCTCGCCGCCGAGGTGGCGGCGCAGGACGCGCGAGACGTCGTCGAGATCGGAGGCCCGGTCCCTCAGGCTCTCGTCTGGAAGGCTCCGGAAGCGCGCCACGAGGTCCTCCGTGGTCTGCGCGACCGCCCACTCGGCGTTGGCGGCGTCGTGCACGATGCGGCGCTCGACGGGGCCGACGAAGGCCTTGTCCTGCAGGAAGAGCGCGTGGGCGTGGAAGATTCCGGCGTACTCGGAGCCGAGCCGCTCCTTGACGTGGCGCGCGGTCTCCTCGATCTCGGCGACGGAGGCCTGCGCCGCGCGCCGGAAGCGCTCGATCTCGCCCGGGATCTCCTCGGGCTCGAGCGTGCGCCGCGGCGACGTGTCCTCGCGCGAGACCCAGAGCACCGCACGACCCACGGCCACGCCGGGGGAAACCGCGATGCCGGTCAACGAAAGGGGACGCTTCACCTTCCTATTGTAGCGGGGCGCCTACTCGGCTTCATCGAAGCGGCGGTCGACGAGGTCACGCAGCGCCGCCAGCGCCCGGTCCTCGTCGGGCCCCTCGGCCCTCACGAGAAGAGGCGTGCCCTTCCCCGCGGCGAGAAGCAGCAGGCCGAGGATGCTCTTGCCGTCCACCTCGTCGCCGTCCTTCGTGATCGTGATCTTCGACTCGAAATTCGCCGCGGCGTGGACGAACTTGGCGGCCGCGCGGGCGTGGAGACCGAGTCGGTTCCGGAGCGTCAGGACCTCTTCCTTCAAGGCTTGCCCTTCGCGGCGCCGTCCACGAGCTCGGCGGCGGCGACGATCGCGCGCCGGCCGCGTTCCACGAGCACGTGGGCGATCTCGCGGGCGCTCTTGCCCTCGCGGGCGAGAGCGCGGGCCTTCACGACCATCGGAAGGTTGATGCCCGACACGATCTCCACCTTGCCCGGCTCGAGAAACGCGAGCGCGAGGTTGGACGGAGTTCCGCCGAACATGTCCGTGAGAATCACGACCCCGCGGCCCCGGTCGTGGCCGGCGATCGCCTTCTCGAGGCGGCGCGTGGCGGCTTCGGTCGCCTCGTCCCACGCGAGGGAAAGGGCGCCGATTTCGTCCGGCTCTTCGGGCTCGAGCATGTGGACGGTCTCGCGCAGGGCGTTCGCGAGCGGTCCGTGCGACAGGAGGATGAGGCCCACGGCGGGACCGGCCGGTGCAGTCATGTCAGTCGAGCGCCTCGTCACGGTGCGAGACCCGCACGGGGTACCCCATCGCGGTCAGGTCGCGCGCGAGTCGCTCGGCCACGTAGACCGAGCGGTGACGCCCGCCCGTGCAGCCGATCCCGATCGTGAGGTACGCGCGGTTCTCGCGCCGGTAGTTGGGAAGGCAGAATGCCAGGAATCCGGCGAGGTGCCGGTAGAACGGCTCGGTCAGCTCGCCGGCCTCGACGAATCGCGCCACCTCGGCGTCCTTTCCGGTGAGCGGACGGAGGCGCGCGTCGAAGTGCGGGTTCGCGAGGAACCGCACGTCGAAGCAGAGGTCGAGAGCCGCGGGGAGTCCGTGCTTGAACCCGAACGAGACGAGCGACACCGCCAGGACTCCGGGGTCCCCGGGCTCGCGAAAGTGCTGCGCGACCGCAGCGCGCAGCTCGTGAACGGTCATGACCGTCGTGTCGATCACGAGGTCGGCTTTCGCCTTGACTTCGGCGAGGAGGCGTCGCTCGTAGGCCACGGCCTCGGCCACGGACCGGCCCTCGCCGAGCGGGTGCGGGCGGCGCGTCTCCGAGAAGCGGTTCAGAAGGCACTTCGCCTCGCAGTCGAGGAAGACGACGGTGATCGGAAGGCGCGCGCGGAGCGTCTCGAGGAGCTCCGGGAAGCGCGTCGCGAAATCCGGGTTCCGGACGTCCAGGACGACGGCGTTGCGCCGGCGCGGCGTGCGGTCGGCCGCGACCTCGCCGACGTACTCCTCCAGGAGCGACAGCGGAAGGTTGTCGACCGTCGCGTAGCCGATGTCCTCGAGCGCGTGCGCGACGTAGCTCTTCCCGGATCCCGAGAGCCCCGTCGCGATGACGAGGCGATTCCCTTCACTCACCGTTCGCGCTCCCGGGCCGTGAGCTTCCTCTTCGCGCGCCTCCCGACGTGGTCGGCGGCCGCCTTGCGGACGATCTCGTCGTGGACCTTCTGGGCGATCTCCCGGGCCGCGTTGAACCCGCGGCGCTTCAGGAGCTGGTTGCGAGCCGCGATCTCGACGAGGAGCGCGACGTCGCGGCCCGTCGCGACGGGCATCCTCACCCGGGGCACCTGGACGCCGAGGATCTCCTCGAACTCCTCGTCGAGGCCGAGGCGGTCGACCTCGGTCTGCTCGTTCCAGTCCTGGAGCTGGATGACGAATTCGACGGTGTGGCGCTCGAGGACGGCCGCGACGCCAAAGAGCATCGGCACGTTCACGATGCCGAGGCCGCGCAGCTCCATGTGGTGCCGGATGAGGCCGGACGACGAGCCGATCAGGACGTCGTTCGGGAAGCGCTGGACGACGACGAGGTCGTCCGCGACGAGGCGGTGGCCGCGCTGGACGAGAGAGAGCGCGCACTCGCTCTTGCCGACGCCGGAGTCGCCGAGGAGAAGCGTCCCGAGTCCGCCGACCTCCATGAGGACACCGTGCAGGGTCGCGCGCGGCGCGAGAGACTCCTCGAGGAACGCCGTGAGGCCCTCGATGACGACGCTCGTGAGCCGCTCGGTCGTGAAGAGCGGGATGTGGCGGCGGCGGCAGAGACCCGTGAGGACGGGGCCGGGGTGGATCCCCTTCGTGACGACGACGGCCGAGAGCGGAAGCTTCGTGAACGCGTCGAGCCTTTCGCGCACGACCGAGGGCGGCAGCGTCTTGAGATAGTTGAACTCGGACGCGCCGAGGATCTGGACGCGGTTTTCCTTCACGTAGTCGAGGAAGCCCGCGATCGCGAGCCCGGGCTTCTGGACGCGCGGCCAGTCGATGGGGCGCTGAAGGCCCTGGTGGCCCGCGACGAGCTTGAGGTTCAGGGACGCGAGGACCGGCGATCTGAGGTCGATGGACCGGACGAGAGGCGCCCGCAGCTCGGACGGGTCGCGCACGGCTATTCGGGCACGACGAGGTGGAAACCCCCGTCGCGCCGCCGGTAGAGGAACCGGATCTGATGCCCGGATCCCGCGTCGCGGAACACCATGAACTCGCGCTTCGAGGCCGCGAAGTGCGTGAGGGCGTCCTCCTCGAACATCGCCCTTGGACTCACGGTCTCGCGCTTGGGACCGGGAACCGCCCGCGGCGCGGGCTCCGGCGTGGGAGCGGTCCAGGGCTCGGCGCCACGGACGCCCGACGGGCGGTGCTTCTTGGACTCCTTCAGGATCGACTTCGTCTTGCGGACCTGGCCTGCAAGCTTCTCCATTGCGGCCTGCGCGGCCGTGCGCTGGTCGGCGCCGCGCGCGGCCGCCGTGATCGTGCGGGTCTTGTCCGCGACGGTCACCTCGACCTCGACGTCCTTCTTGCCGGCGGTCACCACGACCCGCACCTGGGCGCGAGGCGGGAGCACCCGCTCGAGCCGGGAGAGCTTCGTCTCGACCTCTTCGCGGACCCCGGAGTGGATTCGGATGTTGCGCGCGATGAAGGTGGTCCTCATGGCTCCTCCTGTTCGGAAGGCTCCCCTGGGGTCTCCGCGGGCTCGTCCGCGATCTCGGGAGGCGCCGGCGCCGGCGACGTTTCGCCCGTGCGGCGGATCGAGCTTGGCGGAATTCGGAGCTCCTCGCGGTACTTCGCGACCGTCCGGCGGGCGATCTGGATTCCCTCGTGAGCGAGCAGCTCGGCGAGCCGGGCGTCCGAGAGCGGATGGGCGGCGTCCTCGGCCTCGATGAGGCCGCGGATCTTGTTCTTCACCGCGAGGGACGAGACGTCCTCTCCCGCCGTCGAGGCGATCGCCGAGTGGAAGAAGAACTTCATCGGCACGAGGCCGCGCGGCGTCGCCATCCACTTGTTGGAGACGACGCGGGAGACGGTGCTCTCGTGCATCCCGATGTCCTCGGCCACGTCGCGGAGGACGAGCGGCTTGAGGTGCGCCACGCCCCAGTCGAGGAAGTCGCGCTGCTTCTTCACGATCGACTCGGCGACCCGCACGATCGTGCGCTTCCTCTGGTCGAGGCTCTTGAGGAGCCACTGGGCGGCGCGCATCTTCTCGCGCAGGTAGCTCTTCCCCTCGCCGTCGAGATTCCCGTCGCGCGAGAGGAGCATCCGCCGGTAGAGCGCCGACACCTTCAGGCGCGGCAGCCCGTCGTCGTTGAACACGACGATGTAGTCGTCCTCGACCTTCACGACGGCCACGTCGGGCTCGACGTAGATCGTGCGAGTCGAGTCGTAGCGGCGGCCGGGCTTCGGGTCCAGCTTGCGGATCCACTCGAGGGCCTGCTGGATGTTCTCCACGGGCACGCCCATCTGGCGCGCGAGGAGGGCCGGGGGCTTCGAACCCAGCTCGGCGAAGCGCTGGGTGACGAGCTCGACGAGGAGCGGCGTCGCGACGTTCGCGGCCCGCGCCTGCAGGAGGAGGATCTCGGCGAGGCTGCGTCCGCCGACGCCGACGGGGTCGAACGACTGGAGCAGCGCGAGCGCCTTTTCCGCCGTCTCGAGAGGGCACGGGACCGCCAGGGAGACCTCCTCGAGCGTCACGCGCAGACAGCCGTCGGGGTCCACGTTGCCGATCAGGAATCCGCAGGCCTCGCGCACGTCGGGCGGCGCGTCCGAAACGCCGAGCTGCTCCGTCAGGTGGGGCTCGAGACCGGGCGGCGACTCGGGCCGGTTCTCGAGCGAGAACTCCTCGGCCTCCTCGCTCATGCGCGGCGCCGTCGCCGTGCCTTCCATGTAGTCGCCGAAGTACGCCTCGAGCTCGAGGTCGGAGAACGGATCGTCCGTGGCGCCCGTGGACGAGTCGACCACCGGTTCCGGGGCGGAGACGTCGGACGTCGGCGCAGGCAGCGCCTCGGCGGACTCGGCACGGGCGTCGGCGTCGGTCGCCGCCGCGGCGAACTCCCGGTCGTCGGCGACGGCGGCCTCGAGGGCCGCGTCGGGCGCCTCGGCCGAGGAGGAGAGATCCATCTCGCGGGTCTCGGCGGCGCCCGGCTCCTCGTCGGGAGTCGACCCGTCCCCGGGGTCTTCCTCGTCGAGGACGGGGTTCGAGACGAGCTCCTGGTTCACCACGTCCTGGAGCTCCAGGCGCGTCATCTGCAGCAGCTTGATGGCCTGCTGCAGCGTCGGCGTCATGACCAGGCGCTGCGAGAGCCTCAGCGAAAGTTTCTGTTCGAGTCCCATTTGAAACCGGCGGCCCCGTCTCTGGGTCCGACCTTGGCACGATTCTAGCTCTGACCTCCTCGATCGGAGCCGCCGTGCCTCAGTCCAGCCGGAAACTCTCGCCCAGGTAGACCCGCCGGACCTCCGGGTCGGCCGAGAGGGTCTCGGGCGATCCCGTCCGGAAGATGGTCCCGGAATGGATGATGTAGCCGCGATTGACGATCGCGAGCGTGTCGCGGACGTTGTGGTCCGTGATCAGGATCCCGATCCCCGCCGTCGCGAGGTCCCGGATGACCTGCTGGAGGTCGAGCACGGTGATCGGGTCGATGCCGGCGAACGGCTCGTCGAGGAGGATGAAGCGCGGCGAGAGCGTGAGGGCGCGCGCGATCTCGAGGCGCCGCCGCTCGCCGCCCGAGAGCGTGTCCGCGACGGAGTGCGCGAGGTGCGAAAGTTTGAAGCGGTCGAGAAGGCCGTGCGCCGTCTCCTCGCGCCCGGCCCGGCTGCCGGGGAGCGTCTCGAGGATGGCCAGAAGGTTCTCGACCGCCGTCATGCGGCGGAAGATCGACGGCTCCTGCGGAAGGTACCCGAGGCCGCGGCGCGCCCGGCGGAACATCGGGAGCGTCGTGACGTCTTCGCCGTCGAGGAGGACCGCGCCCGCGTCGGGCGTCACGAGCCCGACCGTCATGGAGAACGTCGTCGTCTTGCCCGCGCCGTTCGGCCCGAGAAGGCCGACGACCTCGCCGGCCTCCACGCGGACGCTGACGTCGTTGACGACCGTGCGGCCGCGGTAGACCTTGCGCAGGCCCCGCCCTTCGAGCAGCGGCTTGCCGTCGCTCACGATCCCTCCGGCCTCAGGACGGTCTCGGTCGGGACCTTGCCGCCCGTCTCGACGTCCACCTGCGAGCGCCCCTGCCGGAACGTGAGCGCGGCGCCGGTGGACTTGTTGCCGCGCCCGTCCAGCGCGGTCGCCGGCGAGCCCTCGAGCGTCACGGCCTCCGTCAGCGGGCGCCAGACCGCCTTCGAGCCCTCTCCGCGGCGATGCTCGGCGCGGTCCTCGACGACGACGGCGCCCCGCGCCTCGGCGTACTCGATGGCGCGCGTCTCGCTCAGGCGGATGTCGGTCACGTCGGCGTTCATGGTCCAGGGCCCGGACGTGATCGTCGCATGACCTTCCAGCCGGACGAACCGGTCGGCCTCCCGGTGGGTCAGGACGTCGCTCGCGGCGTTCACCGTTTCGGATCCCGCGGGCGCCGCGGCCTTCCCCGCCTTCCCTTTCGCCGGCGCCGTCTCCCGGCGGAAGAACGCGCGGACGTTCTGTTCGGCGCGCAGGGTCTTCTCCTTGTCGTCCAGCTCCAGCGTCCCGCAGCGCAGAACGTTCTCGTTCTGCCACGCGCGAACCGATCCCGTCAGCAGGACTTTCGACGTCCGGCCCGAGAGCCGGAGCGTGTCGGACTCCGTGAAGAACGGCGCCGTGCTCTCGCTGCCGAGGAGACCGACGCGCCGATCCCCGCCGCCCGCGTACGTGGCCTTCACGTCGCCGGCCGCGTCCACGCGCTCATCCCGGCGGCTCCACGAGAGCGTCTTCGCGCGGATCGTCCCGCGTTCGTCACGGTAGTCGGCCGGGGCGCCGGGTTCCCCGGAAAAGACAGCCGTCTCGTCGCGGCCGCGCAAGGTCGCGTGAGGGGCCTTGACCGAGGCCCGCGTGCCGTCCGCCGCGACGACGTTCTTCTCGAACGTGCCCGTCTCGAGCGCGAGGCCGGGGCCGAACGTGAGGCGCGCGAAGCCGGCCGCGAACGTGCGGAGGCCCGAGCCCGGAGGGCCGCCGGCGCGGGCCGACTCGGCGGTGCGCAGGTCCTCGGGCACGTTCAGCTCGGCGAGGCGGCCGTTTTCGAAGCGGCCCGAGAAGCGGGGCGCCTCGGCGCGGCGCGCGCCGGACGTCTCGGCGGGAGCGAGGTCCAGCCGGGCGGCTCCGGCCGCGCTCGCCTCGAAGGCAGCAGGCCGGCCCTGTACGTCGAGCGCCAGGTCGAGGACGTCGCCGGCGACCGCCAGGGCGGCCGGCGGCTGGCCGCGATCCGGCGGCACGAAGAGCCGGGCGTCCGTCGTCGCCCGGAGGTGGCTGCCCTCGGGCGTGGCTTCCCGGACGAAGGTCGCTCCCCGGAGGACGAACCGGTCCGTTTTCAGGACCGCGCCGCCGCTCGCCTCGAGCCGGCCGTTGCGGCCCACGAGGACGCGAGGGGCGCGCAGCTCGACGGGCCGGCCCTCGTCCCCGCGACCCCGCAGCCTCGCGTCGCCGTCGAGGACGAGGACGCCGTCGCGCGTGTCCACGGAGCCCGCGTTCGCGCTCGCGACGAGGCCGCCGCGGGTCGCGTCGACGGGCCCGTCCGACGCGAGCAGACGCCGGGCCGGGTCGTACCGGAAGGACTCCCCGGTGACGCGCATCTCCTCCCCCGCCACCTCGACGCCGTCGAAGATCCGGAAAGCCTTCGAACCCTCCGCGAGCTCGGCGCGCGGCGCGCGGATCGCGACCGTGCGCCCGTCCCGCGACTCGCGAGATTCGAACAGGACGTCCTTGAGGCGGAACAGGCGGTTGCCCTGGTCGTCGAAGCGAACCGCCTCGGAGGCGGTGACGCGGTAGCGCCCCTCGGACTCGCGCGTCTCGTCGTACTGGAAATCGCGGAAGCGCATGCGGTCGCGGGCGCCGTTCGCCTCCGCGAGGAGCGTCTCGGCCACCGGGTCTTTCGCTCCCTCCGTGCGGGCCCCCGGCTTGCGGTAAGAGAGGACGACGAGCAGGGCGAACGCCGCCCCCACCGCCAGGACCGCCGCGCGCGCGAGGCGCGCGAAACGGCTCACGCGGCCTCCGGGGAAAGGTCGACGACGGTCAGGCCGGGCCGGCCCGTGAACGAGTCGACCGCGAGGTTCGCCGCGACGTCCCACCGGCCCGCTCGCGAGGGCGCCGGGATCTCGGCGAGATTCCAGCCCACGGCGTCGAGGCGGCGGCCGGACGACGCGAACGAGACGCGCAGTCCGGCATCGCCTACGGGTTTGCCGCGCCCGTCCCACGTGAGGCCGCGGAGGAGAAGCAGCGGCTTGGGGTTTTCCTGGCCGTGCGGCTCGAAGCGCTCGAGCGCTCGCGCGAGGGCTTCGTCCGCCTCGGGCGCCTCGACTTCGGTGTCGACCTCCAGCTCGGAGGCCCACTCCGCGTCGTCGCGCGCCGCCGCGAACGCGGTCCGGAGGTCCTCGCGGAACGCCTCCCAGGACGCCGCGGGCAGCGTCAGGCCGAGGGCTGCCGTGTGTCCGCCGAACTCCTTCGTGTAGCGCGCGGCGACGGGCGCGACCCGCTCGTAGAGCGGCGTCCGGCCGAAGGAGCGGCCGCTGCCGCCTACGGTGTCTCCGTCGCTCGAGAGGAGGAGCACGGGGCGGCCGATCTGCTGCGCCACGCGGGACGCCGCGATCCCGAGGACGCCTCGGTGCCAGCCCTCGGAGGCCGCACCCGCTTCCACGACCACGGCGTCGCGGGCCGGGTCGTAGCTCGTCTCGAGACGCGCGAGCACCGTCTCGACGAGTTTTTCCTGCACGGCGCGCCGCTCGTCGTTCGCAGCCTCGATCTCGTCGGCCAGCGTCTCGGCGCGCGCCGCGTCCGCGGTCGTGAGCAGCTCGAAGGCCCGCGCCGCGTGGTCGATCCGTCCGGTGGCGTTCAGGCGCGGCGCGATCCGGAACGCGACCTCGCGCGTCGAGGGGGCGCGCCCCGCCGGGACCCCCGACCGCTTGAGGAGCGCGGCGAGGCCCGGGGAGCGCGGGTCGGCGAGGCCCGCGAGGCCCCACGACACGAGGACGCGGTTCTCGCCGGTGAGCGGCACCATGTCCGCCACGGTCGAGAGCGCCGCGATCTTCGCGAGCGAGGCGAGCCAGCGGCGCCGGGCGGCGGCGTCGATTCCGACGCGCGCGCCCGAATGGATGAACAGGGCTTCCGAGAGCTTCCACGCGATGCCGGCGCCGCAGAGCTCCTTGAACGGGTACTTGCAGCCGGGCAGCTTCGGGTCCACGAGGACCGCGCCTTCCGGCAGCGCGGCCGGCGGGAGGTGGTGGTCCGTCACGACGACGTAGACGCCGCGGCCCGTGGCCTCGGCGACCGTCTCGACGGCCGTGATTCCGCAGTCGACGGTGACGATGCCCTCGGGGTCGTGCTCGTCGAGCGCGCGCCGCAGCGCCGGCGCCCTCAGGCCGTAGCCGTCGTGGAGGCGGTGCGGGATGAACGGGCGCGCGTCGGCGCCGAGCTTGCGGAGCGCCGTCGTGAGAATCGCGAGAGCGCCGATGCCGTCGCAGTCGTAGTCGCCGAAGACGACCACGCGCCCGCCGCGCGCCGCCGTGGCCGCGAGACGCTCGACGGCCTCGGGCAGGCCGCCCATCCCGAACGGATCGTGGAGCCCGTCGGGCTCGGGCGAGAGGTGCGCGCGGGCGGCCTCCACGTCGTCGAAGCCGCGAGCCGCGAGGATGCGCGAGGCCGCGGGCGGAACGCCCAGCTCGCGCGAGAGCCGAGCGGCCGCTTCTGGGTTCTGCGTCCGCAGGCGGCGGCGGACGAGGCGCGGGGCACGGACCCGCGCGCTCACGCGCCTTCCCAGGCCCCCATCGCGCGGAACTTCGCGTAGCGGGCGTCGAGGAGCGGCTGCGCGGACATCCCGGACAGGCGGTCCAGCTGCGCGGACACGGCGCGGCCGACGGCGTCGATCGTGGCGACAGGGTCCGCGTGCGCGCCGCCGACGGGCTCGGGGATGACCTCGTCGATCACGCCGAGAGCCTTGCAGTCGGCGGCCGTGAGGCGGAGGGCCTCCGCGGCCTCCTTCGCCTTGCCCTGGTCTTTCCAGAGGATCGCGGCGCAGCCCTCGGGCGAGATGACCGAGTAGACGGAGTGCTCGAGCATCAGAACGGCGTCGCCGATCCCGATCCCGAGCGCGCCGCCGGAGCCGCCCTCGCCGATCACGGTCGCGACGATCGGCGTCCGGAGCGCGGCCATCTCGATGAGATTCCGCGCGATGGCCTCGGAGACGCCGCGCTCCTCGCTCTCGAGGCCGGGATACGCGCCCGGCGTGTCGATGAACGTGAGCACGGGCTTCTGGAACTTTTCGGCGAGCTTCATGACGCGGAGCGCCTTGCGGTAGCCCTCGGGCCGCGGCATCCCGAAGTTGCGGCGGATCTTCTCCTTCGTGTCGCGGCCCTTCTGGTGGCCGACGATCGCGACGGAGCGGTCCCCGAGCATTCCGAAACCCGCGACGATGGCCGGGTCGTCCGCGAAGGCGCGGTCGCCCTTCCACTCGACGAAGTCCTGAACGAGGACGCGGATGTAGTCGAGCGTGAACGGCCGATTCGGATGCCGCGCGACGAGCGTCTTCTGCCAGGGGGTGAGGTTCTCGTAGATCTCGCGCGAGAGCTTCCCGAGCTTCTCGCGCAGCTTCGTGACCTCGCGCTCCTTCGCCGGGCTGTCCGCGAAGCCCTGCAGCTCGTCCAGCCGGCGCCGGACGCGCTCCAGGGGCGCTTCGAACTGGGCCTCGTTCGCCACGGGGAGACTGTAGCAGAGGGGGATCCGAGCCCTCCGTTTCCCGACCAGACCTCACGGGCCTAGTGGCCCTTGCGCGCGGGCTTGTAGCTCAACCAGTAGGCAGTCGCGCCGAGAACCAGCGCGAGAAGCAGCGCCAGAACGACCCTGATGGGCCAGTGCCCCGGGAAGACCGCATCGAACGCCGTTGGTCTCTGAAGCATCGTCCATCCGACGAAAGCCGCCGGCGGGATCAGCATTCGACCGTAATCCTCGCGCTGCCAGTCCTTGTGGTGCACGGCAACATAGAGGAAGACGCTAACTACCATCAACCCGAAGAAGGCGACTTGGAGGGCGAGTGTCGAATCGGCGCCTCGGATTGTGGATCCATTCTCTACGGACGTCGTCGTGAAGGCGAGGATCACTCCATGCGCCGCGAGGATGTCCCCCGGCACGAGCGCGGCGAACAGATCCAGGAATTTAGGCATTGCCGGATCGTTACGACGCCTGACCTTGATCGCGATGGCATACCCGAGGCTCATGACCGTCCCTCCTTGCTTCGTCGGCTACGGGAGAAGCGCGAGCGCGTGATCGCGCAGGAACCGCGCGTGCAGGACTCCCTTCCGAAAGCGGCCTTCCGCTTCGGCTTCCTTGCGGAGACGCCGATGAAACTGCGTCCTGTGGAAAACGACGAGCCGGTTGACGTCGCATTGAAACTCGGGGACACGGCCGCCGGCCAGAGCGGTGGCGCCCGGGCAGACGAGACAGGAGGCGCGGGCCGGGCAACGCGAACAGCGCCGGGAAGTCCGGTTCCGGTCCGCGGGCCTCCGCAGTGAACGGAGTCTTCGTGCTCGGCCCTCGCGGCGCAGAAGTCCGGACGCGAGGTCCGGGGCGGAGACGTGAAGGCCGTCGAGAGCGGCCACGATCCTGCGATGAATGGGGGCACGTTCCGGAAGCGCCGACGGGATGAAGGCTGCGCACGGTGCGATGCGGCCGTCGACGTCGACGAAGAGCAACCCGTGGCTGCCGCAACCGCAGGCCGGGCCTCCCGGTGCCGGCGCGGATGCCTCGTAGGGCCTCAGCGCGCGAAACGGGATCCGGCCCGAACGTCGGTACTCCTCGCGTGACAACCGGACTACGGCGGCCAGCTGGCGGTCGAGCTCCCTGGCCTGCCGGCGACTCCAGCCCGATGCCCGCGCGGCCGCCGGCGCAATCTCAACGGTCCGGATGCCGCGCGAGAGAAAGTACCGGAATGACTCGGCCAGATGACTCACGTTGGAAGGCGTGAGGGTCACTTTGACCGCGACCCGGTTGCGGAAGTGGGCCGGATGTTCCCGGCGCATTCGGACGAAGAGCTCGTCGAGGTCCTCGAAGCTCCCGGGGCTTCGGGCATTCTGAGCGGCCGGGACGCCGTCGCAGGAGATCGTGATGAAGACTTCTCTCCTCACGAGGAGCCCCGACATCTCCTCGTCGAGCCGCGTTCCGTTGGTCACGATCCTGACGTCGGGAGTCATCCACGGCGGCGCCCATTCGCGGACGCGATCGAGGGCCCGCCGGACGAGAGGCGCCGCAAGCAGGGGTTCGCCCCCGTACAACGTCAGCTGCGGGCGCACGAGCTTCGAGGACACCAGCCGGCGCACGGCGGCGTCGAGAACGGTCGACGGCATCGCCCGTGAAGCGCTGCGTCGCTGGTCGCAGTATCGGCAACGCATGTTGCACTGCGTCGTGAGCATCGTCTCGACGACCCTCACCCCGGGGTCGAGCGCCGCCACGCCCGTGAGGAGCCGGCTGCGCATTGGAGTTACCGGCGTTTTCTCACCGTCGGCCGCTTTGCCGCCCGGCGGCGGACCGGCTTCGAGGGCTCCATTGCGTCCAGAACCAGCCACAGCACCTCTACGATGGCCTGATCGTCGGCGTCGTCGACGGGCGCGAACGGCGCAAGGCAGCGACCGTCCTTGGGACCGATGGTGGGGGCGAGGTGGTCCGGCACTTCGATTGCGAACGAAGTCTTGTGCTTGCCCACCCAGACCTTGGCCTTCCGGACGCGCTTCGAGAGAACTTCCAGCAGGTGTATGAGAGTGACCGGGCTGACGTGCATCTCGGACATGGGTTTGTCTCCTTGTGCCGGTGCTTCAGATGGCGGCTCCGTTACCGGCCGTCGCGGGTCGCCGTCGTCATCCAGATGTTTCCTTTCAACTCAGTGGCGTCCGTGGCGACGAAGCGGCCATCACGGCTCAGGCTCACGGATCCGAGTGCATTCCGATCGCCCAGCGACAGCGGCGGGGAGACGGCCTCAGACACACCCGTCGCAAGAGACACCCGTCGAAGGTGGAGGGCCGGAGTGCCGAACAGGCCGGGCGCGATCACAGCGGTGCCGTCGGGTTCGAAGGCGACTGCTTGAACTCCCGCTCCACGCGTCAGGGCGATTTCCTCGGTTCCGGGGTGCGTTGCGACGACCCAGATGTCCATTCCGCGGAGGAATGCGATCCTGCTGCCGTCGGGCGACCAGACGGGGAAGGCGTCCGTGCCTCCCCCTCGCGTGACCCGCCAAGGCTCGCCGGTCGGCCGACCCCCGCTGAGCGCGACTGCCCAGATGTTCAACTGGCCGGCGCGGTCCGAAACGAACGCGAGCCGCGACATGTCGGGCGCATATGCCGGATGGAGGTTGTCCGCGTCGCTCCGGATGAGCGGGATCGTCGCGCCGCCGTTCAGGGGCAGCGCCCAGATCTCGCGATGTCCCGGCATCGGCCTGAAGAACGCAATCCATTTGCCGTCCGGGGAAAACGCAGGCGTCGCCATGCCTCGATCGAAGGCCGTCAGCCGTCGGGCGGGCCCTTTCCCAATTCGGCCTCCCTGCACGTCCGCGATCCAGAGGTCCCACGGGCCGAGCCGATTCGACACGAAGGCCACGGTGTTTCCGTCCGGGGCGAGCGCCGGACTCTCGTCGTCTTTGGTGGTTCCGATGCGGCTCACGGCTCCGGAGCGGCGGTCGATTAGGACGACGTCCATGTCGCGCACGGAACTCCCGAAGACGAGACGGCGGCCATCGCGCGACAGAGAAGGGTGGCTGGCACCGCCCGTTCCGGACGTGACCCTTTCGGGCGCGCCGCCCGTGGCGGAGACCCGCCAGATCGACGGAGGTCCGCCGCGGCGGGAGCTGAAGTACACAAAGCCGCCGTCCCGAGAGGCCACTGGCTCGCAGTCCGGTACGCCGTCGCGCGTCAGCCTCTCGGCCTTGCCACCCGCGACGGGCACTGTCCAGAGGTCATGGAAGGCCGCGTAATAAAGGCGTGTCCCGTCTGGTGACCAGGCGGGGCCCATGTGCTCCCAAGGGCCGTCGTCGTCGCCGGTCAGTCGCCTCACCCGGGCCGGATCGGCGATCGGCGCGACCCAGATGCGATGGAGCCCTCCCTCCGTGATCCGTGCAAACGCAACTTGCGCGCCGTCCGGCGAAATCGCGGGCTCCTCAGCTTCGTCGACGATCAGGCACGTGCTCCCGCCGAGGCGGGACACCGTCCGGACGGAAGGCGCACCGCCTTGTCTCGAAACGAAGGCGATCGTTCGCCCGTCCGGGAACCAAGCGGGACTCCGGTCCTCGGCAGCGCTGTCGGTAAGGCGCAGGGGTTCTCCTCCCTCGGGATCGACCACCCAGATGTCCGCCTTTCCCGAAGCGTTGGAGCTATATGCGACGAGCGTCCCATCCGGCGAGATTGCGGGTTCGCCCTCCCACCCGGGCGCGCTCGTGATCTGCTTGGGGGGACTCCAACTCCCGGCGTTTGGGAAGGCGGCCGACGACGTCCGCGTGAGTCTTGCGATCAGGATTAAGCCGCCAACGACGATCGTGGACGCGATTCCAAGCGTCACGAGCCGACTCCCGCGCGCCGGACGGGCGGGGGCCGGGCTCTCCCCCGATCTCACGACCGGTTGCTCGGCGGAGATGCCCCGGAGCGCTATTGCGAGGTCGTGTGCCGTGTCGAACCGGTCCTCCGGCCTCTTCTCGAGGCACCGAAGGACGATCGTCTGAAGCCCCGGAGGAATGCCGGGCGCGCCCGGAGCGAAGGGCTCGGGATCGTGGTGGAGGATTGCCGCGAGCGTGTCCGCGGGCGTGGCCCCGCTGAACGGGCGCTTCCCCGCGAGCATCTCGTAGAGCACGCAGCCCAGCGCGAAGATGTCCGTCCGACCGTCCACCCGGCGGCCGCGGAGCTGCTCGGGGGCCATGTAGGAGAGCGTTCCGACGACCGCGCCCGACAGGGTGCCGCCGGAGGGCGACGTGAGGGTGACGGCGTCGTCCAGCACGGGCTCGGCGTAGGTTGCGAGGCCGAAGTCGAGGATCTTCAGGCGCCCGTCGGTCGTGAGAAAAACGTTTTCGGGCTTGAGGTCCCGATGGACGATGCCCGCCGCGTGCGCGGACGCGAGGCCGTCGGCGATCGCGGCGGCAACCTCGGCTGCCTTGCGCCACGACACAGTCCCGTCGCCCATCCGGCTGCGCAGGTTCTCCCCGTCGAGCAACTCCGTGACGGCGTAGAGACGCCCTTCGACGCGGCCCACGTCGTGGATCGCGAGGACGTTCGGGTGGGACAGCGCCGCGAGAGTCCGGGCCTCGGTCTCGAACAGGGCGACCCGGCGGGAATCCTGCGAGACCGCGTCCGGGAGGATCTTTACGGCGACCTGGCGCCCAAGGCGCGTGTCGCGGGCGCGATAGACCTCGCCCATTCCGCCCGCCCCGAGCGGGCCAAGAACCTCGTACGGGCCCAGTTGGGTGCCCGCGGAGAGGCCCATTTTGCCGCCTCCCGGGTCGTCGGAGGCGGCTGCATCGAAGGGTTTACGCGTCCGCAGCCCGACCGTCCGGAACGCCCCGGTCTTGAGTAGAACGTGGGTTACCCGGGCCGTCAGCGCAAGGACAAAGTCGTCTCGCTGCCCAGAATGAAGCACCTCTCGTCGGCTCGACAGGCCGCCTTTTCGCAGAGCAAGATCCGAAGAGAGATATCTGCGAATGGAGGAGAAAGCAGCATTGCGCTCATCGAGCCTCGCCTGCCCGGCTTGCCACGGCGCGCTTTCGGCGTCGTCTTCCGCGCTCGCGTGTTTGAGCTGCGACCGCTCATTCCCCGTGGATGACGGCATCGCGGACTTCGCCGAAGGGCGGTATTTCGACGATCACGCAGACCCGTCGTCGCTATCCGCGGAGGCGCTCCGCGGATACGAGAACGAGAATGCAGGGCGGCGGATCGAGGACTACTATCTGCCGCTCCTCCTCGCGACGGGCGCGCGGCGCGTCCTCGACTCCGGCTGCGGAAACGGCGAGGCGATCGACACTCTGTCGGAGGCGGGGCTCGAGGCGTGGGGGCACGACCTCTCCGCGTTTCGCAAATGGCAGTGGCGTTCGCGCGCGCACCGCGAGCGGCTCGTCGTCGCAGACGGTCTGCGCTTGCCGTTTTCAGACGGCTACTTCGACGCCGTGATCTCCTCGGGCGTCCTCGAGCACGTCGGCGTCGCCGAGCGAGGCGGCCCCGGGTCTTACGAGGTTTCTCCCCTCCCCGACCGCGACGAGAGGCGCCGGGACTTCCTCGCGGGTCTTGTCCGGGTCGTGGCGCCCGGCGGCGCCCTCTATCTCGACTTCCCGAACGGCGCCTTCCCGATCGACTTCTGGCACGGCACCAGCGCGGGTGGCGCCAGAATTCATTCACCCTTCGAAGGATTTCTTCCGAAAGTGAACGAGATCGCCGCGCTTGCGAGGTCCGTCGGCCCCGAGTACCGCGTTTCCGTCCGCTCTCCCCACCGGCGGCTGCGCTTCAACCAGGTCGGCGCGCACTGGTACGGCAGGGCGTTTCGCGCGCCGATGGCGGGTTTCTACGCGCTCACAGCGGTGCCGGGCTTCACGTGGCTCGCCGGGACGCCTCTGAACCCGTATCTCGTCCTCGAGGTCCGGCGCTCCTAGAGCAGGTTCTGCGGGTCGACGTCCAGCTTCGGCGGGTCCGGCAGCGACGCGAGGATGCGCGCGGCTTCCGCGATCGCCTCGCGCTTCTCGGCCTTGACGATGAGCTGGTAGCGCCAGAGACCTTTCAGACGCTCGAGCGGCGCGGGCGCGGGGCCGAGGAGCTTCACCCGCGCCGCGACCGGCGAGGACGACAGCGCCGTGAACGCCTCCCCCGCCGCGCGGTGCGCCTTCGCGAGGTCCGTGTCCGCGAAGAGCGCGAGCAGCAGCCGCGTGTACGGCGGATAGCGGAACGCCTTGCGGAAGCGCAGCTCGGCGTCCGCGAACGCGACGTGGTCCTGCTTCACCGCAGCGCGGATCGCCTCGTGATCCGGACGCGAAGTCTGGACCGCGACGATTCCCGGCTTCTCGCCGCGCCCCACGCGCCCGGCCGCCTGCGTCACGAGCTGGAACGTCTTCTCGGCAGCCCGGAAATCCGGGAAAGAGAGCAGCGCGTCCGCGTCCAGCACCGCCAGCGCCGTCGCGTTCGGGAAGTCGTGACCCTTGGCGACCATCTGCGTCCCGAGGAGCGCCTGCGACTTCCCGGACTCGAAGTCCATGAGGACGCCCGCGGCGCCGCCCCGCCGCGCGGCGGCGTCGCGATCCAGAACGGCATACGAGATTCCGGGGAACGTCTCGGCGAAGCGCTCGGCGAGGCGCTCGGTCCCGAAGCCGACGGGCTGCAGCGCGTCCGACCCGCAAGCCGGGCACTTCGGGGGCCGGCGGATGTCGTCGCCGCAGTAGTGGCAAAGGAGGCGCTCGTTGCGGCGGTGGTACGTGCGCGCGACCGAGCAGTTTCGGCAGCGGAAGTCCTCGCCGCACGCCCGGCACAGGAGAGACGGCGAGAAGCCCCGCCGGTTCAGGAGCGCGATCGCCTGCTCGCCGCGGTCGAAACACGCGCGGAGGATCTCCACCGTGCGCGCCGCGAAGAGCACGCGCCCGTGGTCGCCTTCCTGCGCGGTTTCGCCGCGCAGATCCACGACCTCGACGGCCGCGCGCGGCCGGGCGCCCGGACGCTCCGGGAGGACGAGCCGCGGGAGACGGGCCTCGCGCGCGGCGCGCTCGAGCTCCATCGACGGCGTCGCGGACCCGAAGACCACCGTCGCGCCCTCCTCCTTCGCCCGCACGCGGGCGACGTCGCGCGCGTCGTAGCGCGGGGACTCGGCCTGCTTGTACGACGCGTCGTGCGCTTCGTCGATCACGATCAGGCCGAGGTCCGGCAGCGGCGCGAAGACCGCCGAGCGCGGACCGACGACGGCGTCGACGTCGCCCCGGCGCGCGCGCTCCCACTCGGACGCGCGCTCGCCGTCCGACAGGCCGCTGTGCAGCAGCGAGACCCGATCCCCGAAACGCGCGACGAGCCGGCGCACGAGCGCGGGTGCGAGCGCGATTTCCGGGACCAGCAGGATTCCGCGCCGGCCGGCGGCGACCGCCTGCTCGAGGGCGTTGAGGTAAACCTCGGTCTTGCCGCTGCCCGTGACGCCGTCGAGGAGGAACTCCCGCGCGCCGCGCGCCGACACGGACACGGCCACCGCCGCGATCGCGTCGTGCTGCGCGGGCGTCGGCACCGGGCGGCGATCGGCGCCGGCGGCCCCGACGTGCCGCGCGAGGTCCACGCGACGCTCCGTCTCCACGGCGACGACGACGCCGGCCTTCGCGAGCGCGGCGAGCACGGCGGGAGTGCTTCCCGCCGTGCGCAGCTCCTCGGGCGAAACGGGTCTGCCGAGCGCGAGAAGGTGGGCGTGGAGCGCCCTCCGCTTCGGCGCGCGGGCGAACGCCGGGTGATCGTCCGGCGCCGGCCGCGCCATCCACGCGCGGTCGGAAGGGGCCGCGGCCGCCCGCAGGTGCTCCGAACGGATGCGCGCGTATCCCTTTCCAACCAGCTCCTTGAGCGCGGAAGCAAGGCCCCTTCGCCCGAGCGCCTCGACGAGTTCGGGCAGCCTTGCCTCGCCGCGCTCGAGAAGCAGGGAAAGCACGTCGCCGGGGATCCCCGCGACGGACGCGCCCACCGCCGCGCTCCCGGCAACGTAGACGGCTTCGCTTCCGCCGAGCAGTCGGCCGGGAACGGCCGCGCGCAGCATCTCCCCCGGCGCGACGACGTAGTACGCGGCGGCGCGGACGAGCACCTGGACGAGCGCCGGAGGCAGGAACGGATCGTCCTCGAGGAGCGCGACGACGTCCCGCTCCGTCGTCCCCTCGGGAGGCGGAGGCGGGTCGAGGTCGGCCACGAGCCCCGTGACGAGCGCGCTCCCGAAGGGTGCGGCGACACGCGCGCCGAGGACGGGCTCGCCCGCGTCGTCGGGCAGCCGGTAAGACGGGAGGCCCGGAAAACGGTTCGGAAGGAGGAGGCCGACCCGGCGCGTCAGATTCTCGCCCTCGGCTTCTGCTCGGGCGTCTCGTCGGGCACGTCGTCGTCCGTCACCGCCGGGCGCGGCTCCTTGTCGGGGTCCACGAACACGCGTTCGGAGGGCTCCCACCGCCAGCGGCGCGAGGCGTCGCCCGCGAGGTCGGGCGTGATCACGACGAGGCTGCGCTCGACCGTCACGTCTCCATCCGAGAGAGAGATCGCCCGTTCCACCCACACGGCCGTGTCGAACGTTCCGTCCGGCTTTCCGAAGAACACCGCGACGTGGAACCAAAGCCCGCTCCGGCCCTTCTCCACGAAGGCCTGGACGAAATCGAGGCAGCCGTCGCCGTCGAGGTCGCCGCGCGTGAAGTACGGGTGGTAGACGCCGTAGACGGCGTCGAGGTCCCGGTGCTCGTCCGTATCCGTCGCGTCGGCGTCGTCCGCGACACGCAGCGTCAGCTTCGGAGCCGCCGCGGCGGCGTCGTCGAGCGCGGCGTCGATCGCGCGCCTCTCGGCCGGCGTCGGGAGCCCGGTACGTGTTCCGGCCGCCTCGGCCGCGGGGCGCTTCGACGATTGCGGAGCCGGCAGACGGCGCGTGAGGATGAGCGCGGCCGCCGCGGCGAGGAGCGCGAGGGCCGCGACGCCCAGAACGTGCCGGAAGCGCAGCGTCACGCCTTCGCTCCCTTCCGGGCAGGAGCCGGGAGGCCGACCTTCGCGAGGACCTTCAGCAGGTCCTCCCACGCGTCCTTCTTCTGGCCGGGCTGGCGCAGCAGGAACGACGGGTGGTACGTCGGCATCACGGGGATGCCGCGGTACGTCCCCCACTTGCCGCGCAGCCGCATGATTCCTTCGTCCGTCTCGAGAAGGAACTGCGCCGCGAACTTCCCGAGCGCGACGAGGACCTCGGGCTTCACGAGGTCGATCTGCGCTTCGAGGTAGCCGCGGCAGGAGGCGATCTCCTCGGGCTCGGGGTTTCGGTTGTCGGGCGGACGGCACTTGAGGACGTTCGCGATGTAGACGGACTTGCGCGGCAGGCCCATGCCGTCTTCGATCATGCGCGTGAGCAGCTGCCCCGCGCGCCCGACGAACGGCACGCCCTGCGCGTCCTCGTCGGCCCCCGGCGCCTCGCCGATGAACATGATCTTCGCGTCCGGCGAGCCGTCGGCGAAGACGGTCTGCTTGCGTGTGCGGCACAGCGCACACGCCTCGCAGGAAGAAACTTCTTTTGCTAAGGACGGCAGGTCCGACGCAGAAGCGCTTCGCGTGGACTTCGAAGCGGCGGGATAGGGCGCATTTTCTTCGAAGGTGAAAGAAGGCGTCGCAGCGGTCTGCGCAAGCGGTGCATTTCCTGCTGCGGCGCCGCCCCCTGCCCTATTCACCTTCAAAGAAATCTTCTCTTCTCTTTCTTCTCTTTCCGCCTTCTCCAGGTACAGCTCCGCGACCCCGAGGTCGCGGTAGTAGGCGAGAAGATCAGCCAGCGGGTCAGACGTGGAGGGTCACTCCGTCGGGAGCGGGTCGACCGCCGGCGCCTCTTCGACGACCGGTTCGGCGGAAGCGAGCTGCCAGCGCACGAGGTCGTTCTCGACCTCTTCGAGGGCGACGCGCGTCACCTTCGCGTGCTTGCTCTCGATCTTCGGGCGAGCGCCCTGGACGAGCTGCTCGGCGCGTCGCGACGCGATGTGGACGAGGCGGAACTTGGATTCGACGTTCGGGGGAAGGTTCTGAGCCATCTGGGGTTAGCCCTCCGTGAAGTCAGGGTGCAAAAGTCTTGAGAATCGCTTCGAGGCGCTCGCGCCTCCGCCCGCGTCCTGCGCGGCGCGCCACGATGATCGAGCGAAGCTCGTCCACCGCGGGCTCGAGGCTGTCGTTGATTATCGCATAGTCGTACTCGCCGAACTCGGCCATCTCCTTGGCCGCCACGGCGAGGCGCCGGGCCACGACCTCGGGAGCGTCGGAGGCCCTCGCCTTCAGCCGGGCCTCGAGGACCTCCCGCGAGGGTGGAAAGACGATGACCTTGACGGCTTCGGGGACCGAGGACCGCACCTGGCGGGCGCCCTGGACGTCGATGTCCAGAAGGACGTCGAAGCCCTTCTCGAGTCGGGGCTCGACTTCCCCGCGCGACGTCCCGTAGAGATTCCCGTGCACCGTTGCCCACTCCAGGAAGCCCCCCTCGCTCTCGAGACGGCGGAACGCGGCCTCGTCGCAGAAGTGGTACTCGACGCCGGACGTCTCCCCGGCGCGCGGCGGGCGCGTGGTGTGCGACACGGAGAAGTGCAGCGTGCCGCCGATCCGCGGGTCCTCGAGGACGCGGCGGATCAGCGTGGTCTTGCCGGCCCCGGACGGGGACGAGACGATGAAGAGGTCTCCGCGGGTCATCGGGCGTCTCTCATTCGACGTTCTGGACCTGTTCCTTGAAGGCTTCGAGCTCGGACTTCAGGTCGAGGACGAGCTTCGTCGCGCCCGCCTCCCGCACCTTGGAGCCGGACGTGTTGACCTCGCGATGCAGCTCCTGCGCGAGATGGTCGAGGCGGCGGCCGATCGCGCCGTCCGCCGCGAGGAGACGCCTCGCCTCCGTGAGGTGCGTCTTCAACCGGTCGATCTCCTCCGTGATGTCCGCGCGGTCCGCCAGCTGGGCGACTTCCTGAGCGAGCCGCCCCTCGTCGAGCGGGATGCCGGCGGCCAGCTTCTCGATGCGCTCTCGGAGATTGCTTTGAATGCGGTCGGAAATGCCGACTCGTTCCGCGTCGAGACGGGCCACCCCGGCGTCGATCCTTTGAAGAATTTCTTTGAAGGTAAGAGAGAGAGCGGCCCCTTCGCGCGCCCGGGCGGCATCGAAGTCCTGGAGGGCTTCATCGACGATCGGAAGAAGAGATTCTTCGAAAGTGGAATCAGGCGCGGCTCCGGCGTCGTCCGACCGCACGACCCCCGGCAGCGCGAGGAGGTCCCTCGCCGAGAGATCCGCCGGCAATCCCCTTTTCAAAGAATCTTCTCTCCACTCCCTCGCATATTTCTCCGCGGCGTCCATGTCGATGCGGGCCGTTGCGGCCGCGCTCGCGGGTTTCGTGGTCCGGATCAGCACGTCGACGTGACCCCTCTGTACGACCTTCGCCACCGCTCTGCGGATCGCGGGCTCGGCCGAGGCGTACTCGTCGCGGAGCTTGAGGCCGAGATCGAGGAAGCGGTGGTTCACGCCCTTCACGACGACGCTCACCTCGGTGCCGTCGGGCAGCGTGCCGGCCGCCTTGCCGAACCCGGTCATGGATTTCATGAGACTCCTCCCCCGCCGTCTCCGTTCTCGAAGACCTGCAGGTCGTGGAGCCGACGATACAACCCTCCCGTCGCGAGGAGGTCGCCGTGCGAGCCGCGCTCGATGATGCGGCCCGCCTCGATCACGACGAGCTGGTCGGCGCGGCGGACCGTGGAGAGCCGGTGCGCGATGACGAGCGTCGTCCGTCCCGCCATGAGCCGCTCGAGCGCCTCCTGTACGGCACGCTCGCTCTCGGCGTCGAGTGCCGACGTCGCCTCGTCGAGGACGAGGATCGGCGGGTCTTTCAGGAGCGCGCGCGCGATCGCGAGCCTCTGCCGCTGTCCGCCCGACAGGCGGGCTCCGCCCTCGCCCACGCGCGCGTCGAGCCCCTCGGGCAGCGCGTCCACGAAGCCGAGCGCGTTCGCGTGGTCGAGAGCTTCCCGGATTCTGGCGTCGGCCACGTCCGGCATCCCGTACGCCACGTTGCGTCGGACCGTCTCGTCGAAGAGAACGACGTCCTGGGTCACGAGGCCGATCTGCGCCCTCAGCGACGCCAGCGTCACGTTACGGAGGTCCGTCCCGTCGACGGTCACGCGGCCCGCCGTCGGGTCCATGAAGCGCGGCAGGAGGGACGCGAGCGTCGACTTTCCGCCGCCCGACGGCCCGACGAGAGCCGTGACGGAGCCCCGCGGGAGGGCGAGGTCGATCTCGTGCAGCACGGGCGCTCCGCCCGGATACGCAAACGTCACGCGCTCGAACCGGACCTCGCGGGAGAGGACGGCGAGCGAGGGCGCGGCCGGGCGGTCGGCCACGTCGTTCGGGGCGTCGAGGACCTCGAAGACGCGCCGCGCCGAGGCGAGCGCCTGCTGGAGCGCGAGGTTCGTGCGCGTGGCCCGCTTGAACGGCTGGTACATCATGACGAGGCCGACGCCGAACGAGAGGAACGTCCCGAGGGTCATCTTCCCGGACGCGATGCGCGTGGACGCGTAACCGAGGAGGAGGAGGAACGTGAGGACGGACGCGGACTCCACGAGCGGCGAGGCGAACGCCATGACGCGCGCGCCCTTCTTCGCGAGGCGGAACGTGCGCTCGTTCACCTCCGAGAAGCGGCCGGACTCCCAGCTCTCGGCGCCGTAGGCCTGCACGACGCGCGCCCCGCGGATCGTCTCCGACAGGACGCCCGTGAGGTCGCCCATCCGCTCCCGCGCCGCCTTCGAGAGGTGCCGCAGGCGCCGGGCGATCAAGACGACCGGGATCACGATGGCGGGCGCGATCAGGAGCGCGGCCGCCGTCAGCTCCGGCGAGAGCGAGACGACGAGGACCATGAGGCCGAGGAGCGTCGCGACGGACTGCACGAGGTCGGCGAGGTCCGTCCCGAACAGGCTCTGGATGCGGTCCACGTCGCCCGTGACGCGCGCGATGAGGTCGCCGGACGGGTGCTTTGCGAAGAACGAGCCCGACTGGCCGAGGACCTTCTCGTAAACGCGCCGCCGAAGATCGCGCACGAACGCGAGGCCGACGGCGTTGAAGCGGTACTCCGCGAAGAAGGTGCAGAGGTTCTTGAGGAGGAAGCACGCGAAGAGAAGAAGGGGCAGAAAGAGGCGACGGCCCTTCTCCGTGACTCCGAAAGATTCTTCGAGTGTCCGGAGACCGCGGTCCAGCGTGCGGGCGACGCCCGTGCGCCTCAGCGCCGCCTTCTCGCCGACGAGGTTTCCGACGCCGGTCTTCCCCGTCTGCTCCATCACGGCGCTCTTCGCCTCTGCCGACAGCACCTCGTCGAAGAGCGGGCCGATCAGGTACGCGACAGAGGAGGTGAAGAACGACACTCCGAGCATCGCGCAGATCGCGACGACCGCCGCGCGGCGGTGCGGTTTGAACAGGGTCGCGAGGCGGCGGAAGTCGTTCACGCGGCCTTCCCCTGTCCGAGGGCCGCGAGCAGGGCCTCGGAGGTCCGCGCTGCCGCGCCGGGCGGCCCGAGGTCGGCGGCGCCCCTCGCGAGGCGCTCGCGCGTCTCGGCCGCGAGGGTCGCGTCCGCGAGTAACTTCTCGGCCTCGGCAGCCACGTTCTCGGGCGTCGCGTCCTCCTGGAGGAGCTCCGGCACCGTGCGCCGGCCCGTCCCGTCGTCGGACACGATGTTCGCCATCGCGACGTGCGCGACCTTCACGAGCCGGCGGGCGACCCAGAACGTGACGGGATGGACCTTGTAGACGACGACCATCGGCACGCGGGCGAGGAGGCCCTCGACCGTGGCGGTTCCGGAGGCGACGAGCAGGACGTCGGAGGCGGCGAGGAGGGCGAGGTGCTTGCCCGAGACGACGCGCCAGTCGGCGAGCGCCGGGCCGGCCAGCTCTTCGAGCAACGCGTCGGAGACCGAGTCCGCACGGACGAGCACGACCTCGAGCCCCGGCACCCTTTTTCGAAGGATCTCGACGGCGTCACGCAACACCGGAAGGATCGACTTCACTTCGCCTTTCCGCGAGCCCGGCATGAGGACGACACGGCGGACGCCCGAAGGCGGGGCCGCTGCGGTGTGCGCCAGCTCCTCGGCCGCGGCGTCGACCAGCGGATGGCCGACCCACGTGACGTTTGCCCCGAGGCCGCGCGCGTCGTACCAGCGCTTCTCGAAGCGGAAAAGGACGAGCACGGCCCGGCCGAGCCTGGCGATCGTTTTCGCCCGGCGCTTGCGCCAGGCCCAGACCTGCGGCGAGACGTAGAAGACGACGGGGACGCCCGCCTTCGCGAGGCGTCTGGCGAGCGGGAGATTGAAGTCGGGCGAGTCGATGAGAACGGCGGCGTCCGCCTTCTCGCGGCTCGCCTCGGCCACGAGCGCGTGGATGAGCCGCCGCGCGAACCGGATCTTCGAGAACGCCTCGACGAGCCCGATGATCGCGAGGTCTTTCTGGTGGGCGAGAAGGCGGGCGCCGGCCGCCTTCATGCCCTCGCCGCCGACGCCGAAGACGTCGAGCGACGAAACCCGCGGCCGCAGGGCCGCGAGGAGCGCGGAGGCGTGCTGGTCGCCCGAAACCTCCCCGGCGACGACGAGGAGCTTCAACGGGCCACCGCCGACAGCGCCCACGCGGCGAGGACCGATCCGCCCACGAGCGCGCCGAAGGTCTTGAGGAAGAACCTCGGCCGTGTCCGGGCGTCCTCTCTCCACAGGAGCGCGAGAAAAGCCGACAGCAGCGCCGCGAGCCAGACGAGGAGGAAGAAGTGGTCGCGGAAGACGGTCAACCGCGCCTCCCGCGCGCACGCTCGAAGACGTCCAGGACGAGAAGAGCCTGCATGATTCCCGCGACGATCAGGAAAGTCCGCGCGTACTCGGCGAGCGGCGCGACGTCGTTCCAGGGGCCGAGGGCGAGGCCCGTCAGGGCCGTCAGGAGGACGATCGTGCAGAACGCCGCGCCGCGGGAGCGCTGCCCGAGAAACACGTGCCCGACCCCCGGAAACGCCGCCGCGACGAGAGCGAGGAGGGCGGCCTCTCCCGGCCGCTTCGTCACGACGCGCGCGCGAACGCGGCCGCGAGGCGGGAGCGCGTCGTCGGCAGGTCCTCGGGGATCGTGCGCGTGCCCCCGAGGACGGTCAGGAAGTTCGTGTCGCCGTCCCAGCGCGGGACGATGTGCAGGTGGGCGTGGTGCTCGACGCCCGCCCCGGCGCTGCGGCCGAGGTTGAGGCCGGCATTGAAGCCGTGCGGGCGGTACGTCTCTCGGAGGATCGCCTCGAAGCGCGCGGCCAGGTCGACGACCTCGTGGCGCTCCTCCGCCGTCATCTCGTCGAGGCCGGACCGGTGCGCGAACGGCGCGATCATGACGTGGCCGTTCGTGTACGGGTAGCGGTTCAGGACCGCGTAGGCGAGACGGCCCCGCATCACGAGAAGCGCCTCGGCGTCGTCGTGTTTCGGGAGCTCGCAAAACAGGCAGCCGCCCGGGTCGACGCCGCCGCCCGCGAGGTAGGCGGCGCGCCAGGGCGTGAACAGGGCCTCCATCAGCCCTTGTCCGGCTCCCCCGCCACGGCGGCCGGAGCCGCCTGGTTGATGAGCTCCTTGAGCTTCTTGCCGGGCTTGAAGTACGGCACCCGCTTCGGCGGCACCATGACCTTCACGCCGCTGCGCTTCGGGTTCCGCGCGATGCGGGCCCCGCGCTGGCGCAGGCGGAAGCTCCCGAAGCCGCGCAGCTCGATTTTCTCTCCCGAGCGGAGCGACGCGATGATCCCGTCGAACACGGACTCGACGATCACCTCGGCCTGCTTCTTGGTGAGGTCGGTCGCCTTCGCGACCTCCTCGACGAGGTCGGCCTTCGTGGTCGTGCCTTCGCCGCGGCCTACCACAGAAAGAACACGTTCCATCCGCCCCCCACCGGAGCGCCGGAGAGCAGGCGCCCCGCAATCGAAGATTCCGAAGGTCCACCGGAGAGAAACTCGAGAAGGCCCATGCGCTGCGGCCGCGGGTGCCAGACCTCGGCGGGCAGGGACATTCCGGCCATGCGCGCGGCCCGGTCCACGGCGTCGCGGTAGTCGCCGATCTCGTCCACGAGGCCGAGCGTCAGCGCTTCCTCGCCCGTGACGACGCGGCCGTCGGCCATCCTGTCCATCGCGCCGGGCTTCAACTTCGTCTTGCGGCCCTCGGTGACGGCGCCGACGAACTGGGCGCGGAGCTTCTGGATGAGATCCTCGAAGTAGGCGCGGTCCTCGTCGGTGATCGGACGCGTCGGGTTGCCGGAGTCCTTGAGGGCGCCGCTCTTGATCGTCACGGCGCGCAGCTTCGCCCACTCGAGGAGGTCGCCGTAGTTGACCCACTGGATGATCACGCCGATCGATCCCGTGATCGTGCCGGGGTTCGCGACGATGTGGTCGGCCGCGACGGCGGCGTAGTAGCCGCCCGAGGCCGCGACGGATTCCATCGACACCACGACGGGCTTTTTCGTCTCCTTGCGGAAGCGCGCGATCTCGCGGTTGAGCTCCTGCGAGGCCGCGACGCCGCCGCCGGGCGAATTGATGCGCACGACGACGGCCTTGACGTTCGCCGCGTCGTGGAAGCGCTTGAGCGTCTCCCGGAAGCGGTCCGCGGACAGGATCACCCCGTCGAGGTCCACGACGCCGACGCGGCCGCCGAGGGCGAACCCGAGGCCGTCCGTCCGGGTCCCTCCGCGCGCGGCGGCGCCGCTCACGAGGAAGGCCGCCGCGACGAGCAGAACGAGGAACGCGCAGCCGATGCCGGCGACACCCCACGCGACGGTGGAGCGCTTCATCGGGCGGACCCCGCGCGTCTCACGGCGGCCCCGCTACTCGGACGGTTCCGTGTCCGCGTGAACGTGGTCGTCGGCGGACGCTTCGCCCTCGGAAGGCGCGGCTTCGGGCTCGGCACCGGCTTCCGGCTGGTCGACGTCGCGCGAGGAAAGCCCGATGCGCTGCTCCGCCGGCTCGATGCGCAGGATGCGCACGCGGACGGGATCGCCTTCGTGGTAGACGTTGCCGGGCTTCTCGCCGCGCGGAAGCGGCGTCTCGGAGACATGCATGAGGCCCTCGAGCCCTTCGGGCAGGCGCACGAAGACGCCGAAGTCGGCCACCTTCGCCACGTTGCCGTCGACGACGTCGCCGGGCTGGTGCTTCGACGCGAACTCTTCCCACTCGTTCGGGCGGAATTCCTTGATCGAGAGGCTGATCCGGCGGTTCTCGACGTCGATGGCGGTGAGGACGGCCTGGACCTCGTCGCCCTTTTTCAGGATCTCGGAGGGGTGCTTCACGCGGCGGCCCCAGGACATGTCGGACACGTGGATGAGCCCGTCGATGCCGTCCTCGATCTCGACGAAGGCGCCGAAGTCGGTCAGGTTGCGCACGGTGCCCGTGATGCGGTCGCCGATGTGGAACTTCTCGGCGAGCTGCTCCCACGGGTTCGGCTCCGTCGCGCGGAGCGAGAGCGAGAGGCGGCGCGTCTCGGGGTTCACATCCGCGATGACGGCTTCGATCGTGTCGCCGACGTTCAGGAGCTTCGACGGGTTCTTGACCCGCTTCGTCCACGACATCTCGGACACGTGGATGAGGCCTTCGACGCCTTCCTCGAGCTCGACGAAAGCGCCGTAGTCGGTCAGGGACACGACCTTGCCGCGGACGCGGGCGCCGACCGGGTAGTGGGACGGGAGGTCCTGCCACGGGTCGGGCTTGAGCTGCTTCATCCCGAGCGAGATGCGGCCGCTTGCCTCGTCGAAGCGGAGGACCTTGACGTCCACCTCCTGTCCGACGTGAACGGCGTCGGACGGGTGGGCGAGGCGGCCCCACGTCATGTCCGTGACGTGCAGGAGGCCGTCGATGCCCCCGAGGTCGACGAACGCGCCGTAGTCGGTGAGGTTCTTGACGACGCCCTTGAGGACGCGCCCGTCCGCGAGCGCGGAAGCGGCTTCCTTCTTCTTGACCTCGGCGAACTCGTCGAGGAGCGCCTTGCGCGAGAGAACGATGTTGCCGCGCTTCTTGTCGAGCGACACGACGCGGAACTCGAGTTCGCGTCCCTTGAGGACGTCGAGGTTCTTGAGCGGGCGCGAGTCCGCGATGGAGCCGGGCAGGAACGCCCGCACGCCGATGTCGACGGAGAGTCCGCCCTTCACGCGGTCGATCACGCGGCCCTTGACGGGCTCGTTCGCGGCGAAGGCCGCCTCCACGATGTCCCACGCGCGCCCGCGGCGCGCCTTTTCGTACGAGAGCACGACGTAGCCGTTCGGGCCCTCCGTGCGCTCGAGGATCGCTTCGATCTCCTGGCCCGGGTGCGGCAGCTTGTCGGCGGGAACGTGGTGGAACTCGGAGCGCGGGATCATCCCTTCGCTCTTGTAGCCGATGTCCACAAGAATCTCGTCGGCCGTCACCTGAAGCACGCGGCCCTTGATGAGCTCGCCCTCCTTCAGAGAGCGTTCGCTCTCGGCGAGGAGGCGCGCGAATTCCCCGGGATCGCCTTCCTCAGCCTTGGGGCCAGTCTTCCTCAGGTCCGTGGGCGACATGTCGTCGTGCTCCTTAACCTCATCGCGATTTTCCGGCCTGCCTAAATGTCCGCGAGGCAATCGCTTAAGCGGCCAGAACCGCTGATGTTAGACGCCCTGCCCGGAAACGGTCAACCGGGGCTTCGTTCAGCCCTTTTCGACGGTCTCCAGAAGGCGCTCGACGACCTGGTCGGCCGTGAGCTCCGACGTGTCGACGCGGACGTACGTTCCGTCGTCCGTCAGGGGCGAATCGGCACGCGTGGAGTCCGCGTGGTCGCGGGCGACCATGTCCGCCAGCACCTGCTCGTAGGCCGGCGGCGTGCCCTTCGCGGCGAGCTCGTCGTGCCGCCGCTTCGCGCGGACCTCGGCGGTCGCGGTCAGGAAGAACTTGTGCTTCGTCTCCGGGACCACCTTCGTCCCGATGTCGCGTCCCTCGAGCACGCCGCCGCCCTCGAGGGCAAGGCTGCGCTGCATGCCCGCGAGCCGCCGACGCACGCCGGGAATCGCGGAAACCGCGGACGCGTACTTCGAGATCTCCGGCGTGCGGATCTCCTTCGAGACGTCCTCGCCGCCCAGCCAGGTGCGGGCGTCCGCCGCGCTGCCCGTCACGCGCACGTCGAGGCGGTTCGCGAGATCCACCACGCCTGCGGGATCGGCGATCGGGAGCGTCACGCCGGAGCGCCGGGCCGCGAGGCCCACGGCGCGGTACATCGCGCCCGTGTCGAGATACGCGACGCCGAGGCGCGCCGCAACGGCCTTTCCCACGGTCGACTTCCCCACGCCCGACGGCCCGTCGATCGCGACGATCAGCGGGCGGGCCATTTCTTCTTCGCGACCGGCTTGTCGCTCTTTGCGCCGGGGCGGACCGGGCGCGCGAAGGCCGGGGCCGGCCGCGTGCCTTTCGGCGGCGCGGGGCGGATCGCCTTGAGCGCCGCGACTTCCTCGGGCGCGAGGTCGCGGAAGGCGCCGGGCGGGAGCTTCGGGTCGCGGATCGGTCCGATCGCGACCCGGCGCAGCTTCGTGACCGGGTGGCCGACGAGGTCGAACATGCGGCGGATCTGGCGCGAGCGCCCTTCGCCGAGGATCACCTTGAGCCACGCGTTGCCGCCGACACCGTTCTTCTCCGGAGTCGTCTCGCTGAGCGAGATGTCGGCGGGGGCCGTCTTCACGCCGTCCGGGAGGTGCACGCCGCGCCGCAGGCGCTCGAGCTGCGCGGGCGACGGGACGCCGGAGACCTTGACCTCGTACTCCTTGCGGCAGCCGCCCGAGGGGTGCGTGAGCTTGTGGACGAGCGGGCCGTCGTCCGTGAGGAGGAGAAGGCCCTCGGACTCGACGTCGAGGCGGCCGACGGCCACGACGCGCTCGCCGACGCGCCCTTTCAGAAGCTCGAACACCGTCGGGATGCCGCCCGGATCGTCGCGCGTCACGATGAGGCCCTTCGGCTTGTTCATGAGGACGTAACGCCGCACGACCGCGATGCGGAGCAGCTTCCCGTCCACCTTGACGTGGTCCTTCGCGGGGTCGGCTTTCACGCCGAGCTCGGTGACCTTGTGGCCGTTCACGGTCACCCGGCCCTCGAGGATGATCTTCTCCGCCTCGCGCCGCGAGGAGATGCCGGCGGCGGACAGGAGCTTCTGGAGACGCTCAGCGGGCATGGGAAGAGTCCGAAGAGACGATTCCTTTGAAGGATGCTCCGGGCGCCTCCGGCTTCGGGGCGTCGGTCCTCGGGATTAACCATTCGAAGAATCTTCCTCTTTTCTTTTTTCGTCTCGGCGCCGAAACAGCGCGTCGAGGTCGTCTCGACGCCGTAGAGCGCGTCGAGGTCTTCCGGCTTCGGGAGGTCCTTGACGTCGTCGAGGCCGAAGTGGACGAGGAACTCCTTCGTCGTCTTGTAGAGGAACGGCGTCCCGACGACTTCCTTGCGGCCGGCCGTCGTGATGAGCTTCTTGTCGAGCAGCGTCCGGAGCGAGGACGCCGAGTTCACCCCGCGCAGCTCGGCGATCTCGGGCGCCGTGACGGGCTGGCGGTACGCGATGATCGAGAGCGTCTCGAGGCTCGCCATCGAGAGCTTGTTCTTGCCTTCGAGCCCGAGGAGCTTGCGCACGGGAACGTCGAATTCGTTGCGCGAAACGAGGCGCGCCCCGCCCGCGACGCGGTCCAGCCGGACGCCGCGCGCGTCGGCCTCGAGGGCCCGTTCGAGAACCTCGAGCGCGGCCTCCACTTCGGGGGGAGTCAGCTCGGAGGCCTCGACGAGGCGCTCGACGCTCGCCGGCTTGCCCGACGCGAAGAGGAGCGCTTCCACGAGCGCCACGTGGGCCGGAGGCGCGGACGGAGCCGGAGTCGCCGGCGCCTCGGGGACCTGGACGTCGTCGGTCATCGGTACGACTCCTCGTAGCCCTCGAGCGTCACGTCCTCGCCGGTCGACTCGAGGAGGATGTCGCTGAACTCGGCCTCCTGCCGGGCGCGGACGACGCGCAGGCGGAGGAGCTCGAGGACGGCGAGAAAGACGGCGATCGCCTCGGCGCGGCCCGCGAGGCCCTTGAAAACGTCCGACAGCGGCACGGGGCCGCTGCCGCTTCGCACGCGCGCGAGCATGTCTTCCATCTTCTCCTTGATCGAGTACTTCTGGTGCGCGATCTCCATGGAGGGCGGATGCGCCGAGCGGTAGCGGTCGAGCGCACCCTTGAAGAACGTGAGGAGGTCGAAGAGCGACACCTCGGAGAGATCCGTTTCCTCGGCTTCGGCCTCCGACGCCTCGAGCTTCGCGGGCGGGCGGCTCCAGAGACCGAGGCGCAGCGCCTCCATCTCGTGGAGCGTCTCGGCGACGCCCTTGTACTTGCGGTATTCGATGAGGCGCCGCACGAGCTCGTCGCGCGGGTCTTCCTGCGGCGTGCCGTCCGGCAGGACCGCGCGCGGAAGCACCATCTGCGACTTCACGTGGACGAGGAGCGCCTCGACGTAGAGGAACTCGGCCGCGACCTCGAGGTCCAGCTCCTGCATGAGGACGAGGTACTCGTGGTACTGGCGGCAGATGTCCGCGACCGGGATGTTGCGGAGATCGACCTCGTTCTTGCGGATGAGGTGGAGCAGCAGGTCCAGCGGGCCCTCGAACTGGGGCACCTTCACCGGGTACGGCTGCATGAGGTCCGCGCCCGCGGGGACGGGGATCCGGAACTCGGCCACTACAGCAGCCCCATTGCGTTCGAGACCTTCTCCATCGTCTCTGAGGCAATCGCTCGGGCTCTGGTATTTCCGTCCTCGAGGACGTCCTTCACGTAGTCCTTTTTCGCCACGATCTCCGCGCGCTTCTGGCGAATGGGCTCGAGCGCCGCGTTCATGTTGCGGATGAGGTGCTTCTTGCAGTCCACGCAGCCGCGCGTGGCCGCACGGCACTCCTCGGCGACGACCTTCTGCTCTTCCGTAGGCGAATACAGCACGTGGAACGGGTACAGGTTGCAAACGTCCGGGTCGCCGGGGTCCGAGCGGCGCGCCCGGTTCGGGTCCGTGACCATTCCCATGACCTTCTTCGCCACGTCCTCGGCCGAGTCCGACAGCGCGAGCGTGTTGTTGTAGCTCTTGGACATCTTCCGGCCGTCGAGCCCGGGCACCTTCGGCGTCGCCGTGAACAGCGCCTTCGGCTCGGGGAAGACGTCCCCGTAGAAGCCGTTGAAGCGCCGCACGATCTCGCGGCAGATCTCGAGGTGGCTCTCCTGGTCCTTGCCGACCGGGACGTAGTGCGCGAGGTAAAGCGCGATGTCGGCGGTCATGAGAACCGGGTAGCCGAGGAAACCGAACGTCCCGAGGTCCCGCTCGCGCAGCTGCTCGATCTGCTCCTTGTACGTCGGCACGCGCTCGAGCCAGCCGAGCGGCGTGATCATCCCGAAGACGAGCGCAAGCTCGGCGGTCTGCGGCACGCGCGACTGGACGAAGATGACGCTCTTCTCGGGGTCGAGGCCCACGGAGAGCCAGTCCGTCACGGCCTCGACCGAAGCCTCGCGGATCGCGGAGGTGTCGGCGTAGTCCGTCGTGAGCGCATGGAGGTCGGCCACGAAGTACCGGCAGGCGTAGGTCGACTGCAGGTCCACCCAGTTCTTCACCGCGCCCCAGTAGTTGCCGAGGTGGACGCGGCCCGTCGGGCGCAGCCCCGAAAGAACGATCTTCTGAGAAGGCTCGGACATCAGGACCTCAGCCAGCCGATCACGAGGTCCTGCACCGGTCGCATGATGAAGCCGAGCACGCCCGTGAACATCATCACGACGAGGATGATGAAACCGAAGCGGCGCAGCCAGATGACGGCGGGAATCGCGGCCGGCGGTGCGAGGCTCTCGACGACGCCGAAGCCGTCCAACGGCGGAATCGGGAGCAGATTGAAAATCGCGAGGGAGACGTTCACGAGAACCGAGAGGCCGAAGATGAGCGAGAGCGGGTAGAGCGGACTCGCTTTCGAAGGAATCGAAACGTCTTTGATGAGCGAAAACGCCCCGGCGAACGCGAGGGCGAGAAGGAGATTCGAGAGCGGGCCCGCCGCCGAGACGAGGAGGTTGGCCCGCCGCGGGTTCGGGACGCCGCGCAGGGAAACGGGGACGGGCTTGGCCCAGCCGAACACCGGCAGGCCGGAGAACGCGAGCATCGCCGGAAACAGAAGGCTGCCGATCGGGTCGAGGTGCTTGATCGGGTTCATCGTGATGCGGCCGAGGTCGCGGGCCGTGTTGTCGCCGCACTTCATCGCGACGAAGCCGTGGGCCGACTCGTGGAACGAGACGGCGAACAGAAGGACGACGACCTGGATGACGATTTCGAGAATCTTTTGAGGGTCCACGGCGCCTTTGAGCGCGGCGCATCGGGGGCCGCGCGGGCGCGGATGTTAACCCGGATCGCGAGGTCTCAGTCGCCCGCCGCGCCGGTCCCCGGCCGGAGGAAGAGCGGCTCGCGGAAAGCGGCGTCGCGCCCTTCGGCGATGAGCCGCATCGCCTCTTCCTTCGCGTCCCTCATCCAGCGGACGTCGCGGACGAGGTCCCCGATGCGGAACATCGGGACGCCGCTCTGGCGGGTTCCGAGCGCGTCGCCGGGGCCCCGGCGTTTCAGATCTTCTTCGGCCACGACGAATCCGTCGTCCGTCTTTTCGAGGACGCCGAGGCGCTCCCGCGACTCGGGCGAGGTCTTCGGACCGAAGAGGAGGACGCAGCGCGACGTGCGCCGGCCGCGGCCGACACGGCCGCGCAACTGGTGGAGCTGCGCGAGGCCGAAGCGCTCCGCGTTCTCGACCAGCATGTACGACGCGTTCGGCACGTCGACGCCCACCTCGATGACGGTCGTGGCCGCGAGGACGTCCAGCTTCCCCGCCGCGAACTCCCCCATCGTCCTCTCGCGTTCGTCAGGAGGGATGCGCCCGTGGAGGACGCCGACGCGGCGGCCCGGCAGGGCCTTTCGGATCTCCCCGGCGTGCTTCTCGACCGCCCGGGCGTCGATCGTGTCGGACTCCTCGATGAGCGGGACGACGACGTACGCCTGGCCGCCGGCGCGGATCTCGCCCTCGATCTCGCGGAACGCCGTGGCGCGGTCGCTCTCGGGCAGGACGCGCGTCGTGACCGCGGTGCGGCCCGGCGGCTTCTCGTCCAGCGTCGAGACGTCGAGGTCGCCGTAGAGCGTCAGGGCGAGCGAGCGCGGGATGGGCGTGGCGGACATGACGAGGAGGTGGGGGCGCGCGCCCGAGGGATCGGCCTTCGCCGCAAGGGCGGTCCGCTGGGCCACGCCGAAGCGGTGCTGCTCGTCGATCACGATCAGTCCGAGGCGCAGAAACTCGACGGGGTCTTCGAGGAGCGCGTGCGTCCCCACCAGCATGTCGATGCGCCCGCCGGCCAGCGCGTCGAGGACCTGCGCCCGCGCCTTGCCTTTCACGCGCCCCGTCAGGAGCTCGGCGCGGAAGCGCGTCTTGCCGAAGATCCGGAAGATGGTCGTGAAGTGCTGCTCGGCGAGGATCTCGGTCGGCGCCATGAGGGCGGTCTGGCGGCCGCACTCGGCCGCGAGAATGGCCGAGAGGACGGCGACGATCGTCTTGCCGCTCCCGACGTCGCCCTGCAGCAGGCGCCGCATGGGCCGGCCCGCGCGGAAATCCTCGCCGATCTCGCGGATCACGCGTTTCTGCGCGGCCGTCAGCGAGAACGGCAGAGCTTCCTTGAGGCGCGCGCGGATCGCGTCGTCGGCCGCGAGGACGGGCGCCGGCACGCGGTCGCGCTCGGCGCGGCGGCGCTGGAGGCCCACCTGGAACTCGAGGAACTCCTCGTAGACGAGGCGGTGCAGGTGCGGCGACTTCCGCTCCGTCCACGCCTCGGCGTCCGCGGGCCCTCCGCCGCTGCCCGGAAAGTGGGCCTCGCGCAGGGATTCGCCGAGGGGAGGGAGACTCTGCTCCCTCTCTCGCGAGTCGCGCAGGCGCTCGGGAAGATGGTCTGCAAAATCTCTTAGAAGGTGGAAGACGAGGGTCCGCCTCAAGCGCGGCGTCAGCGCGGGCAACTTTCGGTAGATGGGGACGACCCTTCCCACCGAAAGAGGGTCCTTCCCCTCTTCACCTTCTAAGAACTCTTCGATTTGAGGGTTCTCCATCACGAGCCCGCGTCGATAGCGCGCCGCCTGTGTGCCGATGCCGTAAACCCAGAAGACCTTCTTCGGCGCCATCCAGCGCTGCAGGTACGGCTGGTTGAAGAAGACGAGGCGCAGCGTGCCGGAGCCGTCGTCGAGGATCGCCTCGAAGATCGTGAAGCCCCTCCGGCGCGTCCGGATCAGGCGCGAGGAGAGGATCGTTCCCTTGACGGTCGTCGCCGGGCCTTCGGCGACGAGCTCGGAGATCGGTCCGATGCGCGTGCGGTCCTCGTACCGGAACGGGAGGTGGAGGAGGAGATCGAGCGCCGTCTCGACGCCCGCCTCGGCCAGCTCCTTCGCGCGCGCGGGACCGATTCCGGGCAGCGACGCGAGGGGCGGAAGAGGAGCGGAAATGACCCCTACGCCTTGCTGATGCGGAACGTGAGGTCCACGAGTCCGAAGCGGATCCGGTCGCCGTCCTTGATCGACACCGGCTGGCCCGTGACGATGCGCGTGCCGTTCACGAACGTCCCGTTCATGGTTCCGATCTCCTCGACGACGCGGAAGTCGTTTCCGGAGTGGACGATCTTCGAATGGCGGCGGGAGACGGAGCGCTGCGTGTCGAGGTTCGCGAGGTCGACGTCCGGCCGGATCCCCGTGACGGGGTCGATGCGCCCCACGGTGGTCTCCCCCTCGCGGTTCAGGAAGAATTCTCCGCCGGCGTCCGCCACGATCCGGAAGATCTCGTGCCGGTCGGCTTCCTTCGCGAAGATGTCCGACGACGACTGGTCGAGCGTCGGGGCGACGCCCGTCGACTGCTCGAGGAGCTTCGTCGTCTCGCGCAGGCGGCGCGAGAGCTTGCGGAGCATCCGCACGGCGATCTCCGCGTTGTGGCGCAGCATCTCGTCGAACGTCGTCTGGTTGATCCGGACGAGCTCGCACTCGGTCTTCGCGCGCGCGGACGCCGTTCGCGGGACGTCTTCGAGGATCGACATCTCGCCGAAGAAGTCGCCTTTTTCGAGCGTCGCGAGAATCTTCTCCTCGCCCTTGCGGCTCTTCTTGTAGATCTCGACGGTGCCGGCCTGGATGACGTACATCTCGGTGCCGACCTCTCCCTCGGAGAAGACGTCCTTCCCGGCCGCGGCCTTCATGAGGTAGTCCGCGAAGCCGCTCGGAGTGCCCGATTTCACGACGACCTTCAAGACGTAATCTCCTCGAGGAAGGTGAGCGTCCCGGCTCCGTCCCACGCGGCGCGGGCGCCGACGGGCAGGGTCGCGTTGGAGCCGCGGTGGCCGGCGGGGAGGCCGAGGGCCACGGGGATGCCGAGGGGCGCGAGACGGGCCGTGAGGACCGAGCGAAGCCGCTCGGAATCTTCGACGCCCGAAAACGTGACAGCCGACAGCGTGCCGATCAAGATGCCGGACAGTTTAGCGAATCGGCCGGAATCGATCAGGGTCCCGAGCATGCGGTCGATGCGATAGGCCTCCTCGGCGATGTCTTCGAAGAAGAGGAGGCCGTTGGAGTAGTCGAATTCCCAAGGCGTCCCGACGGACGCCGCGAGGAGGGAGAGACAGCCTCCGACGAGCCTCCCCGTGGCGGCGCCGGGTACGAGCACGCTGCTCCCGGTCGCGCCGCCTCTCCCCTCTTCACCTTCCAAGAAAATCTCCTTGGGTCCCCTCCCCTCGAGCATCGAAGGAAAGAAGGACGCGGAGAGCGGGTCGAGTCCGCGCGCGAGATCGGCGGCAACCATGGGCCCGTGGAACGACGGCACGCCCGCCTTCAGGAGCCAGGAGGAGAGGACGGTAACGTCCGAAAAGCCGCAGTGGATCTTCGGGTGCGCGGCCGCTTCCGCCGGGTCGAGGCACGGGAGCGCGGACGCGACGCCGTAGCCGCCGCGCGCGAAGACGATGGCCTTCACGCCCGGGTCGACGAGTAGCGAGCGATAACCCGCCGCGCGTTCTTCGGCGGCGCCCGCGAGGCCGAGGAGCGGTTCCTTCGAGAGGACGTTCGGTGCGAGCCGGACGCGGTAGCCGAACCCCTCGAGCGCCCGGACACCCGCCGCGAGGGCGTCCGGATCCGGTGGCCCCGACAGCGCCGCGACGCCAACCGTGTCGCCGGGGACGAGACGCGGCAGCCTCGCGAGGTCCGCCATCACTCGATCCGGTTCTTCGGGTCCGAGAACCAGCGTTCCCAGTCCTTCGCACCGCCGCCGACGGAGGGCTTGACCGCTTCGGCGGGCGCCGGGGCCCGCATCCGGGCCGATGCGTCCCGCTGGAAGATCTCGATGCCCGCGATCCGGGCGCCTGCTGCCGAGACGGCGGATGCGAGAGCACGGTCGTCCGTCACGACGGTGACGCCCCGCGGGTCTCGCGCCTCGCGGATGCGCCGGACGATTTCCTCGTCGGCCGAGCGGGGCGCCGCGTAGACGACCTGGACGTCGCCGAAAGCCTGAACCTTCGCGCGCCCGGCTTCCGGCGGGCCGTCGAAGACGACCGTCAGCCGTTTCCGCTTTCGCCGCGCGACCTCGCAGAGCTCCGTCACGAGCCCGTCGCGCGTGCCGCCGCCCAGGCGGCCGATCAGGTTGTTGCCGTCGACGATCTCGGGCACCGCGGCGATTGTCTCAAACCCCGGCGCGTCAGAACGGCGAGACGCCGGCCGGGCCGCTGAGGATCACACTGATCCTGTAGTTGGAAAGGCACTGATCGTAGCCCGGAAGGGTTATGTACGGCGACTCGTGGCTCCGCCAGACTCCCCAATGGACATCGATCCGTATTCCGTCTCCATCCCAGCTCCCGAAGCTGTAGCCCGGGTAGAAGATCCGGTTCCCGGGCTCGCCGTTGCCGGCGCCGTTGCCCGAGTCCGTGCGCCCCCAGGTTGCGCCCAGGCCCGTGACGACGAAGCCGCGCCCGGGGTCGACGGTTGTCAGCCGGTCCACGCCGGGAGAGGGGCAGTTGATCGAATCGCCCAGCGCATGGCGGCCGACCATCCCGTCGTCGTTCATCTGCGCCGGCCAGTTGCTCCCTCCTGATCGCATGGGGCCTTCGAATCGAAGAACGCGCAGCACGCCGCTGGTGATGACGACGTCCTCGCGGGTCGCCACGAACTTCCCGCCCTCGAGCCGGTGCGTCTTGCCGGCCCTCGTGATCACCTGGACTGTCACGGCGTGGTCGCCCACGCCTCGAAGGCCCGGAGGGAAGATCGCGTAGATCTCGTCGGCGCGCCAGTCGACGACGCGCAGCGGAGCGGCCGCCCCGGGGAACTGCCCCATCACGTTTGCCTGCCCGATCGTGTCGCCGAACTCGCCTCCGGCGATCGTCACGTTGCCGCCCGGCGAGAGGACGAACCCCGAGGTCTTTCCGTTCACGGTCTCGATTCCGACGGCCTTGGCCGGGTACGGGATCTTCCGCGCCTTGGCGGTGGCCTCGGTTCCCCCGGACGCCTGGATCGACTTGCGGGCCGTGTGCATCCCGACGGCGGCGGCGCTCTCGTTCTTTGCCAGAGTGACGAGGCCCTGAGCCTTTGCGACGCCGCGGGGATGCGCGACTTTCGCCGAGCCGCCCGTCAGCGACCCCTGCCCGCTCGAAGCCATGAGCTGCTTGCGGGCGTTCGTCCGCCGACGAAGCTCGGCGACGGTCGTCTCTTTTCCGTCGGCCGTCACGAGCTTCGTCGCGTCCGGCTTCGCCAGAATCTGCTCGTGGGTCAGGCCGGCCACGGGCACCTTCTGCTGCGTCACGAGGGACTTGGAGGCGGGCTCAACGGCTTTCGAGCGCGTCGTCGACGCGAGAAGAAGGACACAGGACACACAAACGGCGCGCCGGTTCATGAAGCCTCCTGATTGAGAGGGGATCTCGATCGTCAGGATGACACGGAACGCGCGGGGAGAGAAATGACTCGGGCCGGACGATAAGCCGGATTCTGTGACCGGTCGGCTCGCGCCTTCCGGCTGGCGGTCATTCCTCTAGGCCCGTCCTTCCGGACGGGCTCGAGCGACCGACCCGGTGACGTCGGCGTGAGCCGCGAGGGCGGGCGCCCCTTCCGTCACCCTATTTGGCCTTGCTCCGCGTGGGGTTTCGCCTGCCAGTTCCGTTGCCGGAACCGCGGTGCGCTCTTACCGCACCTTTTCACCCTTACCTGCGCCTTGCGGCGCGTCGGCGGTTTGTTTTCTGTGCCACTTTCCTTCGGGTTGCCCCGACCGGGATTTCTCCGGCACGCTGCCCGCTGGAGTCCGGACTTTCCTCCCCTCCTTCCGCCGAGGCGTCAAGAGCGGCGACCGCCTGTCCGGCCCGAGTCGCGGGCAGTCTACCGCGAGGCGCCCTCAGTTCACGACGACCATCGGGACGTACGACCCGTCGGACGTGCGCGAGCCCGCCGTCGGGCCGTCGTTCACGACGCCGTAGGCGACGAAGTCCGACGTTCCGGAGGAGGGCCGGATACGCGCGAAACCGTGCGTGATTCCGGCGTCGACGAGGATCGTGTTGAACTGCGTCCATTGCCCGCCCGCGAGCGTCACCTTCTTCGTGAGGACCGGCTCGGTCGCGCCCGTATCCGCATCGAAGACGTCCACGACGTACTCCACGCCGGCGGAGTCGCCGGCTCGCGCGTCCGCGATCGCGAGGTTCGTGCGCGCGTCGGCGTCCTGCCTCAGGCCGTAGACCCACGCCTCGCCCTTCGCCCGCGCGGACGCGCCGACCGCGGGATACGCGAGCCCGAAAGTCCCGCCGACGGCCGCGTCCGGGTTCGGGTTCGAGGTGCGCGCGAGCGCCGGCGCGCCCGAGACGAGGAGCGTGCCGCCCTGGTTGCCCGTCGCCGGGATCGCGAGGCCGAGTCCGCGGAGGTACGTGATCGCGTTCGGCAGGACGAGCTGCTGGCGCGCGGCAAGCGTGGCCGTCTTCGTGCCGGAGCCCGCGCCCGAGAACGCCGTCGACGCCGTGTACGTCAGAGTCACCGTGACCGCGCTCGACGTCGGATTCGTCAGGGTCAGGTCGCTCGTGTAGTGCGGCGCGCCCGGGAGGTCGAGGACGATCGGGATCAGTCCCTCCGTCGCGTTCGCCGGGAGGAAGCTCCCGTCCGACGTGCCTCCGCCTGCCGCGGCGCCGTCGTTCACGATTCCGTACGCGATGAAGCGGTCGGATCCGGATGTCAGCCGGACGCGCGCGTAGCCGTTCGCGACCCCCGTCGGTGCCAACGTGAGGACGCGGTTGAACTGGAAGAACTGTCCTGGCTGGAGGACCTGCGTGAGCGGCGCGCCGGCCGGCGCCCCGCTGTCGCCGTCGTAGATCTGGACCTCCAGCGCGACCGGGCCGGCCGTCGCGCCCGAGGCGGCGCCGGGTGCATGCACGAGAGCGAGGTTGGAACGGTACTGGGAGTTCTCCCTGAGGCCGTAGATCCAGGCTTCGCCCGTGGAGGCTCCGCCCGTCACCGACGCGGCCGAGAACGTCCCGAATGCACCACCGACGGAGGCGTTCGGGTTGGGAGTCGACGTGCGCGAGCCGACGAACACGGTGAGGGGATCGGACGCGCCGACGAACGTCGCGAACAGCGTCCCGAGCTTCGCGGACCCGTCCGACGGAAGCGAATAGCCGTTCGCATTCAGGAACCCGATCACGTCCGCCACGGCGAACTGGCGGCCCGCTCCGAGCGAACGTGCGATCGTCGGCCCGGGCGTCGCGGGCGCGGGCGTCTGGGCGAAGCGCAGGAGGAGCGTGGCGTCGGAGGTTCCGCGGTTCACGGCGACGAGGTCCGACGTGTAGTGCGACCCTCCCGCTCCGAAAACGTCGAGAACGACGGGAGCCTGGACGCCGGGTCCGGACGGAGGCGCGGCAGGCTGCGCGCCGACGGTGACGAAGAGCGAGACGCGCCGGACGACGGCGCCGGACGACGCGGCAAGCGTGAGCGTGTACGTGCCGGCGGCCGTCGAGGGCGCGGCGGCGAGGGTCAGGAGCGCGTTCTGCCCGCGCGAGACGATGCCCGTCCCGGGCTCGTCCATCTTCGAGGGGCTGAAGGAGGCCGTCAGGCCCGCCGGCAGGCCCGCGAGCGTGAGCGTCGCGACAGCGTCGGCAGCGACCGCGGACTGTGCGAGCGAAGCCGTGACGGTGACCGGCGAGCCCGCTTGAACCGACGCCACCGCCGGCGCGGCCGACAGCGCGAGGTCGACGCCCGACACCACGGGCGACGCGATCGCCGCCGCCAGGGCCGTGACGTCGGGCGAGCCGAGGCCCGTCGCGGCGTCGTAGCCGGGGCCCGCGTCGTAGCCCGTGACTCCGGGGACGGAGTTCGATCCCGCCGTCACGTCGCGGAACGGGCCCGTTCCCGGCGACGCGGCCCCGGACGTCCCGTACTGGGTCTGGCCGAGCGCGTACAGGAGCGGGTTGAGGTTGCCGAGGCGCGATCCCGCCCTCTGCGACAGGAGGGCCGCGATGCCCGCGAACGCGGGGGAAGACGCAGAAGTGCCGTAGACGCGCGCGAGACCCGATGCGCTCCCCGAGCCGCCCAGCACGATGTAGTACGGCGTGTGGCCGGCCCCGGCGACGGAGACGTCCGGCACGGCGCGGCCCGTTCCCGCCGGAACGCCTGCGACGTTCTGCCAGGGCGGCCGCGCGAAGAGCACGCTCACGCCGCCACCCGTCGCCGCGAGGCCCGAGCCGGCGCCGCTCTCGTTCCACGCGCCCTCGGGGATCGCCCCCTTCGCGGACTTCTTCGTGACGGGGTCGTTGGTCGAGCTCCAGTACGCAGCCGGGGCCGACGTGTCGAGGTACTGCGTCCCTCCGACGCACGTCGCGTACGGCGAGGACCCGAGGCCGTTCACGGAACGGGTCGTGCCGGTCGTCGCCGAGAGGCCCTCGCAGCCCGCGGCGCCGCTGTCGCCGGACGCCACGAAGGACGTCATCCCCTGCGCCGCGGCCTGCGCCCAGATGTTCGTGTAGAAGAGCGTGTCGGAATCGACGAAGTCGTTCTCGCAGGCCCCGTAGGACAGGTTGAGGACGTCGGCGATGTTGTTGTTCACCGCGTACAGCGCCGAGAGGTCGACGCCGTAGGACGGGAGGGTCGTCTTGGACACGACGAGGAGCACCTGCGCGGCCGGCGCGACGGCGCCCGCCCACTGGATGTCGAGGTCCGCCTCGATCTCGTCCCCGTTGATCCCGGCGTCGGGTCCGTTCAGGACGATCTGCGGGTCGTTCGCCGGCAGGCCGAAGTACTGCCGGAAGAACCGTGTGTCGGCGACGGTCACGTTCGTCTGCGCGAGGACAGCGATCTTCCGTCCCGCGCCGTTGATCCCCGCCGCGGCGAGAGCGTCGATCCCGTAGATCGTCGCGAAGTCCGCGGGCGCGAGGACGTGGCGGCCCGAGCCGTCCGTGTACGCCGGGGTCCGGCGCGCGAGCGCTCTGCGCCGCGGGAACGAGTTCAGGGACAGCAGGCCCGCGGTGCGGCGCGCGAGGCCGGCCGGCAGCCGCGCCGGGCGGACGTTCGCGACGCGGATCGCGCCGTCCACGAACACCTCGCGGAGCTCGGTCGCGAACGCGCGCTCGACGTCGGCGGCCCGCCCGGAGAAGAGAAGGGCCGTGCGGCCCGCGGGAGCGTCCTCCACCTCGAGGCCGTTCGCCTCGAGGTGGGCGCGGAGCGCCGCGACGTCGGCCTCGGGGGCGCCGAAGCGGCGGCCGAATTCAACCGGCGTGAGCCATCGCCTGAAGTCGGGGGAGGACGGGTCCTGCTGCGATTCGAGAAGCTGCTCGAGACCGGCGGCGTCGCGTGCGGGCAGGACGAGGATCGCGCGCGTGAAGCGGACGTCGCCGTCGAGGCGCCCCACGTCCACGGATCGGGAGACCTCGGCCGGCACCGGCGCGACGCCCTGGAGGACGTCCTCGGGACGCACGGCGACCGCCGTGGCCGTCCCGAGGAGCAGAACGGCGGCGGCGGTGGTCAGGAGCGGGAGGCGGGACTTCATCGCAGGTTCCTCCGACGGGAAGTGCACGAGGCGTGCCGGGCCTGACGGGTCAGGCCGGCGGCGTGGGTTCCGGCCGGGTGCGGCGCCTCCCGAAAAGGTCGAGGAAGCGCGCCATCCGGGGAACCGTTAGGACGAAGAGCAGGCCGATTGCGATCACGACGACGAGCGCGACGAGCGGCAGAAAGATCGAAACGAGACTCTGGAGGAACGCGACGACGTCCTCCGCAAGCGACAGTCCCGCGTTCGCGACGCCGAACGTGACCGCCGTCGACGTGAGCCGCGTCGCACTCTTCACGAGGTGCGACGCGAGCGCGACTCCCCCGCCGGCGCCGCCCGCCACGACGTTCAGCGCGGTCGATCCCTCGGCCTGCACCGCCGCGATCGCGACGAGCGCGCCGACGAGCGGGCGCACGATCGAGTGGAGCAGATGCCAGAAATGGTCGAGTCCCGGAATCTTGTCCGCGAAGAACTCGAGAAGGAACAGCACGGCCGCGACGCCGAGCGCGGGCGTCGAGGCGAGGAGGCGTGCGATCGCGCCGGTGTAGTCCTCGGGAAAGAAGCGCGCCATCGCTCCGTAGACGAGGAGGACGGCGTAGGAATTGAGGCCGGCCGCGGCCGAAAGGCCGAGCCCCGTGCCGAAGAGCTGCGGGAGGCCGTTCATCTCAGGACTTCCCGTTGATCTCGGCGAGCGCCTGCTGGGCGCGCCGGTTCACGGGATCGAGACGCATGACCTCTTTCAGGGCCTTCACGCGCTCGGGAGCGTTACGCTCGTGCGCACAGGCCTCGGCCAGCTCCCACCAGAGGTCGACGCTGTCCGGCATTTTCTTGACCGCGCGGCGCATCGTCTCGGTCGCCTGCTTGATCCACTTGGGGTTCTTGCGCTGGATGCGCGAGAGGAGCACCCAGTACTCCTTCTGCTCCGGGTCGAACTCGACCGCCTGCCGGATCATTTCGTAGGCCGGGAAGTAGTCCTCCTCCTCGTAGAGGGCCTTGGCGCGCACGTAGTTCTTGCGCGCGATCTCCTTCTGGACCTCGACGGTCGGCTCGGTGCCGGGCAGGGCCACCGTGTCGCCGTGGATCTCCTGTGCGCGGTCGTACTGCGCGCGGCTCTCCGGTGTGCGGAAGGCGCGTTCGGCCTCCCGGACGCGGGCGAAGAGCGCCTCGAGCGCATCGCGGTCGTCGCCGAGGTGCGCCTTGAGGTGGTGGTCGGGATGGAACAGACGCGCCCGCTCGTGAATCGCACGCGCGAGCGCCTCCGGAGCGACGTCGCGCTCGACGCCGAGCACGTCGTAGTGGCTCGCCCAATCGAGCCGGCGGTACGTGCGGCGCACGAGGTCGCGCTGGATGTCGGACTGTTCGGCCACGCGCGCCGCTGGCGCGGCGCCGGCCACGTCGACGTTCAGGAGAAGCAGCCCCTCGGGAACTCCCGATTTCTCGATCGTTCGCCCGGGGGCCACGAGATGGACGAGTCCCGTCGCCGCGAGGCGCGCGACGACGCGCTGGTCCGGGTGGATCTGCTCCACGGTCATGGCGCCGTCGATGCGCCCGAGCACCTCGGCCTCGACCGCGGACACCGTGAACGCCTGATACCGCAGGAGGAGGTCCGGCGCGAACACGGGCCGCGCCGCGGGCGAAAGCGGCGTGTTGAGCTGGGCCGCGGGGGCCGGGAGCCGGCGCAGAGCCTCGAGGAGCAGGCCTCCGGTGGGCCGGTCCGCGCGGACCGGCACGACGGCCGCGCTCTCGAGCGGGGACACCGTGAAGACGCCGTTCGTCCAGCGAAACGTCTCGAAGAACAGGCGCTCGGAAAGAGCACGAACCGCCGCGTCCGCCACGTAGTCGGCAACCGCGCCGGATTCCGTGAGGGCGCGGGCGAGGCCGCGTCCGGGCTCGGCGAGCGCCTTCTCGAACGCCGACATGAGAAGGCTCTCGTCGGCGAGGCCGAACGTCCGCAGGAGGTCGCCGACGAGCTGCGCCTCGCGGTTCGAGCTGGCCGAGAGAATCTGGCCCCGGTCGAACCAGAACGTCCGTTCCTCGCCCCGGTACGAGACGAGAAGCTTCGCCGTCGCGCGCTCGCGATAGAGCATGCGGATGACCTCGGCGAACGGCGTCCGCTCGAGAGAGCCCCCCGACATCATGCGATTGCGCGAGTCCGAACGCTCGGAAACCATCGGCGCAAAGTGTAGCAGCGCGAAGGCTTCCGGCCGGGGAGAATCAGCGCGCGGCGGAGCGCCAGCGCGCGATGCGCGCGGCCACGCCCTTGCCCGAGACGGCCGCGAGGGCGTCCTCGCTGGCGGCGAGGACCGCTTCCGAACCGCCGAAGGCCGAGAGAAGCGTCTTCACGCGCGCGGGCCCGAGGCCCGGCACGTCGAGCAGCGGGCTCTCGAGCGCGCGCTTGCCGCGCGCGCGCCGGTGGGACCTCAGGCCGAAGCGGTGCGCCTCGTCGCGCGCGCGCTGGAGCAGCTTGAGGCCGGCGTTCGTCCGGGCGAGCACGATCGGCGCCGTGCGCCCCGGCACGAACACTTCCTCCTCGCGCTTGGCGAGGCCCGCGGCCGGCATCTCGATCCCAAGGCGGTCCAGCGCCGCAAGCGCGGCGGAGAGCTGCCCTTTCCCGCCGTCGATCAGGAGGAGGTCCGGGAGCGGCCGCCGCTCTTCCGTAACGCGCGTGTAGCGGCGCGTGACCGCCTCCGAGATCGACGCGAAGTCGTCCACGCCCTCCCGCTCGATCCGGAAGAGGCGGTATTCGTCCCTCTTCGGCTCGCCGTCCACGAACACGACGCACGACGCGTACGTCTCGGAGCCCTGCAAGTGCGAGATGTCGAAGCACTCGATCCGCGAGGGCCTCGAGGGCAGCTCGAGGGCGCGGGCGAGGGCGAGCGTGGCCTTCTCTCCCCGCTCCCGGACCCGCCGGAACCGGCGCAGGTGGTTCTGGCGCGCGTTGTCGCGGGCGATGCGCACGCGCTCGAAGGCGGCTCCGCGCCGCGGCGTCTTGATGACGACCTTCGAGCCGCGCCGCTCCGACAGCCACGCCTCGAGGGGCTCGAGGGCCTCGTCCGGGACGTCGACGGGAAGATGGACTTCCCGCGGCAGGAAGCCGGACCCGACGGCGTCGTAGTACTGCGACAGCAGGGCCACCCAGAACTCCTCGGCGTCCGGCTCCCCGATGCCCTCCCAGAAGAACTCCCGAGAATCGAGAATGCCGCCGCCGCGCACGAGGAGGACCGAGACCGCCAGATTCCCTCCATCGAAGAAATCCCCGAATACATCAACATCCTCACCCGACACCGACTGGACGCGCTGCTTCTCCGCGAGCTCCGCCGACCGTGCGGAGGCAGTCGCGGTAGGCGGCCGCCATCTCGAATCGCTCGGCGTCGGCGGCGGCGCGCATCTTCTCCTCGAGCCGCGGGCGCAGCTCGTCGTTCCGCCCCGAGAGGAAAAGCAGGACATCCTGCACCGCGTCCGCATACGCCTCGGCCGTCGTGAGGCCCGAGACGCACGGCCCGAGGCAGGCGTGCATGTCGTAGTAGAGGCAGGGCCGCGGGAGCTTGCCGTCGATCTCGATGCGGCAGGTGCGGATCTGGAACATCCGCTGCACCATCTTCATCGCGCCGCGGCACGTGCGGGCCGGGAGGAACGGGCCGAAGTAGCTGTGGCCGTCCCGGAGGACCTTGCGCGTCACGAGCGCCCGGGGCCAGGCCTCCCCCGTCGTGACCTTGATGTAGGGGTACGTTTTGTCGTCGCGGAGGACGATGTTGTAGCGCGGCCGGTTCTTCTTGATGAACGCGTTTTCGAGCGCGAGCGCCTCGCTCTCGGTCTTCGAGACGACCGTGTCGATGGAGGCGAACTCGGCGAGGAGCGCCTCGGTCCTCGGGTGCTTCGGCCCGGCGTGGAAGTAGGACGCGAGGCGCTTGCGGATCGAGCGCGCCTTGCCGACATAGAGGATCTTTCCCGCGGCGTCCTTGTAGAGGTAAATGCCAGGCTGGTCGGGATAGAGGGAGAGGTCCGGGGGGGCGCCCACCCCGCGATTCTAGGGAGGCGGGCAAGGACGGAGGGTTCAAGCTGAAGAATTGGCTGGCGGACGCGGCCGTCCCGCCGTATTCTGTACACGAATACCCCGTTGCACGGGGGCAGCGTTCCCGTGTCCAAATACAGCAGGAGGAAAGAATGAAATCTACCCGGTTCGTCATGTTCGTCGTCCTCGCGGTCGCCCTGTGCGTCGCGGGCGCCGCGGTCGCGCAGACCGTCGTCAAGTCGGAGATCAAGTCCGGCCTCGTGATCGGCAAGACCGATCACTCCGTCATCGTCAAGGGTGACGACGGCGTCGTCCGCGAGTACCAGGTCCCGGCCGGCCGCACCGCCATGATCGACGGCAAGGAGACGGGCCTCGCCGATCTCAAGATCGGCACCACCATCTCCGCAGTCTTCAACACGGTCGAGAAGCCCGTCGAGGTCAAGACGACCACGATCAAGAACGGCGAAGTCGTCAAGGTGCAGGGCGCCAACCTCACGACCAAGGAGGCTGACGGCTTCCACAACTACGTCGTTCCGAAGGGCTTCAAGTTCAACGTCGACGGCAAGGAAACCAGCATCGAGAACCTCGGGCCCGGCATGAAGCTCAACGCCACGATCGTTCACACCTCCACGAAGATGGAGACCGAAGTCCAGCGTGGCAAGGTCGCGGGCGCCGCCCCGGCCGCCCCGGCCCCGGCTCCCGTCGCGGCCGCCCCGGCCCCGGCTCCGGCCCCCGTCGTGGCCGCGGCTCCGGCCCCGGCCCCGGCTGCTCCTGCCAAGAAGAAGCTCCCGAAGACCGCCAGCCCGATGCCGCTCGTCGGCCTCCTCGGTGGTCTTTCCGTCGCGGCCGGCGCGGGCCTCCGCGCCATCCGTCGCCAGAGCTAGTTCAGGCTTCTCCGGTTCCACAAGCGGCCCTCCCGGAAGGGGGGGCCGCTTTTTTCGTTCAGAACATCTTGCCGAGGCGCGTCGCGAGCGTCGACACCTTCACGTAACCGAAGAAGCGGCCGCTGCCGAGCAGGCCGAGCGCGTCGGGCAGCTTCGTCCGGGGGTCGTTCGAGTAGAGCGTCCCAAACGCCCTCTTCGTGAAGGCGTGGAACGCGGAGTCGTACGGGTACCACCACGGCATCGCGCCCGAGTTCCCCATGTCCACGCTCACGTGTTTGATGTTCACGAGCTCGTGGAGGCCGAAGGCGGCGTGACTGCGCCCGACGCCCGACTTCTTGACGCCGCCCCAGGTCGCCGTGGGCTCGCCGAACGAGAACAGGTGGTCGTTGATCGTCACGGTGCCCGCGTGGAGCTCCTCGGCGAGGCGCCGCGCCGTGCGCCGAGAGCGCGTCCAGCCGGACGCCGTGAGACCGAACTCCGACTCGTTCGCGAGGCGGATTCCCTCGTCGAGCGTGTCGACGACCATGACCGGCAGGAGGGGGCCGAACGTCTCCTCGTGCATGCAGCGCATCGAGTGGTCGACGTTCGTGAGAACGGTCGGCGGATACCACCAGCCCTTCGCGCGCGGACGCTTGCCTCCCGTGAGGATCTTCGCGCCCTTTGCCTTCGCGTCCGCGACGTGGGCCTCGACCAGCGCGCGCTGCGCCTCCGTGGTCAGGGGCCCCATGTCGGTGGACGGCGAGAGCGGATCGCCCAGCCTCAGCGCCTTTGCCTTGGCGACGACCTTCCCGAGGAAATCCTCGGCCACGTCCTTGACGACGTAGACGCGCTCCACCGAGCCGCAAGCCTGGCCCGCGTTCACGAACGCGCCCCAGACGATCCCGGACGAGGCCCTGTCGAGGTCGGCGTCCGCCGCGACGACCGCGGGGTCCTTGCCGCCCAGCTCGAGCACGACGCCCGTGAGGTTCTTCGCGGCGCGCTGCATGACGCCGATGCCCGTCTCGACGGCGCCCGTGAAGAGGATCTTCGCGATCCCGGGGTGCTCGATGAGGCGGTTCGTGTCCTCGCCGCCCGCCGTCACGACGTTCACGACGCCGGGCGGGATGCCGGCGCGCCGGCAGAGGTCGCCGACGGCGAGGCCCGTGAGCGCCGTCGCCGAAGCCGGCTTGAGGACGACCGTGTCCCCCGCCGCGAGACAGGCGGCGACCTCGACGAACGGGATCCCGAACGGGAAGTTCCACGGGGTCACGATCGCGACGACGCCGAGCGGCTCCAGCCGGTAGGACCCCGACTTGTGCGCGAACAGGATCTGGGCGTAGTCGACCGGGCGCTCCGCGAGGATCGAAGCGGCGTGGCGCGAGAGGTACCGCAGGGTGTCCGCGGCGGGAACGACGTCCACGGCGCGCGCCTCGCCGATCGGCTTGCCCTGCTCGGTCGCGATGAGGCGCGCGATGTCCTCGTGAGACTTGCGGACCTCCTCGAGAAGGCGCGCAAGGAGTTTCTGCCTCGCCGTCACCGGCGTCTTCGACCACGAGAGGAACGCCTTGCGGGCGGATGCGACCGCGGCGTCGATCTCCGCAGGGCCCGCGCGGTAGACGTCCGCGAACGGCTCGCCCGTGGAGGGGTTCACGGCCTTGAACGTCCGGCCGGTATCGACGTCCTGCCCGTCGATGATGGGCTTGTTCGTGAACGCGCGCTTCTTCACGGGCGCGCCCTCAGATCATCGCCCCGCGCGTGATCTCGGCCCGCTTCTTCTTCCAGAACGCCACGAGCCGCTGGACGTACGCGCGGAACGGCGGGCACTCGAGGCCGAAGCGCGCGAGGTCCTTCGTCGCCAGCGCGGAGTCGTAGTGCACCGGGTGGTCGAAGTAGTCGAGCGTCTGGCCCGGCATTCCGAGCCACCTCGAGACCTGCGGCGCGATGAAGGCCAGCTTCGCGATCGGCAGGGGCACGGGCACGAACACGAAGGACTTGCCGATCGACTTCGCGAGAAGCTCGGCGACCCCGAGCGCCGTCTCGGGCGCGGGGTCGGTCAGGTGATACGTTTTCCCGATCGCTCCGTCCCACGAGCCGAGCTGCGCGATCGCCTCGAGGACGTAGTCGATCGGCACGAGGTTGACCTCGGCGGCGCCGTTCCCGATGCGCAGGAACGCGCCCGGCGACGGGAGAAGGCTCATTGCGTTCAGCGCGAAGTACGGGCCGTCGAACTTCGCCGTCTCCCCCGTCCGCGAGTCCCCGACGACGATTCCCGGCCGGTAGATCGTGGCCGGCAGCCCGCTCTCCCTCACGGCCACCTCCGCGAGGAACTTCGTCTCCTCGTAGTGGTTTTTGAAGGACTGTCCGACGTCGAGGTCCTTCTCGCGGAACGAACCGACCGCCGTCCCCGAGACGTACGCCGTCGAGACGTAGTCGAGCCGCCGTAGGCCGGGAGCGCCGGCGACGAACTCGAGCACGTTCTTCGTGCCCTCGACGTTGATGCGCATCGCCACGTCGCGGGCCACCGCGAGGTCGTAGACGGCGGCGAGGTGGAAGCAGCCCGTCACCTTCTTCGCGAGGGCCTTCGCGGCCCCCGCCCCGAGCCCGAGGCCCGGGGACGTGATGTCGCCCGTCACGAGCCGTATCCGGCCCTTCGTGTGCGGGTGCGCCGCCGCGAGGGCCGCCACCGACGCGTCGGCAGCGGGCAGGAACTTCTCCTGGACGAGGCACTCGAACGAGGCCCCGGGCCGGAGCTCGAGAAGGCGCGGAATGAGCCGGGCCCCGATGAACCCCGGGAATCCGGTGAAGAGGATGGTCCCGCCGGTGGAGCGTTCGGAGGCGGGTTTCCGGACCTTGCGCGTTGCCATTTGGAGATGAATATAGTCCCCTCAGAGCGACCGTGAGAGGGTCGGGTCGGCAATGAGCCTCTCCCTGAACGCGCGAATCCGCGCGAGCATCTCCGGCGGCTGCGCGCAGGGCCTCCCGTCCAGCGACAGGAGGGGCGCCGCCGTCGTGAGCGAGCCGAGCAGGACGGCGCCGGCGCGCAGGTGCTCCTCCCCGATCGGAGAGACGGCGGCCAACCCCTCGAAGAACGCGGCGGCGGTGACGCTGGGCAGCACGCCCTCGGGCGCGAGCACGGGCGTGCCCCCGTTCCACGCCGCGAGCCCGGTCGTGGTCCCTTCGAGATAGCGCCCGTCGTGACCGCGAAACAGGCCCTCGTCGGCGCCGGCCTTCTTCGCGAGACGGCCGCCCTGGATCGCCGCGAAGTAGCTCGTGGACTTCACGCCGGGAGTGTCGCGCTGCAGGTCGAGGGGCAGCGACACCGCGTGCGAGCCGTTCCGGCGGGCGAGCCGGCTTTCGGGGATCGGGAGCACGTAGCAGTCCAGCCTCCAGGAAGCCGCGGCGTCGACGTCCTCCCCCGCCGCGAGCCACGTCAGGCGCAGGCCGGACTGCTCGTCGCCGCGCGGTGCGCGGACGTCGAGGGCGGCGCGGGCCGCGGCGTCGAGCGCCTCGCGCGAAGGCGACGGGAGCTCGAGGTGCGCGAGGCCCTTGAGGAGCCGGTCGAGATGGGCGTCCCACAGGACGGCCCTGCGGCCGACGAGGAGCGCCGTCTCGAAGAAGCCGAAGCCCCGCTGGACCGCTGGCGAGTGATACGGAAGGGGCGGGAACTCAGGCAAGGAACGCCTCCATCTCGCGCGACTTGGTGAGCGTCTCGGCCCACTCCGCACCGGCGTTCGAGTCCCACACGATTCCACCTCCCGCGTGATAGTCGACTGTATCCCGGCCGGTGATCGCCGTCCGGATCGCGACGTTGAAGACAGCCCGGCCGTCGCCCCGCACGAATCCGGCGACGCCCGTGTACGCGCCCCGCGCAACCGGCTCCAGGCGCCGGATGAAGCCGAGGGCGGCGCGCTTCGGGGCGCCCGTGATCGAACCCCCGGGGAGCGTGGCCCGAAGTACGTCGGAGAGCCGCGTGCCGGGCGCGAGCCGCGCCTCGACGGTGGACTCCAGATGGTGGAGGTGCGCGAACGTGCGGAGAGCGGCGAGCGAGGTCGTCGCGACGCCTCCCGGAACGGCGACGCGCCCGAGGTCGTTCCGAAGGAGGTCCGTGATCATGACGTTCTCGGCGCGGTCCTTCGCGGATGCGACGAGTCGTGCGCCGGCCGCCGCGTCGGACTCGGCCGAGTCGCCCCGCGGCGCCGTGCCCTTGATCGGCTTCGTGACGGCCCGCCCCGCGCGGAGGTCGACGTCCAGGAACAGCTCCGGCGAGTTCGAGACGACGGCCCAGTCCGGAGACGCGAGCGTCACGGCGTACGGCACCGGGCTCTTCGCGTGGAGCTCGCGGGCGAGCGCGAACGGATCGACGCGCGCGGCGAATCGCGTGCGGTACGACAGGTTCACCTGGTAGACGTCCCCGCGGGCGATGCCGTCACGAATGTCCGCGACACCGCTCGACCACTCGTCCGAGGAGAGCGAGCGCTGCGCGCTCGCCCGTTCTTTGAAGGTGAAAGAGGGGAATGCAGCGGGAGGCGGCGGGTCGCGGCGGGATGGCGCGGCCTTCCGGGTGTCGAAGACGAAGAATTCTGCGAAGGGAAGAAAGTCGTGGGGGCGCACGAGAGAGGTCGAGCCTTCGACCCACACGCCCGCCTCGTAAGAGATGAATCCGGCCGCAAGCAGGTGTCGGTCGCCGCTCGAGGCGACAGAATCCAACGCGGCGAGGACCAAGGGCAGCTGCTCTGCGCTTTCGGCGCGCACCCTCTCCTCTTCACCTTCAAAGAAACTCTTCTCTTCTCCCCCCTCCCCCGGTCCCCATCCGTTTCCGGCGAACAGCACCCTTGCCGACACGTCGGCTATTCTGCGCGACATGCCCGACGAGAAGCCGGACGAACCGAAGGGTCCCGCGGTTTATTGCACCCTCGCGGTGCGCTACGCCGAGACCGACGCCCAGCGCGTCGTCTACCACGGCAACTACATCGTCTGGTTCGAGGTCGGCCGCACGACCTACTGCGACCGCGTGGGCTACCCGTACGCGCGGATGGAGGCCGAGGGCATCTTCATCACCGTCGTGGACGTCCGGGCGCGGTATCGGAAGTCGGCACGCTACGGCGACGTCGTGACCGTGCGGACGCGCTGCTCCGAAATGAAGAGCCGCGGCTGCGCCTTCACGTACGAGGTGCTCCTCCCGGACGGGAGCGTCGCCGTCGAGGGCGAGACGCGCCACCTGTTCCTCGACGCGGGCGGCCATCCGCGGACGGTCCCGCCCGGCATCGCGGACGCGTTCCGCGCGTTCATGGGGCCTGCGGCCTGATTCGGCCGCCGCGCGGATCAGCCGTTCGGGAGCTTCTTGAGCAGGGCGCGCCGCACGAGCGGCGGGACGAGGCCCGTGACGTCGCCCCCGAGCTGGTGGACCTGTTTCACGAGCCGGCTCGACGTGTACGAGAGCTCTTCCTTCGGCGTCAGGAACAGCGTCTCGACTTCGGGGCCGAGGCGGCGGTTCATGAGCGCCATCTGGAACTCGTGCTCGAAGTCCGACATCACGCGCAGGCCGCGCACGACGATGCGCGCGTTCTCCTTGCGCATGAAGTCGACGAGGAGGCCGCGGAACGACCTCACGACGACCTTCGGCTCGCGCTTGAAGATCGCGCTGATCATCCGGATGCGTTCCTCGACGGTGAAGAGCGGGGACTTGTCCGTGTTGATGAGGACGGCGACCATGACGCGGTCGAAGATGTGGCAGCCGCGCCGGATGAGGTCGACGTGGCCGTTCGTCATGGGGTCGAACGTGCCCGGGTAGACGGCGGTTTGTTTCACGGGGACGGCAATTGTACGTCCCGTGCCGCCGCGGCGTCTCCGAGCCGGCGCGCCGAGAGGACGAGCAGGAAGAGCGCGGCGGCGGGCGGCAGGACGCACCACCATGCGCCCGGCAGGAGGTTGCGCGCCTCGGCGAGCGCGCGGCCCCACGAGGCTTCGGGCGGGGGCGCGCCGAGCCCGAGGAACGACAGCGCCGCCTCCGTGAGCACGGCCGCGCCCAGTACGTAGGGCAGGAGCGCGAGAGCGGGCGGAAGAGCGTGCGGGAGCACGTGCACGAGAACCAGCCGGGGCGAGGACGCTCCGGCGGCGCGGGCCGCGTCGACGAATGGCGCTTCGCGGATCTTCCGCGCCTCGGCCCGGACGATGCGGGCCGTGTCCGTCCAGCCCGTCAGGGCGATGAGCACGGCCGCGACGAGGAACGACGGCGGCAGGAAAGACGCTCCCGCGACGACGAGGACGAGAGCGGGCAGCGCCTGGACGACGTTGACGAGAAACAGGACGCCGCGATCCGCGCCGCCGCCGGCCCAACCGCCGATCGCGCCGAGGCTCGCCCCGAGGAGGAGCGCGAGCGCGGACGCGAGGAGACCCGCCGCCACCGAGACGCGCGACCCGTGCAGCGTGCGCGCCAGCACGTCCCGCCCGAGCTCGTCCGTTCCCAGGAGATGCTTCCACGAGGGAGGCTGAAGACGCCGGTCGAGGTCCGCGGCGTCCGGATCGAACGGGACCGGCGCCCGAACGATCGTTTCGCCCGTCTTCGTCTCCAGCCAGGGTTTCTCCCGCGCGAAGACCGGAGCGAGGAGCGCGAGCAGCGGGAACAGCGCGAAGAGCGCGGCGGCCCGCCACGTCCGGACGCGGCCGGCGTTCACGCGGCCTCCCCTGCCGGAGCGAGGGGCGCCGCCGCGTCGCGCGTCCGCGGGTCCAGGACGGCCGAGACGACGTCGGCGAGAAACGCGGCGGCGACGACGCAGCCCGCCGAGAGCAGCGTCAGGGCCAGGACCGTCGGGAGGTCGCGCGCGAACACGGCGTCGGCGAGGAGGCCGCCGGCGCCGGGCAGCGAGAACACCCTCTCGACGAGGACGGAGCCCGCGACGAGCGACGGCACGAGAGCGGCTCCCATGGCCGCGAACGGAGCGGCGGAGCGCCGGAGAGCGCGCCGCACCGCCGCGCCGCTCCCCTCTCCGCGCGCACGCCCCGCGGCGGCGGCCGGGTCCGCAAGGGCCGACGCCACGCACGAGCGGACGAAGCGGGCGAGGAACGCGGCGGTCGGAAGCGCGAGCGTCACGACGGGCAGGACGTACCCGCGAAAACCGCCTCCGTCCGAGAAGAGGGGCGTCAGCCGCAGCCAGCCCGAGAAGACGAGCAGCAGGACGAGGCCGAGGACGAAGGACGGCGTCGCGAAGAGGGCGTCGCCGAGCGTGCCCGAAATCCGGTCGAGCCGTCCGCCCGGCCGCCGCGCCGCGGCGATCCCCGCGGTCACGCCGAGAGCGAGCGCGACGAGAAGCGCGGCGAGATTGAGCGTGACGGTCGCGGGCAGAGCGCCCGAGATCCGGGCCCCGACGGGTCGACCGTCCGACAGGGAGATGCCGAAGTCGAAGCGCGCGGCGCGCACGATCCAGATTCCGAAGCGCTCGAGAGGCGGGCGGTCCAGTCCGTACAGGTTCCGGAACGCCGCCAGCGCCTCGGGCGAGACCGCGGACGCGCGGGCGCCGGCCTTCGCGGCCATCGCCGCGGGATCCCCGGGCGCCGCCGCCAGCAGCCCGAAGACGAGCGCGAGAACGCCCAGCAGCGTCAGCAGGGCCGACGCCGCCCGCTTGAGGACGAAGCGGAGCATGGGGGAATGTTACTTGGGGGGCGTCAGGAGATCGGCCGGGAGCCCGCACCGGGCCGCCACGCGGACGCGCCGGGCCAGAAGAGGAACAGCCCGTACGGCGACGTCCGGACTCCCTCGATGCGGCCCGAAACGCCCCACTTCGTGAGCGGCGTGTTCAGGAACGACACGGGCTCGTCCTCGTGGACGAGGCGCTGGACCTCGCCGAGGAGGCGGATGGCCTCTCCGCGGTCGAAGGTGGAACGCAGGCGGTCGAGGAGCGCGTCGACTTCGGGATTCCGGTAGAACGCGTTGTTGAGGCCCGTGGGCGGAACCTGGGCCGAGTGCCACGAGACGCCGAGGTCCGGGTAGGGGTCGAGGTTGAGCGCCGCGGCCCACGCCTCGAGCTCGCCCGCGTCCATCTTCGCGGCGAACGCCGCCCACTCCAGCGGCTGGATCTTCATGTCGATCCCCGCCTTGCGCAGCGACTGCTGGGCCAGCTCGACCATCTGCCGCTGGACGTCGCTCCCCATCCCGAGCGAGAACGTGAACGCGAATCTCAGGTCGCCCCTGTGCCGGATTCCGTCGGACCCCTTGCGGAACCCCGCCTCGTCGAGGAGCGCTTCGGCCGCCCTGGGGTCGTACGGCCACGGAGCTATCGAAGCGTTCCACGCCCAGTGGGCCGGAGGCAGCGGTCCGTTCGCGAGCTTCGCGAGGCCTCCAAAGAGGTTGCGGTCGATGCTCTCGCGGTCGATCAGCATGGTGAGCGCCCGCCGGACGCGCCGGTCCGAGAAGAGCGGCGAGCGGTTGCTCCAGCCGAAGTACGCGTACGACAGCTCGTCGAACGTCACCGCGCGCGGGGCGCCCGGCCTCCCGGCCTTCGTGTCGACGTCCTTCTTCTGGGCGAACGTGAGGCGCATTTCGTCGAGATCGCCCGAGAGCAGGCCGGCGAACGCCGGTGCCGTCTCGGGGACGACGCGAAAGACGACCTGCTCGGCCGGCGCCGCGGGGCCCGAGTACTGCGTGTTGCGCACGAGCGAGAGCGTCCGCCCCGGCTCCCACGAGCCCAGCCGGTACGGACCGTTCGCGAGCGGGCTGCGGTTGCGCGGGTGCGTCGCCAGGTCGCCGTCCTTCCACGCCGCCGCGGAGAGAAGCCAGATGTTGAACGCATCGCGCCGGCCGGCGGAAGGGGTCTTGAAGGTGACCCGTGCCGTGCGGGCGTCGACGGCCTCCACCTTCGCGAGCCCTTCGAAGAACGAGCGCCGCGCGAGCGCCGGCACCTTCGGATCCATCACCGCGTTCAGCGTGAACACGACGTCGGTGGACGTGACGGGCGTCCCGTCTTCCCAGCGGGCGTCCGGCCGGAGCCGCACGGTGAAGACGAGGTGGTCGGGCGAATCCGACACCTCCTCGGCGAGGCCCGGGACGAGGTTCAGGTTCTCGTCGTAGTCGAGAAGGTTCCGCGACAGAAGCGAGACGACGACCTGCTCCGCGTCCGTCGTCGCGAGGATCGGGTTCAGCGTCTTGGGCTCGCCGTCGAGGCGCCGGCGGATCACGCTCGTCTGGTCTTTCCCACGCACGCCGCACGCGGCGAGGGCGAGCAGCAACCCGGCGGCGGCGAGACGTCTCACGGCCCTTCCACGGATAGCGTCGCGACGTTGCCGGCGGCGTCGACGACGCGCACCGCGAGCACGGACGGTCCGGCGGGCTTCGCCACGCGGAACACGAAGCGCTCCACGGGCGAGTCGGCGGCGCCGTCCTCGGCCTGGAGAATCCGCCAGCGGTCGGCGTTCACGGACGCCTCGGCCCTGACGACCGGAGAAAGCGCGTCGGTCGCCAGAATGTGAAGCTCGATCGCGCCGCCCTCTTCCCTGCGGCTCTCGAGCTTGACGACCGGCGGCGTGTTGTCGACGAGAGCGACGCCGCTCTCCTCCGAGGCCGTGAGCGCCTCGCCCTCGGGCTGCGAGAGGCGGTCGGAGGCCGTCACGCGGAAGCGGTAGCGGCCGTCGGCGAGGGCCGTCGTGTCGAACGACAGGAACGACTCCTCGACGTCCTTGCGCACCAGGAACCACGGCCCGCCCTCGCGCCGCGCCTCGACCTCGTAGCGCAGGACGTCGCCGTTCGGGTCGACGCACTTCCACGTGATCGTGCGGTAGCCCTTCCGCCAGAGGCGGCGGCCGGGGCCCTCGGACGAGGCCGCGTCGCGCGGCTGCTCGAGGCCCGCGAAGATCCCGTTCTCGTCGGGGTTCGTGACCGAGAGGACACCCGCGCCCGGCGAACCGGCGCGTCCGAAGACGACGCCCGGCTCGAGGACGGCGACGTTCTCGAGAACCGGCCGCGCGTTCCTCTCGGCGTACGTCATGTCGATCCGCTCGACGGACGGAGACTCGCCCTTCGCGTTCGGCGAGAGGTCGGCCTTCCACTGGAAAAAGCGCGCGACCGGGAGCTTCGCCTCGCCGGCCGGGCCGGCGGGAACCCAGGCCGACCACGTCGCGTCGGGCTTTTCGCTCGTGCCCGAACGCACCGAAAGCGCCACGGACGAGCCGGTGGGCGTCACGCCTTCCCAGCGGACCCGGCCGAACGTGGACAGGCGCACGGCGTCCTTCACGGCGGAGACGAACGATCCGGGCACCGCTGCGCCCGCGGGCCGCAGGATTCCGGCGGCGCCATTCGTCACGGCCGCGAAGGCGCTTCCCGCGGCCGGAGCCGAGACGACGAGCTTCTCCCCCGTCTGGGAGAGGAGGCGCACCGCGCGATCCTTCCAGGCGTAGAGCCGGCCGCGCGGTCCGGTCGCCACGAGAAGCGAGCCGCTCGCGGCGTCGAACCGCAGCGCGAAGACGGCCTCGTCCGGGAACGTCCACGCGGGCTCGACGAAGCCGTCGGGCGCGATCGCGACGATCTCGGAGTTGTTCGCGGAGGACACCGTGGAGGGCGGGCGCGCCGCCGCCGTCGTGGCGGCGATCGAGACGCTCCCCTTCGGAGGCTCCTCGACAGGGCCCGGCGCCGGCGTGGGCGTGGGTGTCGGCCTCGGGCGCACGTCGGACGCCACCGCCCGGCCCGCGGAGGCGTCGGTCTGCGACGCCGCGGCGTAGAGCACGCCCCTGCCGTCCAGAGCGAGGCCGGTGACCTCGGGCCGGGAGAAGTCGTGCAGGGTGCGCGCGCCCTTCGAGCCGATCGCGACGACGAGCCCGCGGTCGGACGTACCGGCGTAGACGGTCCCGTCGGGCCCGGCGAGCAGCGTCCGCACGTGCACGTCCTCGATCTCGTGGAAGAGCTCGAGAGCGCCCGCCGCCGTCTTGCGGTAGACGCGGCCCTTGTTGCCGGTCCCGACGTAGAGCGTTCCATCGGGGCCGAACGCGAGCGCCCAGATCGCGGCTTCCTTCGGGTCGGCGAGAACCGTCCCGGCCTTCGCCGGGTCGCTCTCCTTCGGGTTCACGCGATAGATCTTTCCGTTCGGCGACGACGCGCAGACGACGGACCCGTCCGGCGCGACGGCGACGGCCGTGAGATTCGGCTCGGGCGCCGTGAAGAGCAGCGTCACGCCCTTCACGTCGGAGACGTAGAGCCGGCCGAGGCCTCCGCCCGTGGCGACGAAGACGCGCCCCGAGGCGTCGCCCGCCGCCGCGAAGACCGCGGCGTCGGCGCCGTCGGCCGGCCACGCGCGCGGGGACAGGGGCGGCGCGAGAGTGAGACGGCCGTCCGCGGAGACCGCGGTTCCCTTCGCCTCGCCGGAGAGGAAATCCCGGGCGCCCGCCGTGATGGCGACGCGCGACGTGGCGGCGAAGAGCGGGAGCGCGGCCGCAGCGAGGGCGAGCGCGAAGCTGGCGAGGAGTCGTTTCACGAGCGCGGCCTTTCGATCTCGACCTCGATCCGGAGGCTTCCGGCCACGGGGCGGTCGAGCGTGAGGATGTCCTCGGCGAGGAGGCGGGACGAGACGGCGGAGCGGCTCGGGTCGGCCCCTTCGCCGTCCGAGAGGATCGCGGCAGCGGACGGCGGCAGCGCCGTCAGCGTGGCGCCGCCCGTCGTGGCGCCGCGCGAGGGGACGAGAAGCGTCGCCACGAGCCGGTTGGCCGGCAGCAGGCGCTCGACCATGCGTCGCAGGCCGGCGAGACTCCGGGGCGGCGCCGGGTCGAGCGCGATCCGCGCCGCGGACGTCGAGGCTCCGTCGGCGATCACGAGGGTGGCGCGGCCGTCGGGCGCCTCGCGCGGGACGCGAAGCGTGACGACGCGCGTCTCCTCCTCGCCGCGCCGGCCGGCGAGGCGGACGCTCGCGGTGAGCGTCTGGCCCGGCGCCACCTTGCGGGCGGACACGCCCGCATCCACGATGCGGAAGCGGCGCTCGCCCGGCACGTTCGCGAGAGAAATCTCGACGCCGGAGATCTTCGGGTCTTCGAATTCGTTGTCCACGACGAGGCCCCCGAGCGCGATGGTGGTGAGGATCGCGATCTCCCGCGCGCGGGGGCCGGACAGGACGTCCTCATAGACGAACGGACCCGCCGCCGTGCCGATCGAGAGGCGCAGCGACACGGTCTTCTGGGCGGGAGTCGGGTCGTTCAGGACGAGCGCGACGTCCGTCGACATGGCGAGCAGCAGCGGAAAGATGGCAGGCGCGGGCGCGACACCCCAGCGAAGCTCTTTCGCCGGCCCGCCGGCGGCCTCGAGGCGGAAGCGCACGGGGACCATCGGTGCGACGCGGTCCATCCGGCCCGAGACGCCCGGGTCGCGGTCGCTCGTGAGCCGGTACGCCGGCGCGCGGGGCGAGGCGAGCTTGAAGGACATCATCGAGCTCGCGAAGACCTCGACGACGTCCGTGGTGGCGACGGGGAGCTCGATCTCCCCCATTCCGAGGAACGGATGGCCGAATGCGACGAAGGTCCCGTCCGGAGCGACGCGCGTGACCGTGCCCGTCGCGCCGAGCTGGAGGTCGCCGTCGAGGAGGAACGCCGTGAGCGCGCCTCCGTTCACGAGCTTTTCGGGCGCGGCCGCCGTTTCCGCCGCGCGGCCGCTCCCTCCCGCGCCGCCCGCGGACGCGAGAAACGCTGCCGGGAGGCCGAGCCGCCCGAGATCTTCGGCGAAGCGCGAGAGCGTCGCGGACGGGAGCCCGGCCGAGACCGGAGCGAGCAGGGAGGAGGCCTCGCGCCCCGCGGCCGGCCGGTACGCGGCGGAGATCTTCGCGAGCGCTGCGACGCGCTCGTCGGGCGGAAGGCCGTGGGCCGCCGCGAGGGCGTCCCACGCGGCGGCCGAGGACGACGTGGCGCGGGCGCGCGGAGCCGAGAGAGGCGCGCCGCCCGAAACGGACTCGAGCATGTTCTCGATCGGCGTCACCTGTCCGACGGGGTCCTTGCCGAACGCCCACGTCGCCGAGACGGCTCCCGCGAGCTTGCCGTCGAGGTAGACCGGGCTGCCGCTCATGCCCGCGATGACGCCTGTCTTCTCGAGGCCGAGGCCCGAGACCTTGACGAGGATCCGCGTCCGCCCGAGCGTGTTCGGGAGGACTCCGAGCACCTCGACCTCGAAGCGTTCCGGCACGCTGCCCTTCATCACGGTGAGGCCCCAGCCCTTCATCCCGGCGTGGACGGCCGAGAGCGGGAGGACGTCCGGCGGGAGCGGCGGCGGCGCCGCCCGGCCCGCGTTCGCGACACCCAGAACGAGGGCCGCAAGAGCGGCCCAACGCTTTGACCCCGTTCGAGTTTCCGTGCTACCTTGACGGGACGGCCGGCGACCGGACCGTCGCGGATCCCATCCCCCTTCTTCGAGGGAGGCCGAAAGAACACACATGTCCGAATCGAACGGATCGAACCTGGTCCAGCTGTTCCTCAACGCCGGGCCGACGGCCAAGGCCGTCCTCGTCGTCCTCGCGTTCTTCTCGCTCGTGTCGTGGGCGATCATCATCGGCAAGATCTGGAGTTTCTCACGCGCGGGCGCGAGCTCGCGCGCGTTCCTCGCGCACTTCCGCAAGAGCCGCAAGTTCGCCGACGTTCTCGGCATCTGCGACACGTGCGAACCGAGCCCGCTCGTCGGGATCTTCCGCGCGGGCTACGCCGAGCTCGACCAGCAGGTGAAGGACGGCCGCGAGGTGGCGCCCGCGGACACGGGCAGGCTCTTCGTGAAGAGTCTCGCCTCCATCGAGCGCGCGCTCGAGCGCGCGGCCGGCGTCGAGACGACGCGCCTCACGCGGGGGCTCTCGTTCCTCGCGACCACCGCCTCCGCGACGCCGTTCATCGGCCTCTTCGGCACGGTCATGGGCATCCTGATCTCGTTCTCGCAGATCGCGTCGAAGGGCTCGACGTCGATCGTCGTCGTGGCGCCCGGGATCGCAGAAGCCCTGATCAACACCGCCGCGGGCCTCGTCGCAGCGGTCCCGGCCCTCATCGCGTACAACAACTTCACCGCCCCCGTCCGCGCGGCGCGCGGCGAGATGCGGGACTTCGCGCTCGAGTTCATGAACCTGGCCGAGCGCCACTTCACCTGAGGCTGCCGTGTCATTCCGGTTGGACGACGACGCGGACGCCTTCCACGACATCAACGTGACGCCCCTCGTGGACGTCATGCTCGTCCTCCTCGTGATCTTCATGGTCACGGCGCCACTCCTCCACCAGGGGGTGGAAGTGCAGCTGCCGAAATCCGTCGCCCAGAATCTCCCGAAGACTCCCGAGGATCCCCTGATCCTGTCGATCACGAAGAGCGGGGGCTACTACCTCAACGAAACGCCCGTCGCCAAAGCGCAACTCAAGGACCGTCTCCAGCTCATCCTCTCCCGGCGCCGGGACAAGTCCGTCTACCTCAAGGCGGACCGGAACCTTCCCTACGGTTCGGTGGTCGAAATGATGGACACGCTCAACCGGCTGGGGGTGGAGAGTCTCGGCATGGTCACGGAGCTGAAGTCGGAGGACCGTCGTTGAAAGAGGCCGCGACGTGGCCGTGAACACGGCGGCCGTCGGCGCTCCGCTCACGGTCTCGGAGATCCTCTCGCGGCGCGCGCGCGGCGGCCGGGCGCCTCTCTCTCGCGGCCGGGCTTTCGATCCTCGCTCACGCCGCCTTCGCCGCCGCCGTGATCCTCACGAGCCGCCAGCGGCGCGTGCCGGTCGCGATTCCCATCTCGCTCCCGGTTCGCGTCGTCAGCCCGGCCGCACTCGGACGGCCGGAGGCCGCGCCCGCTCCGGTGGCGCCTGCTCCGGTCGCCGAACCGGTCCCCGAGCCCGTGAAGGCCCGGCCCGTCATCGAGAAGAAACAGGTCGAGAAGATCGAGCCGTCGCCGAACGCGATGCCCTCCCTGAAGTCCGCCAAGGTCAAGCCCACGCCCCCGAAGCCCGCGGCGGCCCCCGGGAAGGGCGCGCCCGCGGTCGACCTTCCCAGCGCGCCGGGTCTCCCGAGCGGAACCGCCGGAGGGACAGGCGCGTCGCTGAGCTTCGGCGCCGACGTGGCCGCGTTCGACGCCGACTTCCCGTTCTCGTACTACGTCCAGCAGCTCGTCTCGCTCATCGGCGCGAACTGGTTCCGTCCGGACGCTCCCGACGGGTCGCTCTGCACCGTTTCCTTCCGCATCCAGCGCTCGGGCCAGGTCACGGACGTGAAGGTCGAATCCGGCTCCGGGGCGAGCTACTACGACCGCGCCGCCGTCCGCGCCGTCTACGCCGCGAACCCGCTTCCGCCGCTGCCGAACGACTACCGCAACGAGCAGCTCGGCGTCCACCTGCGATTCCGCTGAGAACCGTCGTCATGGGAGGCTTCGTGAACCGTCCGACACCGATCCGCATCCTGGCCGCCGCCGTCCTCGCCGCCGCCGCGGCGGGCGCACATGCCCAGCCCACGCCGGCCAACGGAAAGCCCGGCACCGGCCCCGTCGCGCCGCCGGTCTCGTCGCTTCCGAGCAACGTCGTCATCGACATCCTCGGGGCCAAGGGCGCGCGGATCCCGCTCGCGATCCCCGTCACGATCGCCTCGCTCAAGCCGGAGCTACAGAAGGGGGCCGTCGACCCGTTCTTCACGACGCTCAACGACGACCTGTCGGGCTCGCGCGTCTTCCTCGTCTCGGACCCGACGCTCTACCCGAAGGGCCTCCGCCCGCCGCGCAACCGTGCGGAGGGCGACCAGTGGAGAGCGGCGTCGGCCCAATACCTCCTCGACACGCGGCTCGCACAGGAGACCGACACGCAGATCGTCATCGAGGCCCAGCTCTACGACCTCGGGACCCTCCAGCCGATCCTCGCAAAGAAGTACTCGGGCCCCGTCGCGGCCTCCCGGCGCATCGCCCACACGCTCGCAAACGACCTCACGCGCCAGTTCACCGGAAAGCCCGGACCGTACCTCACGAAGATCGCCTTCGTCTCCGACCGCGACGAGCCGCGCGTGAAGGAGGTCTACACGATGGACTTCGACGGCGAGACCCAGCGCCGGGTCACGAACTCGCGCACGCTCTCTCTCGCCCCCGACTGGTCCCCGGACGGGAAGAAACTCGTCTACCAGTCGTACGAAAAGGACAATCCGGGAGTGTTTCTCATCGGCCGGGACGGCGCCGACAAATTCCGTATCCCTCTCTCCACGCAGCTCAACGCGTCCCCCTCGTTCTCGCCGGACGGCAAGACGATCGCGTTTTGCGGGAGCGTGAAGGGGAATCCGGAGATCTACACCGTCCAGACGGACGGATCGAACCTGAAACGGCTCACGGAGAACGTCGCGATCGACTCCACGCCCCGCTGGTCCCCGAACGGCCGCGAGCTCGCCTTCACGTCCAATCGCCAGGGCTCGCCGCAGATCTACATGATGGATCTCGAGGGGGCGAACGTCCGCCGCGTCTCGCTCGCCGGGAGCTGGAACGACGAGGCGGCCTTCTCGCCGGACGGCGGACGGGTCGCGTTCGCGTGCCGCAACGACGGCGACTTCCAGATCTGCGTCATGGAGATCGGGACGGGCCGCACCCTGCAGATCTCCGAGGGCCCCGGCGCGCACGAGAACCCCACGTGGTCGCCCGACGGCACGAAGGTGGCGTGGGAGGTCATGCGGGGCAGCTCGACGCAGATCGCGGTGGCGAACGCGGACGGCTCCGCGATGCGCATCGTGACGTCGACGGGGAACAATTTCTCGCCCGCGTGGATCAAGACGCTAGAATAGAAACCTCTCTCCCGGGGCGGAAGTCACGCCTCCGGGAATCATTCGCATCTTTTTCTCTCAGAACGGAAGGACTTGCCCCATGAAGAACCTCGTGAAGACCGGAACCCTTGCTCTCGCGGCCGTGGCGCTCGTCGTGGCCTGCTCCCCGAAGCCCGCGCCGGAGCCGCCTCCGCCGCCCCCGACGACGCCGACGCCCACCGTCGTCACCCTCGAGCCGACGCCCGCCCCGACGCCGAAGCCCACGCCGCGCTCGGCGGAAGAGGACATCAAGGCGATGTCCCTCGACCGCGTCTCGAGCTACCTGAAACCCGTGTTCTTCGACTACGACAAGGCCGACCTCCGCGGCGACGCCCGCGACGTCCTCGCCGCCAACGCGGCGTGGCTCAAGTCCCACCCGACGATCCTCTTCACGATCGAGGGCCACTGCGACGAGCGCGGGACGGCGCAGTACAACCTCGCGCTCGGCGACCGCCGCGCGAACTCCGCCAAGGAGTACCTCGTCTCCCTCGGCATCGACGCCGGCCGCGTCAAGTCGGTGTCGTACGGCAAGGAGCGCCCCTTCGCGACCGGACACGACGAGGACTCGTGGGCGAAGAACCGCCGCGGGCATTTCGTCGTGACGGCGAAGTGACGCGCGTGAGGGGGCTCGGGGCGCTCGCGGCCGCGGGCCTTCTCGCGTCCGCGGCCGGGTGCGTGAGCAGCAGCGATATCGACGGTCTGCACAAGCACGTCGGCGTCGTCGAAAAGCAGGTCGATGCGCTCCAGAAGCAGTCGTCCTCCAAGGACGAGATGGCCAAGCTCAACGACTCCCTCGCGAAGCAGTCGGCCACGCTCCTGCGGTCGAACGCCGATCTCGGGGCGAAGTTCGACGAGCTCACCCGCGAGATGCAGACGCTCGCCGGCAAGCTCGAGGACACGAACCGGCGGCTCTCGCAGCTCTCGCAGCAGATCGCCGAAGTTCAGTCCCGGTCCAGCTCCGCCGCCGCCTCCGCACTGGCCCCGCCCGGACCGGGCGGCGCTGCGGCCCCGGCCGCCGCTCCCACGGCCGCCGGCGGCCTCGTCGCGGTTCCCGCAGCGGGCGCGGCTGCCGCGGCGTCGGCGCCGAAGGGCGGGGGCATTTCCCCCGCCGACCTCTTCGCGCAGGCCACGGCCGACTACCAGCGCGGCCGCTACGACCTCTCCCGCCAGGGCTTCGAGGACTACGCCGAGAAGTTCCCCCGCACCGACCTCTCCGACGACGCCCTTTACTGGGCGGGCGAGTGCTGGTCGGCGCAGAAGAAGCCGCACGAGGCGATCGCGGCCTACGACAAGCTGTTCCGCACGTATCCGCAGAGCGACAAGGCCGCCGCCGCCCACCTGAAGAAGGGACTCGCCCACCTCGAACTCGGCGAGAAGGCCCAGGCGATGGTCGAGCTCAACTACGTCGTCAACCAGTTCCCGGGATCCGACGAGGCCAAGAGCGCGCGCCAGCGGCTCAAGGCGCTCGGCGGCGACGCCCGGTAAGCACACGAAAGAAAGAGAAAGGGACCTCCCCCGAAATGGCAAACACCAAACAGGCCAAGAAGCGCGCCGGACAGAGCGAGAAGCGCCGCGCCCGCAACCGCTCCGTCGTCACGCGCGTCCGCAACATCGTCAAGAACCTCCGCAAGACCGCCGAGACCGAGGCGGCCAGGTCGGCGGCATGCTCTCGAACGCGATGTCCGAGCTGGACGTCGCCGTCCGCAAGGGCGTCCTCCACAAGAAGACCGCCTCGCGCCTGAAGTCGCGCATCACGAAGACGACGAACAAGGCCGCGAAGGCCGCCGGAGCGCCGCCCGCGCCGGCCGCCCCGAAGAAGGCTCCCAAGGCCGCCAAGAAGGCGAAGTAGGGGCTGCTAGATCCGGACCAGCCCCCGAGATCTCGATCTCATGAGGTTTCGGGGGCCGGGCGCCTCAAAGACTCGTGCGAGTGCTCCTCGCCATCAGAGGCCGAGGATCTTCAGCAGCCTGGCGGTCGGGTAAACGATGAGCGGTACCTCCTCGAAGTCGCGGTCGTTGGACCAGATCGGGATTTCGAGCTTGAGTGCGAGGGCGGCCAGCGGGACGTCACTCGGATCACGTCTGCCGAGGTAGCGACGGGCCTCGGCGAGGTGGCTTTCGTAGAAGACGGGCGGGTAGATCCTCAAGGGCAGAACCCGGAGGTTCTCGACCACGTCGGCCTCGTCCAGCGCGTATTGCTGTGCCAGCGTGGGCAGATGCGTCTGGATCTCCTCGAAATTCGCGTTGGTGGTCACGATCTCGAGCCCCTTCGCGCGCTGGAAGACGCGCGCTGCCGCGCGGGCGACCGCGGCCGAGAGGATGACGTTACTGTCTGCGGCGATTCTTTCGAAGGGCTTCAAAATCACGCTGGAGCTGCTCTTCGGTGATGCCCTTCGCATCCAACTGCCGGGCAAGTTTCCTGCTGGTCTTCAAATAGAGCTTGCGGCGCTCGTCGAGCGGGATTGACTGGTCGGGATATGGGAGAGGGCGGAAGACGCCGAGAGGCTTTCCGCGCTCGGTCACGAGCACGGCCTCGCCGCTACGCGATGTCTTGCGGGCGCGGCTCCTGAGCTGGCTCAGCGTCACGGTCTTCATCGGGCGAATCGCGGCGGTCTTCATGGACTTCTCCGGGGCTCAGTCTATCCCCGGATGGGCGGTTCAGGCACTCCGGCCTGAAACCCGCGGACCCCTAGAACCCTTCCAGGATGGTCGTGACGAGGCTCTGGGCGAACGGTCGCGCCAGGGCCTCGATCGCTTCCCGCTCCCGGTCGTAGTACGACTTCGAGCTCCCCGGCACGTTGTAGGGCTGGCGGAACACGAACGACGGCTCCTTGAACAGGACCTTCTCCGTCGACTTCTCGGCGAGGGAGACGTTCGCCGTGATCGTCAGCTGATACTCGACCGCGAGGCCCGCATCGTCGAAGCGGACCGGCGTGAGGCTCAGCGAGGTCAGGCGTCCGATCAGCTCCGCGTCCGCCTGCGTGCGATCCGGCACCGGTTTCAGGCGTCCGCGGACCGAAAGCTCTCGCAAGACCGCATCGGTGAGCTTCTGCTCGGCGGTCACGACCGTCGTGTCGTTGATGAACGTCGGCACCCAGACCGTCTTGACGGTCGCCGGGATCGCGCTCGCACCGGTGCCGACGAGCGAATAGCCGCAGCTCGTCAGGGACAAAAGGAAGAAGAGGAAGAAAGAGAAGAGGAAGATTTCTTTGAAAGGTGAAGAGGAAGAACAAGAGGCGCGGCGCGGCACTGTCTGGTTCATCGCACGACGAGATTCAGTAGCCGGTCCTGCACCCAGATGGTCTTCACGCGCTGCTTGCCCTCGAGCCAGCGAGCCACGACAGGCTCGGCTTCGGCCGCCGCTACGACTTCCTTCTCAGAAGATCCTCTTCGGATCTTGAGCTCGCCCCGCACCTTCCCTGAGATCTGCACGGCAATCGTCGCGATTTCCTCCACCGCGAGCTTCGGGTCGAACGCCGGCCAGCCGGAGACGAGGAGGCTCTTCGTGCCGCCGAGCTTCTCGTTCAGCTCCTCGGAGAGGTGGGGGGCGATGGGATGGAGGAGCGCGACGAGCGCGCGGAGCGTCGCCGCGGTCTCTCCCCTGTCGGCCTTCGCGTCGCCGACGAGGCCGGCCGCGTGCGTGCCGAACTCCATGAGGTGCGCGACGGCCGTGTGGAAGGAGAACGCGTCGAAGTCCTCCGTGAGCTTCTTGACGGCCATGTGTCGGGCGCGCGCCGCCGGCGTGTCGGCCGCCGCGGGCTCGCCGCGCACGTCGGCGCCCGTCGCGACGAAGCGCTCCACGGCCATCCGGACGCGCCCGAGGAAGCGCTCCGGTCCGCTGATGCCCTCGTCGCTCCATTCGGCGTCCTTCTCGGGCGGTCCGAGGAAAAGAACGAACGCCCGGACGGCGTCGGCGCCCTTCTCCGCGATGAGCGGGTCGAGCGACACGGCGTTGCCGCGCGACTTCGACATCTTCTCGACGCGCCCGGTCGGGGACTGGCGCGTGATCATTCCCTGGTTGAACAGCGCGGAGAACGGCTCCTCGAACGTGATGAGACCGAGGTCCTTCATGACGCGCGCGAAGAAGCGCGCGTACAGGAGGTGGAGGATCGCGTGCTCGATTCCGCCGATGTACTGGTCGACGGGCGCCCACTCGGCGGCGCGGGCCGCGTCGAACGGTGCCTTGTCGTTCGCGGGGTCGAGGTACCTGAGGTAATACCAGGACGAGTCCACGAACGTGTCCATCGTGTCCGTCTCGCGCCGCGCGGGGCCGCCGCACTTCGGGCACGTCGTGTTCACGAAGGAGGCGACCTTTTCGAGCGGATTTCCGCCCTTCCCCGTGAACGGCGCGTCGGCCGGGAGGACGATCGGCAGGTCCTTCTCCGGCACCGGCACCCAGCCGTCCTTCTCGCACTTGACCATGGGGATCGGGGTTCCCCAGTAGCGCTGGCGGGAAATGAGCCAGTCGCGGAGGCGGTACCGGATGCGCGGGCCGCCGATCCCTCGCGAAGCGGCGTCCTGAGCGATCAGCTCGCGGGCCTCGGAAGAAGATTTTGCTGAGAATGGGCCAGAGGCGATGAGGCGGCCTTCGCCCGTATAAGCGGCCGAAGGAGCGCCGTCGCCGCTGGGGGCGTCGGCCTGCCCCTCTTCCTTTCTAAGCAAATCTTCTTTCTTCTCTTCCTCAATGACTTTCACGATCGGAATCCCGTACTTCGTCGCGAACTCGAAGTCGCGCGTGTCGTGCGCGGGGACGGCCATGAGCGCGCCGGTGCCGTAGTCCGCGATGACGAAGTTCGCGAGCCACACCGGGATTTCCTGCCCGGTGAACGGGTTGATCGCCTTGACGCCCGTGTCCCGGCCGTCCTTCTCTGCGCCCTCGGCCTCGCGCGCGATGCGCTCCTGTTCGCGAACGGACGTGACCCAGGCCTGCAGCCCGGCCTTGTCCGGATGATTCGCGATCAGGCGCGGGACGAGCGCGTGCTCGGGGGCGAGGATGAGAGCCGTCGCCCCGTAAACGGTGTCGGGGCGCGTCGTGAAGACGCGCACGCTCTCGCCGAGCGCGGGGATCGCGAAGTCGAGGTCGGCGCCAACCGACTTCCCGATCCAGTTGCGCTGCATCGTGACGACTTTCTCGGGCCACTTCCCGAGCGTGTCGAGCCCGGCGAGCAGGCTCTCGGCGTAGTCCGTGATCTTCAGGAACCACTGCTCGAGCTCGCGCTGGACGACCGGCGTCTTGCAGCGCTCGCAGACGCCGCCCTCGGCCTGCTCGTTCGCGAGCACCGTCTCGCACGAGGGGCACCAGTTCACGGCGGACTTCCGCCGCACGGCGAGGCCCTTCTCGAGGAGCTTCAGGAAGAACCACTGGTTCCAGTGGTAGTAGGCCGGCTCGCAGGTGGTGACTTCCTTCGTCCAGTCGTAGAGGACGCCCCACGCCCGGAACTGCTCCTTCATCGCCGCGATGTTTGCGAGCGTCGAGGTGTGGGGGTGGATCCCCTTCTGGATCGCGTAGTTCTCGGCCGGCAGCCCGAACGCGTCCCAGCCCATGGGGCAGAGGATCGTCCGCCCGCGCTGGCGGAGATAGCGGTGGAGCGCGTCCGTCAGGAAGTACGTCCGGGCATGCCCGACGTGCAGCCGGTCGCCCGAGGGGTACGGCAGCATCACGAGGAGATACGTGCCGTCGCCCGCGGGCTTGCCCGTGTCCACGAAGGCGGCGCGATCCTGTTCCCAGCGCTCGCGCCACTTGGTCTCGATTCGCCGGATTTCGTCGCTGCGCGAGGGGGGGACGGTGGGATTCGTCATGAGAGCGCGCGAGTGTAAACGACCGCGCCCGGCGTCCGGTAGGCGAGGTCGCTCCCGAGCAGGACCGGCGCGAGCGGCGCGGACGCGGCGTACGCGTGGTCCTCGCGCCCGAGCAGCAGGTAGCCTCCCGGCTTCAGGCACGCGCCGAGGCGCTCGACGGCCTCCGGGCGAGCCGCGGCGGGCAGCTGCGCGAGGAGACCGTGGCAGATGATCGCGTCGTGCTTGCCGGCGCCCGAAGGTTCGTCGGCGAGGGCGCGCGCCTCGAAGTAGACGGCTTCGCGGAGGGGCTCGCGCACGCGGTAGCGGCCGTTCGAGAGCGGCTGGAAGTGACGCGTCCGGACCGCCTCCGCGACGCCGCGCAGCGCATGCGGGCCGTAGACGCCCGCCTTCGCGTGGCGGATCGCGGCCGGAGAAAGGTCCGTGCCGCGTATCCGGACCCGTCGATTCGGCCCGAAACCGCGCTCAGCGAGCCGGATCGCCGCCGACCAGGCTTCCTCGCCGGTGCCGCATCCCACGCACCAGACGTCGAGCGTGCCGTCGGCCCCGAGGGCCAGGAGCCGCTCCGGCGCGATCTCGCCGGCGAGGGCGTCGAGCGCCCCGGGGTCGCCGAAGAACCGCGACGTCGTGTCGGCGACGGAGTCCACCAGCCGCGCGAGGAGGGCGTGGGCCGCGGGCAGATCACGCATCCGGCGCCAGAGCTGCCGGAACGAGCCCGCGGCCCAGCCTTCGGCGGCGAGGAGCAGCGCCAGCCGCGGCCGCAAGGTCTCGGCGTCGAGGTCGAGCCCCGTGCGCATCCGCGCGAGAGCCGCCAGAAGGCGGAGAGCGTCGGCGTCGTCGTCCGGAAGAGCCGGGGCGCCGGGACGGCGCGCGGCCTCGATCGCCGCACCCCACGCCCGGCCCGCCCGTGGCGGCGCGGCGCCCCAGGCGCCGCGGACCGCTTCAGGGAAGCGGCGCGCGAGGGACTCCGCGGCGAAGCGCGATTCGGACCGGTCGGCCTCCGTGCCGAGAGCGCGCGTGACGGCGCCGATCGCGTCCGCGCGCCCCGACGCCGCGACGGCGCGCAGCAGCGCGGCGCGCGCCTCCGGATCGGACTCGCGGTCCAGCGCCTCGGCCAGCGGGATCCCGAGAGCGGCCGCGAGGTCCTCCCCCGCCCGGGCCGCGGCGCCGGCGGCCGCGATGCGAACCTCGGGGCGGCGGTCCGTGAGGCCGTTCGCAACCGCGTCGGCGGCGACCGGAGGCGGCGCGGCCGCCGCGGCCTCGAGCACGGCGCGGGCCGTGGACACGTCCTCGTGGACAACCGCGAAGGCCACGGCCGAGGCCGCTGCGGCGTCGCCGAGATCCCCGATCGTCTCGAGCGCGGCGCGCCGCACGGCGCCTCTCTGCGCGAGCATCTCGCGGGCCAGCCGCGGCCGCTCGGCACCCGCGAGGGTGACCAGGAGCGATCCGGCCGCGGCCGCCACCGGGGCGTCGTCGTTCAGGAAGCGGAGAATCCGCCGTGAGTCGATCGCCGACCTGCCGTCGCCCGCGAGACGGGTCAGCGTCCGGAGCGCCTCGGCGCGGACCGTGGGGTCGTCGTCCTCGAGGAGAGGCAGGACGTCGCGCTCGGTCAGCTCGGGCCGGAACGCCGCGGCCGCGGCAGCCGCGGCGCGGGTGCCCGCATCCGCCGATCCGAAGGCGGAGCGCAGCGCGCCGTCGGCCGCGGGACCCGGCTGCTCGCGCAGCGCCGTGAGCGCGGCGGCCCGCCCGGGGCCGTCGTGGCCGCTCGCGCGGTCGTGGAGCGCCGTCGCGGCGGCTCGCGCGCGGTCCCCGTCCTCGCGCCCGGCTTCGCGCGAGACCGCCCACGCGGCCGCGAGGGCCGTGTCCGGATCGTCGTCCGCGAGGATCTCGAGGAGATCGTGAAGCGGGGTCGAGCCCGGCACGAGCCGGTTCAGCGCCGCGGTCTTCGCGCGCGGATGCGCGTGGGCGAGCAGTCGCGCCGGGTCCACCGCCACGCCGCCGTGCACGAGCAGCACGAGGGCGGGCTCGGCGTCGTCGACGACGAGGGCGGTGCGCGCCGCTTCGACGAGGCGCTCGGGCGGAAGCTCCGCGAGCGGGCCGTAGCCGTCCGGATAGGGTCCCTGACGGACGACGAGCGCCGCCGCTCCCGCAGCGTCGAGGCGGGCGAGGAGGCGCGCGAGGGCGCCCGCGGCGCCCCGCGGGAGACCGGGCGCCACGAGTGCCGCCTGAGCGGCGTCGGTCACGGAGGGCCAGAGCGAGCTCACGCGCCGCGCGACGGGCCCCGGGGGCGCTGCAGACGGACTTCGAGAGCGCGACGAGAAGATCGGCGCCCGCGGCAGGGTCCCGGGCTCCGCGCCGCGCTAGTTCCTCCGCCGCCTCGGGCGCCGGCAGACGCGACAGCGCCGCCAGCGCGCAGGCGCCGATCCCCGGCTCGTCGAGAAGCGGCAGGAGCCGGGCCGCCGCCCGGGGGTCGCCCAGCAGGCCCAGCGCCCACGCGGCGTGGGCCCGGTCGAACGAACTGCCGTCGCGAAGGGCGCGAAGGAGAACGGGCACGGCTTCCGTGCGGCCGGTGCGCCCGAGAGCGAGAAGGAGCTCCGCGTGCACGTCGGCGTCGGTCTCGCTGCGCACGGCCGCCTCGAGGGCGGCGACGACGGCGGGCCCGGACGCGTGCGGCGGAAGCTCCCGCGCCGCGCGGAGGCGGACGACCGGAGACGGGCTCGAGAGCGCCTCGAGAAGAACGCCCCCGGCGCCGGCCCGCGCCGCGAGCGCGCGGGCCGCGGCGATTCCCGCCACGCCCGAGGCCGGGTCGAGCAGGATGTCCGTGCAGGTCGCGCGGCCGGCCGGTCCCGCGTGCGCGAGCCCCTCCACGGCGCGGGCACGCACGCGGTGGTCGGAATCCGAGAGCAAGCCCGCGAGCGCCTCTTCGGCCTCCGTGCCGCCGAGTCCGGACAGCACGGCCGCCGCGTGGAGCCGCACCTCGGCCTTCGGAGAAGCGGTCTCCTGGACGACCGAGATGAAGGGGCGCCGACTCACGGCAGGCTCCCCGGAATGCCGGCGGCTGCGAGCGCGGCGGCGACGGCGGGAGGATCGAACGGCGTGCGCAGAAGAGCGGCCGCGCCTGCCGCGGAGGACCTCTCCAGCGCGTCGGCGTCGGAGGCCGCCGCGACCGCAATCACCGGGAGCTCGCGGTGCTCCGGGTGCGCGCGCAGGAGGGCCATGAGCTCGTCGCCGGAAAGGACCGGCAGGTCCAGCGCGACGAGCGCGAGGGCGGGCCGCCCGCGGGCCACGAGCCAGAGCGCCTCGAACGCCGAGCCGGCTTCGGCCGCCACCACCGTGCGTCCGCCCGGCTCCAGGGCCGCGCGCAGCGCGGCGACGGCGAGAAGGCGCTGCGGCGGCGAAGGAAGGACGACGAGGATCGACAGCGGCGCGCCGGGGGCGCCCGCGCCGGCAGTCAACGCCGGTCGTCCCGGCCGGCGGGACGCGGAGCCGCGAGGGGCGCGGGATCGAAGGGCGCGCCTTCGAGGGGGCCGCGCGGGCGCGCGAGCGTGATGCGGCCCTCGCCGCCCTCGAGGACGGGGCGGCGGATCTCGGCCGAGCGCGACAGAACGCCGGCGTGGAACGACGCGGCCGGCTGGCGGGAGAGAGCGAGGTGCCGGGCCGTGACCGTGTTTGCAAGCCCGCCGGGGTCCGACGGCACCCAGCCGAGGCCCGGCACGAAGGCCTCGATCCATCGGTGGCGGACGCCGCCGAGGCCCGCGTTGTAGACGAGCCGGGATTCGGGGGTCAGCTCCGCCGGTTCAGCCGCGACGAGGAGGCCGGTCACTTGCCGCGCCGGCACGCCCGCGCGCAGGAGAAGCTCGGCTGCGAGGAGCGAGCGGCCCACGCACGAGCCGCGGCCCGACCGCAGCGCCGAGGCGGCCGTCTCGTTGCCGTCCGGCAGCTTGTAGGAGACGTTTCGCGACGTGAATGCAATCACGCGCTCGACGGCTTCGAGTGTCGTCGCGGCGCCGGCGAGGAGCCGCGACGAGGCCGCCTCCAGCGCGGCGTCCTCCGGACGGGGCTCGGCCAGCGTCGCGCGGGCCTCGGGCTCGAGCGCGTCGAGAGGCGGCGGGAACGGCGCGTCGGCGCCGAAAGGCGACGAGTCGACGACCACCCGCGCTTCGAGAGCGCGCCCGTCCGGACTGGACAGGACGACCCGATAGCCGGCCGCTTCGACCGGGCGCGCGAAGCGCCACGGCGCGTCGCCGGCCACACGGTACTGGGCCCACTCCGTGCGCGGGCCCTCGGCGAGAGCCGACGGCGCGGCGGCCATGAACGCGAGGGCGAGGACGAACCGCTTCACGCCGGGTCCCCGGGGGCCGCGGGGCGCGGGCCGTAGGTGGCACGACGGATCCCGTCGAGGACTCCGTTCACGAAGGGGCCCGAAGACGGCGTCGAGAATTTCTTCGCGATCTCGACCGCCTCGTCGATGACGACGGCGTCCGGAGTGTCGTTCTCGAAGAGGAGTTCGTAGAGCGCGAGACGGAGCAGGTTGCGGTCCACCGCGGCCATGCGCCCGAGGCGCCAGTGTTCCGAGCGCTCGGAGAGCTTCGCGTCCAGCTCGTCACGTCGGGCGAGCGTCCCTTCGACGAGACGCGCGGCGTACTCCTGCACGTCGGGCCGGGCCTCGACGAACTCCTCCGTGCGCCGAAACATTTCCGCGGGCAAGGTGCCCGCGAGGTCGTTCTGGTAGAGGAGCTGGAGGGCCAGCTCGCGGGACTTGCGACGGCGGCCGCTCACGCGTCCCTCCGCGGCCCGTCAGCGCGCGCGGCGCTTGGCGGCCGGGGTCTTCAGGCGGGCGCGGAGGTCGGCGGACTCGACCGCGGCCATCGCCGCTTCGAAGCCCTTGTTGCCGGCCTTGGCGCCGGAGCGCTCGAGCGCCTGCTCGAGCGTGTCGCAGGTGAGGACGCCGAAGGACACCGGAAGGTCGAGCTCGAGGGAGACCTGGAAGACTCCCTTGGCCGTTTCCCCGGCGACGTAGTCGAAGTGGGGCGTCCCTCCGCGGATCACGGCGCCGAGGGCGACGAGGGCGTCGAACCCGCCGGAGCGGCCGAGGTCGCGGAGGGCGAGCGGGAGCTCCCAGGCCCCCGGCGTGCGGACGACGACGACGTCCGCGGCGCCGGTCCGGCGGAAGGCGTCGAGGGCCCCGTCGAGAAGCCGCGAGACGACGACGTCGTTCGTCCGTGCGGCCACGATGCCGAAGCGGCGGCCGGCTGAGGTGAGGTGTCCTTCGATGACGCTCATGGGAATGCGGAGTGTAACCCGCCGAGCGGCTTCCATGAAGCTCAAGATCCCGCGAGCAGGCGGTCCACGGTTCCGTGCACGCCGTCGGCCCCGAAGTTCTCACGGTAGCGGTCGAGGAAATCGCCCATGACGTAGCGCTTCGGCTGGGCGCCGATCGTCTCGAGGGCGTACACGGCGGCGACGCTCCCGACCCGCCCGGCGACCTCCCAGGGCAGCCCGCGCTGGCGGGCGGCGAGCAGCCCGGCCCGGAACGCGTCCCCGACGCCCGTCGGATCCACGGCCGTCGTCCGCAGCTTCGCCGGCGGGATCCGGTGGGTCAAGGCTTCCTCCGTGCCGTCGCCGCGGATCGCGATCGTCGAGCCCTCGTCTCCGCGCGTGACGATGAGGACCGGGACCCGCTTCAGGACGTCGGCCTCGGAGAGTCCCGTCTTCTTCTCGATGACGCCGAATTCGTACTCGTTCGCGACGAGGACGGCGGCGCCGTCGAGGCCGGCGAGGATCTCGTCGCCGCTGAGGCGCGCGACCTGCTGGCTCGGGTCGAAGACGAACGGGATGCGCAACGTGCGGCACTCCCCCGCGTACTTGATCATCGCCTCGGGCGCGTTCGGCGCGATCACGGCCAGGGACACGGTCCCCGGCCCGAAGGCGCGGAACGAAAGGTCCACGGCCCGGGCCATCGCGCCCATGTAGAACGTCGCGATCTGGTTCTGAACCTCGTCGGTCGAGACGAAGAACGAAGCCGTGAAGAGGTCGTCGCTGATGTGGAGCTCGGACGTGTCGACGCCCTCCTCCGCGAGCCACCGGGCGTAGTCGAGGGCGTCGACGCCCGCCGTCGCCATGATCACGGGCTTGAGACCGAAGAGCGCGAGGCCGTACGCGATGTTCGGCGCGACGCCGCCGCGCACGCGGCGCATCGAATCCACGAGGAAGGAGACCGACAGGCGGCTCATCCGGTCCGGGACGACGACGTCGAGGAACTTCCCCGGGAACGTCATGAGGTAGTCGAAGGCCACCGATCCGGTGACGACGATGCGCGCGGGCGTCATGGACGTCCTTTCTGCGTGAAGAGCGCGAGCCGCTTCCGGGTCCGGGCGGGAACGCGCGCGGGGTGCGTGAGGATGGCGAAGGCGAGGGCGTCGGCGCAGTCGCTCGGCCGGGCCGGATCGAGCCGGCCCACGGCGTTCGCGAGAACGCGGTTCGCGGTCCCCGCGTTCTCTTTCAAAACGGCGAGGACGGCCTCGACGCTGACCGGGCCCTCCTCCTCGTGCCAGCAGTCGTAGTCCGTCACGAGACAGGCCGAGGCGTAGGCGATCCCCGCCTCGCGGCAGAGCTTCGCCTCCGTGGCGTTCGTCATGCCGATGACGTCGACGCCCCAGGACCGATAGAGGAGCGACTCGGCTCTAGTCGAGAACTGCGGCCCTTCCATGCAGACGTACGTGCCGCCGCGGTGGACGACGGCCTTCTCGGCCTTCCCCGCCGCTTCGAGGGCGTCGAGGAGCGCCGGCGAGACGGGGTGAGAGAACGACACGTGCCCGACGCAGCCCTCGCCGAAGAACGTCGAGGCGCGGTGCTTCGTGAGGTCGATGAACTGATCCGGCAGGACGATGTCGGTCGGCTTCCAGGCCTCTTTCATCGAGCCGCAGGCGGAGGCCGACATCAGCCACGAGCAGCCGAGCTTCCGAAAGCCCCAGATGTTCGCGCGGTAGTTGACCTCGGTCGGCAGGAGCGAATGGTGGCGCCCGTGCCTCGCGAGGAATGCCACGGGGACGGAAGAAAGATTTCCTAGAAGGTAAGAGTCGGAGGGGGCGCCGAAAGGAGTGCGAAGGCGGATCTCACCCGTGACCTTCAACCCCGGCAGGTTGTAGAGCCCGGAGCCGCCGATGAGACCGATGCGCGGCGTCCCTCTCCCTCTTCCACTCGAAGAAATCTCTTTCTTCTTCTTCTCTCTGGTCTTCTTCGTCTTCATCTTCACCGGTTCCGGCCCATCTCTTCGAGGATGTCGAGGGCGAGCTTCAGCGCCGCGCGGCCCGCCTCGCCGGTCACCTCGGGCTCGCTGCGCTCGCGGCAGGCCTTCAGGAACGCCGCGTCCTCGGCCGTGAGCGCGTCCTGCGGCTCGACGGCCACCGGCCACGGCACGATGCGCGGCGGGCCCGTCATGCGGTCGAGGCGGAAAGCCGTCACGTCGCGGTTCTGGGTGTCGATGGAGAAGTACCAGTCCGGCTGGAAGAACCGGAACTTCCGGGTCTTTTCCTGCGAGACGCGCGAGGCCGTCAGGTTCGCGACGCACCCGCCCTCGAACGACAGCCGCACGGAGGCGATGTCGATCTTGTTCGAGAGGATCGGGACGCCGACGGCGCGGATCTCGACGACCGGTCGGCCCACGAGGTCGAGCGCGATGTCGAGGTCGTGGACGAGGAGGTCGAGGACGACGTCGACGTCCAGCGCGCGCGCGACGAAGACCCCGAGGCGGTGCGCCTCGATGAACTTCACGTCCGTGACGAGCGGCCGGACCGCCGCGACGGCTGGATTGAAGCGCTCGATGTGCCCGACCTGCAGGACGCGACCCCGCTCGCGGGCGATCGCGACGAGGCGGTCCGCCTCGGCGAGCGTCGCCGTGATCGGCTTTTCCACCATCACGTCGGCGCCTCCGAGGAGGAGCTCCTCCGCGACGGCGGCATGCGTGACGGTGGGCGACGCGACGACGACGGCCGTCGCCCCCTCGTCGAGGAGATCCCGGATCGACCGCCTGCGGACCATCCCCGTGGCCCCGTGTGCGGCCTCGATCGCCGCCGCCGCGGCGTCGTCCGTCTCGACGAAGCCGGCCGGGCTCGAACCCTCGAGAGTGGACAGGATGCGGGCGTGGTGGCGGCCGAGATAGCCGCAGCCGACGACACCGGTCTTGAGCGACGTCATGCGCGGCGGAGTGTAAGGGACGAACAGGGCTCCGGAGCGCCGCCTGATCCATCTGAATCATGTAACCTCCGCGGCTCGAATGGGCCGCGACTGGAAATCCACGCTCCTGCTCCCGAAGACGGACTTCCCCATGAGAGGGGATCTCCCGAAGCGCGAGCCTCCGCGCCTCGCCCGCTGGCAGGAGGGCGACCTCTACGGCCGCATCCGCGCCGCGCGGAAGGGCGCTCCCGGGTACCTCCTCCACGACGGCCCGCCGTACGCCAACGGCCGGATTCACATGGGCACGGCGATGAACAAGATCCTGAAGGATCTCGTCGTGCGGTCCCGGACGCTCGCCGGCTTCGACGCGCCGTACGTGCCGGGATGGGACTGCCACGGCCTCCCGATCGAGCTCAAGGTCGACAAGGAGCTCGGCCCGAAGAAGCGCGGAATGTCGGACGTCGCCATCCGCGACGCGTGCCGCGCCTACGCCGAGAAGTGGATCGACGTCCAGCGAACCGACTTCATGCGCCTCGGCGTCCTCGGCGCGTGGATGAAGCCGTATCGGACGATGGACTTCTCCTACCAGTCCGAGATCGCGAGGGCGTTCGGGCGGTTCGTCGAGAAGGGGCTCGTCTCCTTCGGCTTCAAGGCCGTGCTCTGGTGCGTCCACGACAGGACGGCGCTCGCCGAGGCCGAGATCGAGTACGAGGACAAGACGGACTGGTCGATCTACGTGGCGATGCCCGTGAGAGAAGATTCTTCGAAAGGCGCGTGGGGCGCCGCCCTCGAGGCCGCGGGTTCGCCGTGCGTCTACGCCGTCATCTGGACGACTACGCCCTGGACCCTTCCCGCAAACCGGGCCATCGCGCTGGGTCCGAAGATCGAATACGTTCTTCTGAAAAGGGAATCGGAGCCGGGCGTCGCCTACCTCGTCGCCGAGGAGCTGGTGACGAAGGTGACGGCCGAGCTCGGCTGGCGCGACGCCGCCCCTCTTCCCCGCTCGAAGAAAAGCGGCGCGGCCCTTGCCGGAGCGAAGCTTCTGTACACGAGGCCCTTCTCGAACGATCCGAACGACAATTTCGGCTTCCTCCTCGGCGAGCACGTCTCGACGACGGACGGCACGGGCCTCGTCCACACGGCGCCCGGCCACGGCCGCGACGACTACGAGGTCGTGCGGCGCGCCGGCTTCAAGGTGGACGACCCGGCGCTCTGCCCCGTCGACGAGGGCGGCTACTACGACGTCAACGCGCCGGAATCCCTTCGAGGAAAAAGGGTCGTGACGCCGAAAACACCCGCCGACGACGCGAGCACGGCAGTTCTGGAGGCCATGACCGCGGGGGACGCTTCCGGAGCCATTCTTCTTTCTCAGAAGAAATCCCCGCATTCCTATCCCCACTGCTGGCGCTGTAAGAACCCGGTCATCTTCCGGGCGACGCACCAGTGGTTCATCGACCTCGGGGCGCTGCGCGACCGCGCGATGGGCGAGATCCGCGGCCGCGTGGAGTGGATCCCGTCCTACAGCGAGAACCGGATCGGCGCGATGGTCGACAACCGCCTCGAGTGGACGATCTCCCGCCAGCGCCGCTGGGGCTCGCCGATCACGTTCCTGCGCTGCGCGGACTGCAAACAGAAAGGCGTTGTCTCCCACTTCCCGCGGGTCGAAGGGAACGTCACCGAAAAGGAAAAAAGAGAAAGAGAAGATTTCTTTGAAAGGGTAAGGGAAGCGTTCCGCGAGCACGGAGCAAACGCCTGGTACGACGATGCGTTCCCCCCGTCTTACTTTCTAAGAGAATCTTCGTGCTCTTCCTGCGGCGGCACGAACTTCGAGAAGCTGAAGGACATCCTCGACGTCTGGTTCGACTCCGGCGTGTCGCACGCGGCCGTGCTCCGCTCGGGCGACTACGGCCTCGCGGACCCGTACACGGCGCAGCCGCCGGTGCCGGTGATGTACCTCGAGGGCCACGACCAGCACCGCGGCTGGTTCCAGTCGTCGCTCCTGACGTCCGTCGCGCTGACGGACCGTGCGCCGTACGACACGGTGCTCACGCACGGCTTCGTCGTCGCGGGCGACGGCCGGAAGATGTCGAAGTCGCTCGGGAACACGATCGAGCCGCAGGACCTGCTCAAGACCGAGGGCGCGGACGTGATCCGCCTCTGGGTCGCGTCGCTCGACTACACGAACGACGACCCGCTCTCGAAGGAGATCCTCCAGCGGACGGCCGAGGCGTACCGGAAGATCCGGAACACGGCGCGGTTCCTCCTCTCGAACCTCTTCGACTTCGACCCCTCGAGGGACGCGGTCCCGGACGGGACGCTCGAGCCTCTCGAGCGGTGGGCTCTCGACGCCGCGGCCCGCTTCGCGACGGAAGCGCGCGGGGCCTACGAACGGTACGAGTTCCACGCCGTGGTTCGCCGCCTCCTGGATCTCGTCACGACCGACCTCTCCGCGTTCTGGTGCGACGTGCGGAAGGACGCGTTTTACGTCCTCGCGCCGAACGACCCCGTGCGCCGGTCCGCACAGACGGCCGCGTGGAAGATCGTCGAGACGATCGCAACCGCGCTCGCCCCGATCTGCCCGTTCACGGCGGAGGAAATCTTCGAATCGCTGCCCGGGAATGCGAAGGACCCGTCCGCGCTGTTTCTGATGAGCTGGGGGGAATTGAGCGTTTCGCAGATCTCTTCGAGTGAAAGAGAGGCGTGGGGAGTGGTTCTCGCGCTGCGGGCGGAGTTCCTGCAGGCCCTCGAGCCGCTGCGCCGCGAGAACAAGGTCGGCTCCGCGGCGCAGGCCGAGGCGGTGGTCGGGCGCTCCGCCGGCCTGGACGAGGCACTCGCCTCTCTTCACCTTTCGGAAGAAAATCTTCGGGACGTTTTCGGGACTTCGTCCGTCGTGCGGGACGCGAACGCCGAAGGTGTCCTCGCCCGCCCGGCGGAGGGCGCCAAGTGCCCGCGCTGCTGGCAGGTCCGCAAGGACGTCGAGCCCGGCGAAGACGGCGTCTGCGCGCGCTGCCGCGCGGTCGTCGGCGGTTAGAATCTCACGGTGACGCGGCGCCTCCCTTATCTCGCCCTCGCGCTGGGCGTCGTCGTCCTCGACCAGGCCACGAAGGCGCTCGTCGTCGGGAAGATCCCGCTCTACCGGACGATCCCCGTGATCCCGGGCTTCTTCGACCTCACCCACCTCCAGAACACGGGCGCCGCGTTCGGGGTCCTCGCCTCGGCGGGCTCGGCGCGTCCGCTTCTCGTCACGCTGCTCGCCCTCGCGGTCTTTGCGGGCGTTCTCGCCTGGTCGCTGACGACGCCCCCGGAACACCGCCTTCTCCAGGGCGCGCTCGGCCTGATCATGGGCGGAGCCGTCGGGAACCTCATCGACCGCGTCCGCTTCTCGGCCGTCACCGACTTCCTGCGCTTCTACGTCGACCGCTGGGAGTGGCCGTCCTTCAACGTCGCCGACAGCGCCATCTCCGTGGGCGTCGTCCTCCTGGCGTGGGACATCTGGCGCCGCCCCGAGCCGGCGCCGAAGGCCGCGAGGAGCTGACCCGGATGCATCCCGAGCTCTTCCGCATCGGCTCGTTCGCGCTCCCGAGCTACGGCTTCATGATGGCCATGGCCTTCGTCGCCGGGCTCTGGCTCATGCGCCGCCGGGCCCCGTCGTTCGGCATCGAGGCCGAGACGGCGTCGGACATCGGCGTGTGGCTGCTCCTCTCGGGCCTCGTCGGCGCCAAGCTCCTCCTCGTGATCGTCGAATGGCCGTCCTACGTCCGTTCGTGGAGCGACTTCGCGTCGCTCGCCCGCGCGGGCGGCGTCTTCTACGGCGGCCTCATCGGCGCGGTTCTCGCGACCGCGATCCTGCTCCGGCGCCGCGGGATCTCGTTCTGGACGTTCGCGGACGCCGCGGCGCCCTCCGCCGCCCTCGGGCAGGCGCTCGGGCGCGTGGGCTGCTTCCTCGCGGGCTGCTGCTGGGGCCGGGAATGCGCCCTCCCCTGGGCCGTCACGTTCACGAGCCCCGTCGCCCACGAGAACGTCGGCGTCCCGCTCGGGATCCCCCTCCACCCGACGCAGGTCTACGAGGTCCTCGGCACGCTCCTCCTCTGCGTGCTTCTCGTACGCTTCGAGCGGCGGGCGTTCTCGGGTGAGACGTTCGCCCGGTACGTCTTCGGGTACGCGCTCCTGCGCGGCACGATCGAGATCTTCCGGGGCGACCCGCGCGGCGAGGTCCTGGGCGTGATGTCGACCTCGCAGTTCATCGCGCTCTGCGGAGTGGTTGCGGGCCTCGCGATCTTCGCGCTGCGCCGCCGGATCCCGCCCGCCCCGAAACCGGCGTGAGCGACGAGCCGCGGCCGGCCCGGACGATCCGCGCGGACCGGGGCGACGTCGGCGAGCGTCTCGACCACGTCCTCCTGCGCCACCTGACGGACCTGCCCGAGGCCTCGCGCACGAAGATCCAGGAGTGGATCGAACGGGGATCGGTTTCGATCGCGGGGAGGAGACCGAAGAAAACTTCTGAGAAGGTGAAGAAGGGGGACGTCATCGAAATCGTCCTCCCGCCGCCTCCCCCGCCCCGGCCCGACATCCTCGCCGAGGACATCCCTCTCTCCATTCTCTTCGAAGATTCCGAAATCCTGGTTCTGAACAAGCCCTCCGGCCTCGTCGTACATCCCGCCGTCGGCCACCGCCAGGGGACGCTCGTGAACGCGCTCCTGCACCGCTCGAAGGACTGGGCGGGCCCCGCGGATCGCCCCGGCCTCGTCCACCGGCTCGACAAGGACACGTCGGGGGTGCTGATCATCGCGAAGACCGAGCGTGCGATGTCCGTGCTCGGGAAAGCGATGAAAGAAAGACTCCTGGAAAAGGACTATCTGGCGGTCGTCTACGGTCACCCGCCCGTCCACAAGGGGAAGATCGACCTCGGCATCCTGCGCGACCCGCGTGACCGAAAGCGAATGACGACGTCGAAGAGCGAGGGCCGCGCCTCTTCAACCTTCTATGAAATCCTCTCCGAATCCTCGGGTCCCCTCTCCGGTCTCTCTCTCCTCAAATGCAGGCTCGTCACGGGCCGAACTCACCAGATCCGCGTCCACCTCAAGGCCTTGAACCTGCCGATCGTCGGCGACTCCGTCTACGGCTCGCCGCGCTGGAAAGGCTTGAAGGACGAGGGCCTGAAGGAAGCGTGCAAGACTTTCCCGCGGCAGGCGCTGCACGCGTGGCGGCTCGGAATCCGGCACCCGGCTACCGGCGCGGCCATGAGCTTTACGGCGCCGGTCCCGCCGGACCTGGCCGGCCTGCTCTCGGCCGCCGGGCTCCGCCTTCCGGCCTGACGCCGGCATCCGCTCAGCGGAAGAAGAGCAGGGTCTCGAGCGCGAAGAGCGGCAGCAGGATCGCCGCGGCCCGCCAGGCGTAGCCGAAGAACGAAGGCATTGCGACGCCGCGGGAGACCGCGATCGACCGCACCATGAAGTTCGGCCCGTTTCCGATGTACGTCATCGCCCCGAAGAAGACGGCCCCCGCCGACACCGCCTCCAGAACCCGAGCCGGCACGCCCGCGACCTCGGGCCGGCCGAGGCCGCGGGCCAGCGCGAAGAACGCGGCGTACGTCGGAGCGTTGTCGAGCCAGGCCGAGAGAGCGCCCGTCGCCCAGAAGAACTGCCACGGCTCCGTCAACCCGAGCGTCGGAGCGCGCTCCCGGAGGATGACGAGCGCCGGCTCCATGGTCACGAAGATCCCGGCGAAGAGGACCGCGACCTCGAGGATGGGATGCCACGAGAACCCGGTTCCTGCCCGGAGACCCTTCGTCGTCAGGGGAAAGCTCGCCCCGGCGCACGCGACGGAGGCGATCTCGCGCCAGGGCGACGGCAGGAAAACCGTCGCGAGGACGACGCCGAGGAGGAGGACGAAGTTCCACTTTCCCGAGATCCGGATCGGGCGGATCGTGAGCTCGTCCTCGAGGATGGCCGCGTGCGTTTCGCGGGCGTGAAGCCGCCGGTCGATCACGTAGTAGACCGCGAGGAGGATGCCGAGCGCGACGGCCCACTGCTTGAGGAGGACGAGCGTCCAGAAGAACGGAACGCCCGCCAGGTAACCGAGGAAGAGCGGGGGGTCCCCGATCGGCGTCAGCGAGCCGCCGATGTTCGAGACGATGAGGATGAAGAACAGGACGGTGTGCGAAACGTTCTTTCGCTCGACGTTGACGTCGAGGACGAGACGGATCAGGAGCATCGAGGCGCCCGTCGTCCCGATGACGGACGCGAGGACGCCGCCCATGAGAAGCAGCAGGGTGTTCGTGCGCGGCGTGGCCGGGACGTCGCCGTCGACGACGATTCCGGACGCGACGACGTACAGAGAGCCGAGGAGGACGACGAACGAGACGTAGGAGTGCGCGATCTCGGCCAGCGCTCCGGGGCCGTGCACCACGAAGCGAACCGCCACCGGAAGGCTCACGACACCAGCCACGAGCGCCTGGAACTTCAAATGCGCCCACCGCTCCGGCAGGAGCAGCGGAAACAGCGCGATGGCGAGGAGCAGCGTCGCGAACGGGAGGATCCAGACCGCCGGCGACATTCGGGGAGTCTACCTTCGCGCTTTTGCTAGTCTGGCGGACCATGAGCACCACCCGTACGGCCGCCCACGTCTCCGCGCGCGGTCTTGCCATGCCCGCCTCCCCCATCCGCAAGCTGATGCCCCTGGCGAACGACGCACGGGCCCGCGGCGTGAAGGTCCTGCACCTGAACATCGGCCAGCCCGACCTCGAGACGCCCGAGCCGATGCGGCGCCGCCTCGCCGAGCTGAAGGACAAGGTCTACGCCTACTCGCCGTCGAACGGCACGCCGGAGTACCTCGACTTCCTGAAGACGTACTACGGACGGCTGGGCGTCTCGCTCGAGCCGTCCCAGATCCTCGCCACGACCGGCGGCAGCGAGGCCCTGCTCTTCGCGTTCATGGCCTGCTCGGACCCCGGCGGCGAGATCCTCACCGTCGAGCCGCTCTACACGAACTACCGCTCGTTCGCGGCGATGGCAGGGCTCACGCTCAAGCCCATCGTGACCCGCGGCGAGGACGGCTTCCACCTGCCCGGCCGCCCCGAGTGGGAGAAGGCGCTGACGCCCAAGACGCGGATCGTCCTCCTCTGCAACCCGAACAACCCGACCGGCACCGTCTACACGAAGGACGAGATCCGCCTCGTGGCCGAGTTCTGCCGCGATCACGGACTCTTCTTCGTCTCGGACGAGGTCTACCGCGAGTTCCTGTACGACGGCCGCGTGTCCGAGAGCGCGCTTTCGCTGGCCGGGTTCGAGCACGAGGTCGTGGTCGTCGACTCGCTCTCAAAGCGGTTCTCGGCCTGCGGGATCCGCCTCGGCGCGCTCGTGACGCGCAACGAGGAGCTCGCCGCCGCCACGAACCGCATGGCGCAGGGCCGCCTCTCCCCGCCCGGCCTCGCGCAGTACATCGCGCCCGCGGCCGCCGCGCTCGGCCCGGACTACTACAAGGGCGTCGTCACCGAGTACCAGAAGCGCCGGGACACGCTCTTTACGGGCCTCTCGGGCATCCCCGGCGTCTTCCTCCGGAAGCCCGAGGGCGCCTTCTACCTCGTCGCGCGGCTCCCGATCAAAGACAGCGACGACTTCGCCGCCTGGCTCCTCACGGATTTCCAGAAGGACGGCAAGACCGTCATGGTCGCGCCCGCGAGCGGCTTCTACGTGACGCCGGGCCTCGGCAAGGACGAGGTGCGGATCGCGTACGTCCTCAAGGACGAGGACCTGAAGGCGGCCGTCGAGATCCTGGCGGCGGCGATTCCGGCGTACCAAAAAGCAAGAGGCCTCGCCTGAGCGAGGCCTCCGCCCTCTTCACCTTCTAAGAAAATCCCCGGCTATTTCTTCTTCTTCGCAGAGGCCTCGCCCGCCGGCACGTCGATCTGCGCCTTCTGGATCGTTCCGGAGTAGTCCACGTAAATCGACTTCCACTCGCTGAAGACGTCCAGCGCGGCCAGACCAGCCTCGCGGTGCCCGTTGCCGGTCTGCTTCGTGCCGCCGAACGGCAGGTGCGTCTCGGCGCCGATCGTCGGCAGGTTCACGTAAAAGATACCGGCCTCGAGGTCGCGCATCGCGACGAACGCCTTGTTGATGTCCTGCGTGAAGATCGCCGACGACAGGCCGTACTCCGACTCGTTGGAGATGTCGATCGCTTCCTCGAGGGACGAGATCGGCACGACGACCGTGACGGCCCCGAAGATCTCCTCGCACGCGATCCGCATCTTCCGGTCGCCGTCGCCGAACACGGTGGGCGACACGAACCAGCCCTTGTCGTGACCCTTTCCCGTCAGGCGCTTGCCGCCGGAGACGAGCTTCGCGCCCTCATCCTTGCCGATCGAGATGTAGTCGAGGACCGTGTCGAGCTGGCTCTCGTTGATCGCCGGGCCCATCTCGTTCTTCTCGTCGAGCCCGTTGCCGACCCTCAGGGCGGCGGCGCGCTCGCCGAGCATCGCCGTGAACTTCTTGACGACCTTGCGGTGCACGAGAAGGCGCGACGACGCCGTGCAGCGCTGCCCGCTCGTCCCGAACGCGCCCCAGATCGCGCCGTCGACGGCGAGCTCCAGGTTGGCGTCGTCCATCACGATGATCGGGTTCTTGCCGCCCATCTCGAGATGGACGTGCTTGAACGAAGGCGCGCAGGCCTCGTTGATCGAGCGCCCGACGGACGTCGAACCCGTGAACGAGACGACCTTCACGCGCGGGTCCTTGAGGAGCGGCATCCCGACCTTCGAGCCCGATCCCGTCACGACGTTGAAGACGCCGGGCGGCAGGCCCGCGTCCTCGAGCGCCTTCGCGAAGTTCACGACGGAGAGCGGCGTGTCGGTGGCGGGCTTCACGACGACCGTGTTCCCGCACACGAGGGCCGCCGTGGACTTCCACGCCGGGATCGCCATGGGGAAGTTCCAGGGCGTGATGAACGCGCAGACGCCGATCGGGGCCCGTACGGACATGGCGAACTTGTTCGGGAGCTCGGAGGGCGTCGTCTGCCCGTGCAGCCGCCGTCCCTCGCCGCCCATGAGGAAGGCCATGTCGATGGCTTCCTGGACGTCGCCGCGGGCCTCCTTGAGGACCTTGCCCATCTCGCGCGTCATGTCGCGCGAGTACTGCTCCTTGCGGTCGCGGAGGATCTCGCCGAGCCGGTAGAGGATCTCGCCGCGCTGCGGGCCGGGCACGAGGCGCCAGCTCTTGTAAGCCTCGGCCGCCGTGTCGACGGCGTCCTTGACGTCGCGCTCGTCGGAGTCCGCGAAGCGGCCGATGAGGTCGGTCACGTCGGCGGGGTTGCGGTTCTCGAACGTGCGGCCCGAGCGGGCGGGAACGTGCTTGCCGGCAATCCAGTTGCCGTGAACGGGTGCGGACGGTGCCATGTGCGGAGTTCCTTTCGATCAGCTGGGAGCGTCGTCGCCGGGAGGGGCCCCGGCGCTCATGTCGACGCTTCCCTTGAATCGCGCCCCGTCGCCCACGGCGACCTTCGGGGCGCGAATGTTTCCTTCCAGGGAGCCGGAGGGCAGGATCTCGACGCGCTCGGTCGCGCTCACGTCGCCGATGACCTCGCCGGCGATCACGACCGTGCCGGCGTGCACCTCCGCGACCACGACCCCGCCCGGGGCGACGCGGAACTCGCGCGCGAGGAGGACGCGCCCCTCGACGCGGCCTTCCACCAGGACGTCCTCGTCTCCGAGGAGCTCGCCCTGGATACGAGTGTGGGGCCCGATGACGGACGGCCCGCGCGCCGGCTCGACTCGGCCCGCGTGTGCCGGGCTCTGCGAGCTTTTCCCGAAGATGGCCATCCTCGACGCGGGAGTCTAACCGGCGTCCGCGTCTCCCGCCACCGGCGCCGGAACGCTCGCGAGAACGGCCGCCCCGCCGAGACCCGATATCAACGAGCCCGCGAGGATCGCGGCCTTCGAGACGTCCACCATCGCCTCGTCCGTGAAAGCAAGGCCGCTCACGAAGAGAGACATCGTGAAACCGATCCCGCCGAGCAGCGCGACCCCCCACAGCGACCGGCGCGCTCGCGCGTCGAGCGGAAGCGAACCGACGCCGAAGCGGGCCAGGAGAAACGTCGTCCCGAAGATCCCGACCTGCTTGCCGAAGAAGAGGCCGAGGACGATCCCGAGCGCGATCGGCGACGTGAGCATCGCGCCCACCTGCTCCGCAGGCACCGTCACGCCCGCGTTCGCGAGGGCGAACACCGGCATGATCCCCCACGCAACCCAGGGATGGAGGGCGTGCTCGAGCCGGCGCAGCGGGGACGTCTCGGCGCCCGTCGCGGGGATGCTCATCCCGAGCAGGACACCCGCGATCGTCGCGTGGACGCCCGATTTCGCCATCGCGGCCCAGAGGACGACCCCGACGAGGAGGTACGGGGCGAGGGCGTGGACGCCCGCACGGTTGAGGGCGTAGAGGACCGCGCACGCGCCGGCGACGACGGCGAGCGCGCGGAGGTCCAGTCCGGACGTGTAGAAGAACGCGATCACGAGGACCGCGATCAGGTCGTCGACGACCGCCACGGCCGTGAGGAACACCTTGAACACGGGCGCCACGTGCCGGCCGAGGAGCGCGAGGACGCCCACGGCGAAGGCGATGTCCGTCGCCATCGGGATGCCCCAGCCGTGCGCCGCGGGCGTCCCGGCGTTGAACGCGGCGTAGATCAACGCGGGGACGGCCGCTCCCCCGCACGCGGCCGCCACGGGGAGAATCGCGGCGCCCTTCCCGGAAAGCTCCCCCGTCAGAAACTCGCGCTTGATCTCGAGCCCGACGACGAGGAAGAACACGGCCATCAGGCCGTCGTTGATCGCGTGGGAGAGGGTCGAGTCCACGCGCCAGGACCCCTCGCCGAACTGGATCGGAAGGTGCGTCGCGTGGGAGTAGGCGCCCGCGAACGGCGAGTTCGCGAGCGCGATCGCGGCTACGGCCGCGACGAGGAGGAGCACACCGGAGGCCGCTTCGGACCGAAGAAATTCTCTTAGAAAGGGGGAAATCGAAGGTCTTTCGTCGGCCACGGTCGGAGTTTAACGGGAGGCCCGCGAATAAAAAGGGCCGGGCGCGACGTGCCGCCCGGCCCATGAACCTTCAAAGGAATTCTTCGGTCAGACTTCTTCGTGGATCTTGACGTCCTTCGTCTCGCGCAGGAACAGACCGCCGATCACGACCGTGATCATGGCGACGATGATCGGGTACCAGAGGCCCTGGTAGATGTTGCCCGACGCGGCGACCCACGCCGTGGCGATGAGGGGAAGCATGCCGCCGAACCAGCCGTTGCCGATGTGGTACGGGAGAGACATCGACGTGTACCGGATGTTCGCCGGGAACAGCTCGACGAGGAAGGCCGCGATCGGCCCGTAGACCATCGTCACGTAGATGACCATGATGAAGAGGATCAGGAGAACCATCCCGAAGTTCATCTCGGCCTTCTTGAACGCCGGGCTCGGATAGCCCGTCGTCTTCATGGCTTCCTTGAGCTTCGCCTCGTCGTAGCCCTTGATCTCGACGCTGCCGATCTTGATGACGACGTCGTCACCCTGCGGCGGGAGCGTCGTGAACGACAGTCCCTGCTTCGCGATGAAGTCCTGGGCCTTGTCGCACGGAGAGAACTTCGTGAACGGCGTCACGAAGATGTGCATCTGGCAATTCGTGCCCGCGATCGAGACGGGAACCGAATCCTGGTACTTCTCGAGGGACGGGTTCCCGTAGTGCGTGAGGGCCTTGAAGAGAGGAATGTACGTGAGGGCCGCGATCAGGCAGCCGAAGAGAATGATCTTCAGGCGGCCGATCTTGTCCGAGAGCGCTCCGAACACGATGAAGAACCCCGTCCCGAGGAGCAGGGACAGGGCGATCAGGGTGTACGCCGTCTGCCAGTCCATCTTCAGCGTGATCGTGAGGAAGAAGAGCGCGTAGAACTGGCCCGTGTACCAGACGACGCCCTGGCCCGCGGTGGCGCCGAAGAGGGCGAGCGCCGCGTACTTGTTGTTCGGGTACTTGAAGAAGCTGTCCTTGATGGGCGACTTGGAGCGCTTCCCCTGCGCCTTGAGGCGCTGGAAGATCGGCGACTCCTGCAGCTTGAGCCGGATGTAGATGGAGATCGCGAGGAGCACCAGCGAGAGGACGAACGGGATGCGCCATCCCCAGTTCGCGAAGTCCGCGGCCGGAATCCACGCCCGGCAGGCGTAGATGACGAGGAGGGCCATGAAGAACCCGACGGTCGCCGTCGTCTGGATCCAGCTCGTCGCGTAGCCGCGCCGGTGGTCAGGAGCGTGCTCGGCAACGTACGTCGCCGCGCCGCCATACTCGCCGCCGAGGGCGAGGCCCTGCAGGAGGCGGAGGGTCACGAGCATCGCGGGCGCCCACCATCCGATGGTCGCGAACGTCGGCAGGAACCCGACGGCCGCGGTCGCGCCGCCCATCACCGCGATCGTCACGAGGAACGTGTACTTGCGGCCGACGAGGTCGCCGACGCGCCCGAAGATGAGGGCGCCGAACGGACGGACGAGGAATCCCGCCGCGTACGTGACGAAGGCCGAGAGGAGGGCCGCCGTTTCGTTTCCCTTCGGGAAGAAGAGGCTCGCGAAGAACGGGGCGAGAGTGGCGTAGAGGTAGAAGTCGTACCACTCGAAGACCGTGCCGACCGACGACGCGACGATGACGCGCCTCTCCTCGGCGGACGTGATGACCCTGTTGCCTGATTCCGCGGGTGCCGCTGTGCTCATTCTTGTCCTCCATCCGCCAGCCAAGCGGCTGTGCGCCCTTCCCTCAGCTTAAATCAAGAAGCATTTCAACTTAAGGCTCGTGCATCCGCCGGGCCATGATTCGGTTGCATCAATTCGGGGGTGAGACTTCGGGCCCCCGTTCGCCACGGGAACGCGTCCGGCTCCGGAACCGGCGTATTCTGCGCCGAGAGTTCGTTGACGCCTGCTCTGGTGAATGGGCCTGGAGAAAGGAGACGCGCCATGGGGCACATCGTCAGCTACAAGAAGGATGCCATGGGGCCCCGCTGTCACATGAAGCTCGAGAGCGGTGAGCGCATCCTGATTCACGGCGAGATCTCCACGAATCAGCACGCGACCGACCCTCTCTGGCTCACGATCTCGACGCTGAAGCTCGGCGGGCTCGTTCCCGGCCCCGAGCTTTTCCGTTTCGACCAGAAGAGCGAGGCCGGCAAGAAGTTCATCGCCTCGCTGCCGGGCATGAATACCGAGGGCCCGAAGCCGACTCCCGTCGACGCCGTCGTCGACTACCTGAAGACAGCTACTTCCGTGGACGACGTGAAGGCGAATCTCGAAAAGCTCGGCATCCCGAAGGGCTGATGGCCTCGGCGAGCGTTCCGGGGACTCCCCCGCTCGATCCCCGGGGCTTCCTGCGGAGCGTTCCGCCGTTCGACTCGCTGGACGTCGACAGCTTCGAGATGGCGGCCCGCTCCCTCGACGTCGGCTACTTTCCTTCGGGAACCCGCGTCCTGTCCCAGCTCGGTCGTCCGAGCGTCCATCTCTGGCTCATCCGCAAGGGCACGGTACGCCTCGAAAAGGGAGGAACGGTCGCCGACCACCTTGAGGAAGGCGATCTCTTCGGGTTCGCCTCGCTCCTCACCGGAAGCGTGGCGTTCGACGTCGTCGTGGCCGACGACCTCCTCGCGTACCGCATTCCCGAAAAGGTGTTCCGGAGCCTCCTCTCCGAGCCCGGGTTCGCCCGGTTCTTCACGGAAGGGCTCGCCACGAGGCTCCGCACCGCGACCGCGTTCCCCGGCGACGCGACGTTCAGCCTCGACGTGTATGCGACCGTCGGCTCGCTCGTTCGCCGTCCGCTCGTGACGGTGCCGGTCACCGCGACCGCGGGCGACGCGGCGCGGGCGATGGAGGCGAGCCGGGTGTCTTCCGTCCTCGTCGCGTCGGATCCGCCCGGGATCGTGACGGACCGGGACCTCCGGAACCGGGTCCTCGCCAAGGGGCTCGGCCCCGACACGCCCGTGGCGTCCATCGCGACGTTTCACCTGACCACGGTTCCGTCGGACACGCCGATCTACGGCGCCTGGCATGCGATGGTGGGCGCAGGAATCCACCACCTGCCCGTCACGAAGGACGGGCGCGTCATGGGAATCATCACAGGCACGGATCTGCTCAAGGAACAGACGTTCGGCCCACTCCAGCTGTTGAAACGCGTGGAGTCCATCCGCGACCGCGACGGACTTCCGGGCTACGGCGCCGATCTTGCGCGCATGGTCGCCGGCCTCTCTGCCGGGGGCCTGCCCCCGACCCAGATCGCCCGTCTGGTTTCCTATCTCAACGACGCTCTCGTGAAGAGGCTCCTCGCTTTCGCCGAGGCCGATCTCGGCCCCGCGCCCGCCTCGTGGGCCTGGATCGTCTTCGGTTCCGAGGGGCGCTTCGAGCAAGCTCTTCTCACGGATCAGGACAATGCCCTCATCTGGGCCGACGGGGCGGACGAAAGCGCCGGCGCCTGGTTCGCCAAGTTCGCGGCCAGCGTCGTCTCCGACCTCGTCGCGTCAGGCTTTCCGCCCTGTGCCGGCGGCTACATGGCGACCGTCTGGCGTGGCCCGCTGGCCGACTGGGTTTCGCGTTTCCGGAGCTGGCTCGAGGTGCCCGAGGCCGAGGCGATCCTGAAGGCCGCGATCTTCTTCGACTTCCGGAGAGCCGGGGGCTCCCTCGACCTCTCGCCGATCTCGCGCCTCATCACGCAGGCGAGCTCGAACGCGCCGTTCCTCTCGCGCATGGCGGGCGCCGCCCTCAGGTTCCGGCCGCAGCTGGGCCCGTTCCGCACCCTGCGCGACGAGGCGGGACGCCTCGACCTGAAGAAGTCGGGCATCGCGCCGATCGTGGGCCTGGCCCGCGTCTACGGGCTCGATGCGGGGGCCACCGCGACGAACACGCTAGAGAGGCTCGCCGCCGCGGCGGAGACGGGCCTCCTGCCCCAGGAGGCTGCGGCGACTCTTTCCCAGGCATTTCCGTTCCTCCTGGGTCTGCGGCTCCGCGAGCAGCTTCGGGCGGTCGCGTCCGGAGGGACACCCTTGAATTCGATCGCGCTGGACTCGCTCTCGGCCGTCGAACGCCGACACCTAAAGGAAGTCTTCCTCGCCATCCGGGACGCTCAGCAGGACGCCGGCCAGCGATATCACGTCTCGTTCGCATGAGCGTCTTCGGGCGGTTCTTCGGCCCCTCGCCCGCCTACTCGGACATCCTCTTCTGGTCCCTCGACCTCGAGACCGGCGGCCTCGCGACCCAGCGCGACCCGATCCTCGCCGTCGGGATGGTCCCGATCCGGGAAGGCACGATCCGCCTCTCCGAGACCTACTCGAGCTTCGTCCGGCCTTCCACCGCCCACGTCTCCGACTCCCGCGCACTGCAGGCGCACAACCTCATCCCTGCGGATCTTCACGACGCCCCCTCCCTTCACGACGTCCTCGGAGAAGTGGACGTGCGTCTCCGGGAAGGCGTGCTCCTCGTGCACTTCGCGGCGGTGGACGTCGCGTTCCTCAAGGCGGCGTACACGATCGCGGGGCGGCCGTGGCCGGCTCCGAGAGTGGTCGACACGGCGCGTCTTCTCGAGAGGCTCGCCGACGTCGAGCGCCTCGCGTCGAAAGTTCGGGAACCTTCGTTCAATCTCGCCGCCGCGCGCCGGGACCTCGGCCTCCCCGAGTACCCGTCGCACGACGCCCTGACGGATGCGGTCGCGACGGCCGAGCTCTTCCTTCTGCTCGTCACGAAGCTCGGAGCGCGCACGCTCCGGACTCTTCTCTAGGAACTCGCCGATCGCGCGCCGCGTTAACCCGCGGCACCGTGGCCGGGAGAATGCCCTTGACATTGGAAACGACATGTCAAAGGCTACGCGAGTTCATCCACTACGTCGGGACGTCCGGAGGGAGTTCGTTGAGCACCTCGGGTCGATCGTTGCAGCCATTGACGCCAGACGACGCGAGCAGCCGCTCGCGGCGTTTCTTGCCACTTCACGGTTCCGTCTGCTTCAGAAACAAGGAGGACGTTTGATGATGGACGCCATCCGGATCCGGCTGACCGAGGGAGGGGAAATCTCATGTCCGAGATGACCGACGAAAAACGCGCGGAGTACTGGCGATACAACCTGCGGTTGACCATCGTGCTCCTGGCGATCTGGTTCGTGGTGACGTTCTTGATCTCGAGCCTGTGGGCCGGGTCGCTCAACGCGTACTCGTTCCTGGGCTTCCCGCTCGGGTACTACATGGCGGCCCAGGGCTCGCTCGCCATATTCGTGGTCGAGATCGTCGTGTACGCGAAGCTCATGAATGCCAAGGATCTCGAGTTCGGAATCCGCGAGGGGGACGAGTAACCATGAGTCTGCGCAAGATTTTCACCTACTACACCGTCGCGTTCCTCGCGGTCACGGTCCTCATCGGCCTCGCCGAGAAGTTCTTCGGCCTGCCGAACAAGTGGATCGGCTGGATCTTCATGGCCCTGTCGCTGGGGATCTACGTCGTCATCGGCATCGTGACCCGGACGTCCGACGCCGACCAGTACTACGTCGCCGGGCGCAACGTGCCTGCGATCTACAACGGCATGGCGACCGGCTCGGACTGGATGTCCGCGGCGTCCTTCATCTCGATGGCGGGCGCCCTCTCGGCCCAGGGCTACGCGGGCCTCGCCTACGTCATGGGGTGGACCGGAGGCTACCTTCTCCTGGCGGTCCTTCTCGGACCCTACCTCAGGCAATTCGGTGCCTACACGATCCCCGACTTCCTCGGCGCGCGCTACGGCGGAAACGCGGCCCGGATCATCGGCGTCGTCGCCGCGATCACGTGCTCCTTCACCTACCTCATCGCGCAGGTGACGGGCGTCGGCCTCATCGTCTCGCGGTTCATCGGCCTCGACTTCAACATCGGCGTCTTCGTCGGGCTGATCGGCGTCCTCTTCTGCTCGGTCCTCGGCGGGATGAAGTCCGTCACGTGGACGCAGGTGGCCCAGTACATCATCCTGATCACGTCGTATCTCGTCCCCGTCGTCTACCTCTGCTGGACGACGTTCGGCATCCCGGTGCCCCAGCTCATGTACGGGCGCCTCCTCCAGTCGAACGGCGTGAAAGCGGTCGAGATCACGCGCGACCCGCAGGAGAAGGCCACGCGTGCTCTCTGGAAGGCCGAGGCCGACGACGCCACGGCGAAGTCCAAGGCCCCGGGCATCTCGGTCGAGGAAAAAGACAAGCTGGTCGCGAAGGCGAAGGCCGCGGCGGTCCAGGCGAAGGCGCCCGCGTCGGGTCCGAGCGACGACGCGCTCAAGGCGAACTACCTCACCGTGCCGAAGGGCGTCGGCATGTGGAACTTCCTCGCGCTCACGTTCTGCCTCATGGTCGGAACGGCGGGGCTCCCCCACATCCTGACGCGCTACTACACGACCCCGTCGGTCCGCCAGGCGCGAACGTCGGTGGGCTGGTCCCTGTTCTTCATCTTCCTCCTGTACTTCACGGCTCCGGCGTACGCGGCGTTCGCGCGGTTCATCGTGTACACGAAGCTCGTCGGGTCGAAGATGACCGAGCTGCCCGCGTGGATCCACCTCTGGAAGCCCGCGGGCCTCTTCGACGTCGTCGACAAGGCGGGTGATGGGGTCGTCCAGTTCGCGGACTTCGTCGTCAAGAGCACGGACTTCGTCGTCCTCGCGACGCCCGAGATCGCCGGCCTGCCGTTCGTGATCACCGGCCTCGTCATGGCGGGCGGCCTCGCCGCAGCGTTGTCCACGGCCGACGGCCTTCTCCTGACGATCGCGAACGCGATCTCGCACGACCTCTACTACAACGTCATCAACCGCAACGCCTCGCTCATGAAGAGGCTCATGATCACGAAGGTCCTCCTCGTCGTCACCGCCCTGATCGCGGCGAGCGTCGCGACCTTCCGGCTCGCGATCATCGTGGAGCTGGTCGCCTGGGCGTTCAGCCTCGCGGCAGGCGCCTTCTTCCCGGCGCTCGTCCTTGGCATCTGGTGGAAGCGGGCGAACAAGGTCGGAGCCGTGACGGGAATGCTCGTTGGGTTCCTGACGACCGTCTTCTACATGGTCGGCAGCCGCTTCTACGGGCTCTCCTGGTTCGGCACGACGACGATCGCGTCGGGGGTGTTCGGCATCCCGCTCGGATTCCTGACGATCTGGGTCGTCTCCCTGATGACGGACGCGCCGCCCAAGGAGATCCAGGACCTCGTCACGAGCGTGCGCTATCCGAAATCGGGCCAGGCGATCACGACGGCTCCCGACATCACGGGGAGAGGGGCCGCCGCGCACTGACGCCTCGAGTGGCCGGCGGGCGGGGCGGATGGCCGCCCCGCCCGTCCCGGCTCCCGGGCTAGACTCCGCCGATGCGAGAGGTCGCCTTCCGCGTCGTTTACCTCGTGTGGTTCCTCGCCTTCATGGCGACGATCTATCTCGCGCTCCACATGCTCGTCGCGAAGCTCATCCGGAACCCGGAGAGCAAGCTCCTCGCCTTTCTGACGATCATGACCCACCCGCTCACGGTGCCCGCGCGGTCCTTCCTCGCCCCGGGCACGCCTGAGACCCGCGTTCGAGGCGTCACGCTGGGGCTCCTCATTTGCGTCTGGCTCCTCTCCCGCACCCTCATGATCCTGATCGGGTCGGGCCTCGCCTGAGCATGCTCAACCTCCTCGGGACGAACCTGATCGGCATCCTGCTCTTCGGCGGCCTCTACGCCGCCGCGGCGTTTCATTACATCCCGGCCTGGGTGTTTCCACCCACCCTTCTCGTCGCCCTCGCCGGGTTCGTGGCGTTCTGGATCCGGATCGAGAGGGTGAGCGGGAGCGCGCCCGGAGTCCTGCCCCGCCTCGGGCGCATCCTCGCGGCTCTCCTTCTCACGGTTCCGGCCGCGGCGGCATTCCTGCTCATGCCGCTTTTCGCCCTTCGGTCGCGTCTGCCGCCCGCCGCCGGCTTCGAGGAGCTGCCCTCGAGGGCCATGGTCCTCCTCCTCATCGCTCTCGCCCTGACCGTCCTGTCCAATCTCGCAGGGATCCTGCTCGCCGTCGTGCGGCCCCGGGTCCTTCCGGGGGGCCGGCGTTAACGCGAGACGGCGCCCCGGAGCGCCCAAAAGAGATAACGTCTCGACAGAGATTCCAGTTGACGCGGAATCCACTGGGTGTTTATCGTTTTCACATTGATGCGCTTCCGTTCGTGCCGCTCTTTCGGCGTGCTGACGTGTAAGGAGGAAGGTGTGCGTTCAAGGATCCTTTCCGCTCGCGTGGCTCTCGTCGCCCTGGCCGTGGTCGTGGCGCTCCTGCCCGGTCTCGCCAGCGCCCAGGCGATCATCAAGGTCAACGACAACGTGAACTTCCGCCTCGGCATCCTGCTGCAGGGATGGGCGGACTGGAACGGCCAGTCGGACGCCACGGGCGGCCAGGCCGGCTTTCAGCAGAATCTCTTCCTGCGTCGAGCGCGGTTCTTCCTCGGAGGCCAGGTGGCGAAGGACGTCACGTTCTTCTTCATGACGGACAACCCGAACCTCGGGAAGTCCACGCAGGCCGTCGGAAGCACGACCGGCACCAAGGCCCCCGGCACCGGCTTCATCGTCCAGGACGCCTTCCTCAGCTGGAAGATCGACAACGCGCTGAGCCTCCAGGGCGGTCTCATCCTCATTCCACTCTGCCGCAACTGCAACTCCAGCGCCGTGAACCTCGTCTCGATGGACTACGGAACGTGGTCCTTCCAGGAGAGCGCCTCGACGCAGTCCTCCGTCGGCCGCGACACGGGCTTTCAAGCGATGGGCTACCTCGCGGGCGACCACCTCGAGTACCGCGCGGGTGTTTATTCCGGCTTCCGAGCCCCCGGCGTGAAGAACTCGTTCCGGTTCACGGGCCGGGTCATGTACAACGTGTTCGACGTCGAGAAGGCCCAGTTCTACCCGGGCACGTACCTCGGCAAGAAGAAGGTCCTCGCATTCGGCGCCAGCTACGACACGCAGGGCGACTACTCGGCGTACGCGGGAGACGTCTTCTTCGACTATCCCATCGGTAAGGGCGGAATCACGGCGCAGGTCGACTACATTCACTACGACGGCGGCGTGACGTTCCCGACGACCGCGCTCTTCAAGCAGGACGTCCTCTTCACCGAGGCCGGCTTCTACACCGGCGGCGACATCAAGCTCATGCCCTTCGCCCGCTACGAGACCCAGAACTACAAGAACGGCACCGCGGGCTGCCCTGCCGCCGGCTGCGACTCGCTGAACAAGAACTTCCTCCAGCTCGGCCTCGGCTGGTATCCGTACGGCGCGAATTTCAACCTCAAGGGCGGCTGGACGCGCAAGCAGCTCCCGAACGACCCGAAGACCGCCACGACGAACCAGTACACCGTCCAGGTCCAGCTCTTCTACTACTGATCCCGCGAGGCTCCGCGGGGCGGGGGTCTCCCCGTCCCGCGTGAGCCCGGCTGGCCGCCACTCCGCGAAAGAAGATCAGAAGGAGCACACGCCATGGCCCGGAAGCAGCCCGCCAAGAAGAAGGCGTCGCCGGCCCCTGCCGCATCCGCCGCCCCCGCCACGATCGACGTCCTCCTGAGCGAGAAGCGCACCTTCGCGCCGCCGAAAGCCTTCGCCGCCAAGGCGAACGCGAAGTCGTCCGCGCTCTACGCCAAGGGGGCGAAGAACCCGGAGGCGTACTGGGCCGAGTGGGCGAAGCAGCTCAAGTGGGACAAGCCGTGGAAGAAGGTGCTCGAGTGGAAGCCGCCGCACGCGAAGTGGTTCCTCGGCGGCAAGCTCAACGCCTCCGTGAACTGCCTGGACCGCCACATCGACGGGTTCCGCCGCACGAAGGCGGCCATCGTGTGGGAGGGAGAGCCGGGCGACCGCAGGACGCTCACGTACCGCGAGCTCTACATCGAGGTGAACAAGTTCGCGAACGTGCTCCGAAAGTTCGGGATCCGGCGCGGCGACCGCGTGACGATCTACCTCGGAATGGTCCCGGAGCTCCCGATCGCCATGCTCGCCTGCGCCCGCATCGGCGCGATCCACTCCGTCGTCTTCGGCGGCTTCTCCGCCGAGGCTCTCCGCGACCGCATCAACGACCAGGGCGCCAAGCTCCTCATCACGGCCGACGGCGGATGGCGCCGCGGAAACGTCGTCCCGCTCAAGAAGATCGCGGACGAGGCCCTCGAGGACACGCCCACGATCGAGAACGTCGTGCTCGTCATGCGGACGCACACGGCCATCGACGTCAAGGAAGGCCGCGATCACTGGTGGCACCGCCTCATGGCCGACGCCCCCGTGTGGTGCAAGCCCGAGTCCATGGACGCGGAGGACGTTCTCTACATCCTCTACACCTCCGGCACGACCGGCAAGCCGAAGGGCATCGTCCACACCACCGGCGGCTACATGACCGGCACGCTCGCGACCTCGAAGCTCGTCTTCGACCTCAAGGAAGACGACATCTTCTGGTGCACGGCCGACATCGGCTGGGTCACCGGCCACTCGTACGTCGTCTACGGCCCGCTTGCGAACGGCGCCACGTGCCTCATGTACGAGGGCGCGCCCGACACGCCGGGTCGCGACCGTTTCTGGGACATCATCGAGCGCCACGGGGTCACGATCCTCTACACGGCCCCGACGGCGATCCGCACGTTCATGAAGTGGGGCACGGAGTTCCCGGACAAGCACGACCTGTCTTCCCTCCGGCTGCTCGGCACCGTCGGCGAGCCGATCAATCCCGAGGCGTGGATCTGGTACCAGAAGACGATCGGAAAAGGGCGCTGCCCCATCGTCGACACGTGGTGGCAGACCGAGACCGGCTGCATCCTCATCACCCCTCTTCCCGGCCTCACGAAGACGAAACCCGGCTCGGCAACCGTGGCGTTCCCGGGGATCGAGCCGAAGATCCTCGACGAGCTCGGCAACGAGATCAAGGTCGGCGGCGGCTACCTCGCGCTCACGAAGCCCTGGCCCTCGATGCTCCGCACGCTCTGGGGCGACGACGACCGGTACGTCAAGACGTACTTCTCGAAGTGGGACAAGAGCATCTACTTCACGGGCGACGGCGCCCGCCGCGACAAGGACGGCTACTTCTGGCTCATGGGGCGCGTCGACGACGTCATGAACGTCGCCGGGCACCGGATCGGCACGATGGAGGTCGAATCCGCTCTCGTCGACCACCCGGCCGTCGCCGAGGCCGCGGTCGTCGGCATCACGGACGAGATGAAGGGCACGGGCATCGCGGCCTTCGTCATCCTCAAGGAGAAAGGGCGCACGCAGGAAGCCGCCGACACGAAGTCCGCCCTCCAGCAGGAGATCAAGGCCCACGTCGTCAAGAAGATCGGGCCCATCGCGCGCCCGGACAAGCTGTTCTTCACGGTCGACCTCCCGAAGACGCGCTCCGGCAAGATCATGCGGCGCCTCCTGCGCGACGTCGCGGAGGGCCGCGTCCTCGGCGACACGACGACGCTCGCAGATCCCACGGTCGTCAAGTCGCTCAAGGAGCAGTACGAAGAGAAGGAAGGCTAGGCGGCCTTCAGGCTCCCCTCTTCCACCCACCTGACCAGCAATCTCCGGATCCGGTACGAGTCGGCGGCCACCGCCGACTCGATTGCTTTCGGGGTCGCCCCGCCGGACGCCTTCGTCCACACCGCTTTCTGGAGCGCGCCGTCCGCCTCTTCCGGCTCCGTCGACGGCTTCGTCCCCGTCGGCGCGAGCACGAGGTCGTCGGGAACGAGCGCCGAGAAGCGCTGGAAGTCGTCGTAACGCCGCATGCCCTCGAGAAGGATCGACACGACCTCGCGCAGGCTCTCGCCCTCGCGGAGAGGCGGCAGCGCCGGCTGGCGCACGAACGAAAACGTGCCGCCGGTGGGGCGTTCGAAGAGCTGGAAGCAGGCGTCGTCGCCCTTGAGGCCGAATGCCTCGGCGGACCGGATCTTCCCGCTCTCGAGCAGGAATTTGCCGACCACTCCGCCGCCGACGTCGCGCAGCGACAGCGCGCCCGTCACCTCAGTGGACGCGAGGCTCTGAAGCAGCGCGGGCAGCTCGAAGATCGCGAGGTCGCCCATGAGACTCGCCTGCCCCTCCTCGGCCGCTTTCGGCGCGTCGAAGGCGGCGAGAGCACGCGAAGCGGCCCGGGCGGCGGGCGTGTCGGCGTGCTTCTCGACGATCTCCTCGAACACTTTCCGGACGCCCGGCGCGGGGGTGCCGGACAGCGCCTCCACGATCGGGGACAGCCGGTCCTCGCGCTTCTTCAGCGTGAGGCCGAAGACCTTGAAGGGCATCTCGGCCCGCGCGCTCTTGAGGAGGAGGCTCACGAGCTCCGGGTCGTCCGTGAGGTCCTGGGTCGCGAGCTCAGCCAGCCGGGCGCCGACGTCGCCGAGACCGCTCTTCCTCTTCAGCCCGTGCTCGACGACGACGCGCCGCGCCGTCGGGCTTCCGAATCGCGCGAGCGCCGCGACCGCGCGGTCGAGGAGCGGCTGGAGCTCGGCCTCGTCGAACGGGGCGTCGCCCTTCTTCGCGAGCATCGTCTCGAGGCCCTGCACGAGGGTGACGAGCACCGCCTCGGAACGCTCGTGCTTGATGGCCGCGAGGCCCGCGATCGCCTCCTTGACGATGGGCGGCGGGAGCGAAGGGTCGGCGAACGGGATGACGGCGTCCATCTCGGCGTCCGGCGTCTGATCCGCCGGCCGCGGCGTCTTGCGGAGGAGGTAGAGGAGGTTCCGCTTGAAGTGCCAGTCCTGCTCGGGGGTGCCGACGGCGGCAAGCTGGCGGAGGACTTCGAGCGCGGCCGCGCGCGCCTCGGGTCCGTAGATCTCGAGGAGGGAGAGGAGGAGGCGGCGCCGTTCCCGTTTCTCCTCGACATGCAGCTCCTGGATGAGCGTGCCGACCGAAAACCCCGGGAAGAACGAGAGGATGCGCGCGAGAGGCTGCTGGTTCCGCGCGTCCTCGCCGAGGCTGCGAACACGCTCGAGGTCCACCGAATCCTGCGCCTTCTTCCGCGTGGTCTCGAGCGAGAGCGGGCTGACCTTGTTCTCGACGATGAGCTTCTCGGCGACGTCGAACATCCGCGAGGCCCGCGTCAGCGAGCCCTGGTTCAGCTGCTCGACCGCCGCCGCCACCATCTCGTGGAAGCGCTTTCCAACTTCCTCCTGGTCCTTGGGGAGGGTGACGACGCGGCGAATGGCTTGCGTGGCGGACGCGCGGGCGGACGCCAGGGCCTCCTCGACGGGCTCGGACGGCAGGGACAGCGGCCACGGCGGGATCGAGCGCCCGAGAGTCCGGATGACGTCGCCGGACGGAACGTCCACTCCGGCGGCGCGGAGGCGCTCGAGGGCCTGGCCCAGCTCTCCGTCCGAGCGCGCCGCCATCGCGGCCACGGCGAGGATCTGGGAGACCAGAGCCTCGCGCGGGGACTGGACCATCGCGCCGAACGGAGCGGCCGGGGGCGACGTGCCCGCCGGGGCCGGCGCTGCGGCGGCGCCGGCTGCGGCTCCGAAGGGGCCCGCCTCTCCCCTGCCGGCGGCGCCGTAGTTTCCGGCCGGAGGCAGCGCATCGAGGGGGCCGAGGCGCTCGAGCAGCATCGAGAGGTGCCGGAGGTCGGAAACGGTGTTGGCGGTCAGCGCAACGCCGTGCTCGCCCGATACCGGGCGTGTGACGGTGGGAGCTCCCGTTGTCGTTCCCTGCCGGCGCAGCATTTCGACCGGCGCCGAGAGGACGCTCTCCGCCTGGCCGAGCCGGCCCAGGTTCTGCCGGAGCAGGTCCCGGTCGGCCGGAGGGCAGAACACGAGAAGCTGCTGGGAGAGGTCCTGAAGGTACCGGCGCAGCGGATCGCGCGGGACAAGGTCGAACTGGCCCATCGCGTGAAGCTTCTCGACGGCGTGGTAGAGGTAATCGGAAATCGCGACGTTCTGGCTGCGGCCGCGGAACTGCGCGATCGTCCAGGCCTGCACCTCGGTCGCGGTGAGCGTGGCGGGGTGGTCAAGGAGCAGGTTGATCGACTCGGCCACCATGAGCGGCGCGAGGCTGTCGGACAGGTAACGCTGAAGCTCGAGGAGGGCTTCCTTTACGTCCGGGTCGACAGGCTGCTGGGTGTCGTCCATCGCCCGCCGTCGACCTCCTCCATTGGCTCCCGAGCAAGCCTCGTCACGGAGCCGCGACCGTCCTGAGAACGCACGATCCTAGCACGCAGAAGCAGCGAACCTGGCGGTCCGCACGGGTTCCCCGTATCGTCCCCTCGATGCCCCTCGAGGAATACCGGAAGAAGCGCCGCTTCGACGTCACGCCCGAGCCTGCCGGCGCGAGAGCGCCGAGAAAGAGTGGCAAGGGCCTCGCCTACGTCGTCCAGAAGCACAGGGCGACCGCCCTCCACTACGACTTCCGGCTGGAATGGAACGGCGTCCTCCTCTCGTGGGCGATCCCGAAGGGCCCGGCCCTCGATCCCGCCGTCAAGCGGATGGCGTCTCACGTCGAGGACCACCCGCTCGAGTACGCGGCGTTCGAGGGAATCATCCCGGCCGCGGAGTACGGCGGCGGAACGGTGATGGTCTGGGACCGCGGCACGTGGACGCCGGAGTCGCCCGACGTGGACGCGGCGCTCAAGAAGGGAGACCTGAAGTTCACGCTGCACGGCGAGAAGCTGAAGGGCTCCTGGGTCCTCGTCCGGACGAAGGGCTGGGGCGGCTCTTCGAAGCCGTCCTGGCTCCTGATCAAGCACCGTGACGACTTCGCCTCGGACGAGGACGTCGCCGAGACGCGCCCGCGCTCGGTCGTCTCGAACCGGCTCCTGACCCAGATCGCCATCGACGAGGGAGGCGACGTCGAGAAGGCCTCGACGGGCGACCCCGTCGCCGAGGTCGAGAAGCTCCTGAAGAACCCGAAGCTCCTCCAGCGAAAGCAAAAGGACGCCCCCGCGGTATGGCACTCCCGGCCGCGCACATCCGCAGTGGCCCGCCCTTCTTCACCTTCAAAGAAATCTTCTTCTTCGTTCCCCGTCCCCGTCTCCAACCCGGACAAGGTCTTCTGGCCCGAAGAGGGCTGGACGAAGGGCGACCTCGTCGCCTTCTACGCGGGCGTCTTCGACAAGCTTCGCCCGTGGGTCGACGAGCGGCCGCTCTCGCTCGAGCGCTGCCCGGACGGCCTTTCGGGCGAATGCTTCTACCAGAAGGAAAAGCCCGGCAGCATGCCCCCCGGCACGCCGACCGTCGTCGTGCGCCACGGCAAGGACCGCAAGGTGACGAACACGGTCGTGGGCGGGAAGCTGGAGACGCAGCTCGCGCTCGCGAACCTCGGCTGCATCGCCACCCACGTCTGGGGCAGCCGCGCCGACGAGCTCGACAAGCCCGACTGGGTCTGCTTCGACCTCGACCCGGACTCGGGCCTCATCACCGATGCCGTGGGCGCGGCTCTCAAGGTGAAGCAGGCGCTCGACGCCCTCGAGCTCGTTTCGTACGTGAAGACTTCCGGCGGAAAGGGGCTCCACGTCTTCGTGCCGATCGTCCGCGGACCGGACACCGAGGCCGTCACCTGGTTCGCGAAGACGCTCGGAACGCGCCTCGCGGCAGCCTGGCCGAAGGACCTCACGATGGAGATGCGGATCGCGGCGAGAAAAGGGCGCGTCTTCCTCGATTCCTTCCGGAACGCGTTCGGGCAGACCGTGGTGTCGCCCTACTCGGTACGACGGCGCCCGCACGCTCCGGTTTCGACGCCGCTCTCGTGGGGCGAGGTCGTGCCGTCGCTGCGGGCCGAGGACTTCACGCTCGGGAACTTCGCGGCGCGCCTGAAGAAGCGCGACCCGTGGGCCGACTTCTTCAGGCGCCGCCAGGCGCTCGAGCCCGCGCTCGAGGCCCTCCGGAGTCTCTGACCTACTTCTTGCGGGTGTAGTGGATCTCGAGGTCCTTCGTCATCTTCCCGTCGGCCAGCGCGTGCCACGACTCGTACGTGTGGTGGTCGGCATCGACGATCGTCACGACAGTCTTGGCCTTCATGGTCCGCTTTTCGGCGGGGTCGTCCATCGTTCCCCACGACGTGATGACCTTCCCCGTCTTGTCGGCCGTGCCGGCCATCGACATGATCCCGGTTCCCATCGAGTCGATCCACGTGGAAACGAACTTCTTCTTGTAGTTGTCGAAGCCGGTGACGCCGATCCCGCTGAAGGGCTGACCCATCATCGTGCCCTCGTAGCGCTGCTCGAGGTAACGCCCGCCGAGGATCATCTTGTTTTCCGACGTGCCGGCGGTTTCCTGAGGCGGCGCTCCGGGCGCCATCCACATCTTCGTCTTCACGTCCCACGACCCGACCGTCATCTCGAGCGCCTTGTGCGGCGCGCCCGGCGTGGCGAACGCCATCCAGGCTTTCATCATGTCGTCCTGGCTCATGGCGGCGGCGGGCTTCGCCGCCGCCGCGGCCTTGTCGTCGGCTAGCGCCGACGGAAGAACGAGGAGAGAAAGACAAAGAAGAACGATTTCTTTGAAAGTAAGAATGCTGCGGCGCGGTTTCATCATTGATGCCTCCTGTTTCCTGCGGGTTTGACTCCAATACGCGAAAAGGGCGCCGACTGTTTCGGCGCCCTCCCCTCTTCACCTTCTAAGAAATCTTCAATCTTTCTAGACGAGCTTCGCGTCCAGGTTGATCTGGGCCCCCGTGAAGAGTTTCGAGATCGGGCAGCCCTTCTTGGCCGCCGCCCCGACTTCCTGGAACTTCGCGTCGTCGATCCCGGGCACCTGCGCCTCACAGGCGAGGTCGATGCGGGTGATCGAGAAGCCCGCGTCGCCCTTCTCGAGGTGGACCTTTGCGGTCGTCGCGACGCGCGTCGGGACGAAGCCCGCCTTGGAAAGCTCGTTCGAGAAGGCCATCGAGAAGCAGCCCGCGTGGGCGGCGGCCGCGAGCTCTTCCGGGTTCGTGCCCGCGCCCTCCTCGAAGCGCGACTGGAACGAGTAGGCGCCTTCCCAGGCGCCGCCCCCGAATTTCATCGTGCCTTTTCCGCTCTTGAGGTCTCCGGTCCAGACGGCGCTGGCAGTGCGTGCCGGCATGTGTGTCTCCTTTCGTGGCGCCGGGCTTCCGCCCCCGGCAGGCGTTCAGTGGCGTTGAAGGAAGAGGACGATCGTGATCCCGAGCCCGATCGCGACGACCGCGACGCGGGCCTTGTCCTTGCCGATCCGGCGTGCAAAGTTCGCGCCGACGAACCCGCCGAGGATCGCTCCCGCCGTCATGAGCAGGGCGAGCGGCCAGTCCACGGCGCCGCGGACGATGAAGTACAGCGCCGCGACGCTGTTGATGCAGATCCCGAAGAAGTTCTTGAGCCCGTTCATCGCGTGGATGTCCGTGAGGCCGAGCCCCCCGAGGATCACGAGCATGACGATCCCGACTCCTGCTCCGAAGTACCCGCCGTAGATCGCCGCGAAGAACTGGGCGACCGACGCGAGCGCCCACGAGGACGGCTCCGGCGCGTGCGCCTCGGGGCGGCGGCGCGCCCACAGGATCTGGAAGAAGAAGAGGAGCGTCGCGAACAGAACGAGCCACGGGGCGAGACGCTCGAAGATCTTCTCCGGGGTCATGAGGAGGAGCACGGAGCCGATCGCGCCTCCGAGGAGGCTCGGAATGAGGAGCGTCGTGAGCCAGCGCGAGTGCGCGCCCACCTCGCGGCGGTATCCGGCGAGGCTCGCGGCGGCGCCGGGCACGAGCGCGACGGTCGACGTCGCGTTGGCGCGGATCGCAGGCACGCCCGCGAGGAGGAGGGCCGGAAAGGTGAGGAGCGTCCCGCCGCCAGCGAGCGCGTTCATGATCCCGGCTCCCACGGCCGAGCCGAAGAGGAGCGCGAGCGTCGCCGCGGTCATGGCGCCGCCTCCGCGATCCCGCGCCGCGTCGCGAAGTAGGCGGCGAACGTCCCGAGCCAGTGGCCGCCTTCGTAGTGCGCGCCGGTCACGGCGGCGAGGCCCGCCGCGGCGTGGGCCTCGCGCGCGGCCCGCAGGGCCGGCAGGCGGCCGTCCTTCGGCGGGAGCCCAGACATGATCCCGTCGAGCATCCAGGCGCGGGAGAGGTTCAGGCCGTCGAGGTGGGCGAGCTTGCCGTCGGTCGGATCGGTCACGGTCCCGACCGGCAGCCAGGCGGCGCCGCCGTCGCCCGGAATGCCCGGCAGGAAGGCGAGCAGCCAGCCGGCGAACGCGGGCGGCGCGAGGAGCCGGCGCATGAGGTCGGCTTCCGCGAGGCAGGGCGAGAGGAAGTCCTGCCCCGACGGCTCGTACCCGATCGGGCAGGCCCGGTCCTTTGCGTAGAGGTCCCGGACGCGGGCGGAGAGAAGGCGTTCCATGGCCGCGTCGCCCGACGCGCGCGCCCAGTCGAGGACGAGCCCGAACGCGAACGCGGTCTGCGCGTGCTCGCCCTCGCGGATCGGGTATGCGAGCTTCGGAATCCAGTCGGCGAGGCGCCGCACGGCCGCGCTCTCGAGAGGCTCGAGCGTCTTCGCCCATGCTCTCGCCTCGGGGTCGTCCCACCCGCGCAGCTCCGCCGAGAGCTGCAGGAGCCACGCGAGTCCGTAGGGCCGCTCGAACGTCGCGCGGCCCGGAGCGGAGAGGTACGCGACCTCGCCCGCGACCTTCTCCGGCGTGAACGACGCCTTGAGCGCCGCACGCGCGCGCGGCGCGAACGGGGCCGCCGGGAACGTTCGCGCGAGCCGCGCGAGAAGCCAGTGGCCGTGCACGGCCGAGTGCCAGTCGTAGCAGCCGTAGAAGACCGGCGTCAGGACGCGCGGAGGCTTCGCGTCCTCGTCGCCGATCATCGTGTGCGCGATCTTGTTCGGGTACTCCTTCGTGAACGCACGCGAGCGCAAGGTCGGCGAACCGGCCGGCGGCCTTCTCGTCGAACGCTTCCGGCGCGGCGGAGGAAAAGGACGACGCCGCGAGGAGAGCGGCCGCGAGAACCCGACGCACGGACGTGATGCTAACCCGCGGGCGGGCCGGTATCCTGCCGCGTGCGTTTTCGGAACCCCAAGGGCAGCCCGAGCCAGACGGCCGGCCTCTCCGACTTCGTTCCGTTCTTCCTCCGCCGCGCGTTGGACCGGCCGCCGGCGGTGCCCGCGGGCCAAGTCGTCCCGGCCGGCGAGGCCAGGGCGATGCTGGCCGCCGCAGGTCCCGAAAGCCTCACGTGGCTCGGCCACGCGTGCTTCCTCATCCGAACAGGCGGCTTCACGATCCTCACGGACCCGTTTCTGTCCGACTACGCGAGCCCGATCGCCGGCCTCGGCCCGAAGCGCTACGTCCCGCCCGGCCTTTCAATCGACGACCTCCCCGAAATCGACGCGATCGTGATCTCCCACAACCACTACGACCACCTCGACGAGAGGTCCGTAAGAGAGATTTCTTTGAAGGTGAAGAGGGGGGGCAATGGAGCGCCGCCGCCGTCGTGCCTTCGGGGCTCGGTTCGTTCTTCTCGTCGCGGGGGTACTCGGATGTCCGCGAGCTGGGATGGGGCTCGGGCACCCTTCTAAGAAAATCTTCCTCTTCGGTCTCTCTCCTCTGCCTCCCCCTCCCCAGCATCCATTTCTCGGGCCGCACGCCTTTCGACCGGAACGCGACGCTCTGGGCCTCGTGGTCGATCGTCTCGCCGTCCCTCCGCCTCTACTTCGCGGGCGATACGGGGTACGGCCCCGTGTTTGCCGACATCGGAGCGGAATACGGTCCGTTCGACGTCGCGCTCCTGCCGATCGGCGCTTACGAGCCTGCGTCGATCATGAAGTCCGTTCATCTGAACCCGGAGGAAGCCGTCGCCGCCGGCCGCGACATCCGCGCCTCGACGCTCGTCGCGATGCACTGGGGAACGATCGTCCTCACGGACGAGCCTCCGTTCGAGCCGCCGGTGCGTTTCCGGGCCGCGGCCCGCGCCGACGCCTACGCCGACGACCGCGCCTGGGTCATGCGGATCGGAGAGACCCGAGAAATCCGCTGACGAGGGCGACCGCCTCGTCCAGGTTCTGCTTCTCGGTCCGCCCGGACGCCGCGCGCGGCTTGAACGAGTGGTCTCCGTCCGGGAGGAAGAGAATTCGGATCTTCTTTGAAAGTGGATAGCGGGAGACTTCGTCCCTGGTTCCGAAGGCGTCGCGTTCTCCCTGGACGATCAGCGTCGGGGTTTCGAGCCCTTCGAGGTGCGCGACGCGGAGCTTTTCCGGCTGTCCCGGCGGGTGGAACGGGTACCCGAGGCAGACGAGACCGGCCACGCCCGCTTCGTCGGCCACCATGCTCGCGATCCGCCCGCCCATCGACTTGCCTCCGATCGCGACGGAGGCCGGCCCCTTCTTCCCGGCCGCCTCGCCGATCGCGTCGCGCCACGCCTGCTCGAGGACCGGTCCGCGGTCCGGCGGCTTCTTCCGCCCTTCGTCACGCCGGGCGCGCATGTAGGGGAACTCGAATCGCAGGACTCGAAAGCCGTTCTTTGCGATGCCGGCCGCGACCGCGTTCATGAACGGAGAGTCCATCGGCGCCCCCGCGCCGTGCGCGAGGACGAGCGTGAGCGGCGCGCGCGCGGGGCCGTCGACGAGAAAGCGCTCCACCTACAATCCCTCCGTGGCGAACAAGTATCTCTCGTACGACGCCGAGCGCGGCCCGAAGGTGCGGGCCATGTTCTCGCGGCTGGCCGGGCGGTACGACCTCCTGAACGACGTGATGAGCCTCGGCCTCCACCGTCTCTGGAAGCGCGACACCGTCGATCTCGCGCTCGCCGGCCGCACGGGGCCGGTCCGCGTCCTCGACCTCTGCTGCGGCACCGGCGACCTCGCGTTCCTCGCCGGAGCCGGCGCCGCCGCCGGCTCGCGCGTTTTCGGGCTCGACTTCACGCTCCCGATGCTCGGCGTCGCCCGTGCGCGAAGAGCCGCCGCAGCCGGAGCGCCCGCGTTCGCGCAGGGCGACGCGCTGCGGCTGCCGTTCTCCGACGCGAGCTTCGACGCCGTCACGATGGGCTACGGCCTGCGGAACGTCGCGGACCCTCTCGAGTGCCTTCGCGAGGTCCGGCGCGTCCTCGCGCCGGGAGGCCGGGTCGTCGTCCTCGACTTCGGGAAGCCCGCGAACCCCGTGACGCAATCGCTCTACGGCGGGTTTCTGAGGGGCGCCATGCCCGTCGTCGGCTGGCTCTTCCACGGCGACCCGGACACGTACCGCTACATTCCCGAATCGCTCGAGCGCTATCCCGCGCAGCGCGGCGTCCGGGACCTCATGGAACGGGCCGGGCTCTCGTCGGCCCGGTATGAGGACCGCATGTTCGGAACGATGGGCCTCAACGTCGGCGAGGCTCCCGGCTCCCCCTCCCTATAATCGCGCGTGCCCCGCGATACGTCTCCCGCGAGTCCGGAACCGCGCTCCGGGCTGGTTCCGGGCGACTCCCCGGCGCAGGCGTCGCGCCTCGTCGCGCTGCTCGTCGTCCTTTTCGTCTCGATCATCGCGGCGATTCTCGCGACGGGCCTTTCGGGCATGGCGGCTCTCTCGGGCATCCGGGCGTTCGTTTCAGGCCAGTCAACCTGGTCGAAGGCGCAGAAGGACGCCGTCTATTTTCTCGCTCGCTACCTCGACACGGGCGACGAGTCCTACTACCGCAGCTTCAACGCCCGCCTCGCCGTGCCCCGAGGGGACCGGAAGGCGCGCCAGGCGATGTCGGGCGCGATGCCGGATCCGCATGCTGCGCTCCAGGGGTTCCTGGAGGGCTTGAACTCCCCGGCGGACGCGGACGACATGGTGGCCATCCTCGGCCGCTTCCGGGACACGGAGCACATCCAGCGGGCGCTCCAGATCTGGGAACGCGGCGACGCGGTTGTCGACGAGCTCGAGGCGCTCGGCATCGTCATCCACCAGGACGTCGTCGCCGGACGGCTCACTCCCGAGGCCCGCGCTGCGTACGACCTTCGCCTCGAACGCCTCAACGACCAGGGCGCCGTCGTCCAGGACTCGTTTTCCGGAACGCTCGGGCAGGCGTCCCGGGCCTTCCGGACGCGCCTTCTCGTCGCCGTCGGGGCGATGACGCTGCTCCTCGTGGGGCTCGGCGTGGCGGCGTCCGTCTTCGTCGCGCGGGTGCTCAAGCGGCGCGACTCGGCGGTGACCGCCTCGGAAAGGCGCTACCGCCTCCTCTTCGAACGGAATCTCGCGGGCCTGTATCGCACGACCCTCGACGGGAAGATCCTCGACTGCAACTCGGCCTTCGCGCGCATCCTCGGCTACCCGTCCCGCGAGGACGTCCTCAAGATCACGGCGCTCGACCTCTACTCGGACCCCGGCGACCGGGAGTCCTTCGTCTCGCGCCTCAAACAGCAGCGCGTCCTCGTGAACTTCGAGATCTGCCTCAGGCGCCGGGACGGGAGCCCCGTGTGGGTGCTCGCGAACGAGAGCCTCATGGACGAGCCGGGTGGCGACACCGTGATGGACGGCAGCCTCATCGACATCACGGACCGCAAGCGCGCCGAGCAGCAGCGTTGGCACCAGGCGAACCACGACGCCCTCACGGACCTCCCGAACCGGGTTCTGTTCAACGACCGGCTCTCGCTCGCGATCCTGCATGCGCAGCGCCGGCGGCAGTCGCTCGTCGTCATGTTCCTCGACCTCGACCACTTCAAGCGCGTGAACGACACGCTCGGCCACTCGGCCGGCGACGAGCTTCTCGTGAAGGTCGCCGACCGGCTCCGCCGCTGCATTCGGCAGGACGACACGGTGGCCCGCGTCGGCGGCGACGAGTTCCTTCTTCTCCTCAACGGAATCACCCGGGAATCGGACGCGGGCGGAATGGCGCGGAAGATTCTCGGCATCCTGGCCGAGCCGTTTCTCGTCCAGAAGCGCGAGCTCTTCATCGAGGCGTCCATCGGCATCGGGATGTACCCGGGCGACGGCCCCGACGCCGAGACGCTCGTCACCAACGTCGACACCGCGATGTATCGCGCGAAGGAGACGGGGCGCAACAGCTTCCAGTTCTTCACACGCAAGATGCAGGAGCAGTCCCAGGAGCGGGCCGCGCTCGAGTCGGGACTGAGGCGTGCGCTCCCGCGCGGCGAGTTCGTCCTTCACTACCAGCCGATCCTCCGGCTGCGCGACCGCTCGATCGTCGGCGTCGAGGCCCTCGTCCGCTGGCGGCACCCCGAGAAGGGCATCCTGTCGCCACGCGAGTTCATCCCGCTCGCCGAGGACGTCGGCCTGATCGCGCGCGTGGGGGAATGGGTCCTCCGGAGGGCGTGCGAGCAGCTGAGGGCGTGGCAGGCGGCCGGGGTGCCGCCGATGCGCATCTCCGTGAACGTCTCGCCGCGCCAGTTCCAGCAGCGCGACTTCGCGGCGAACGTGCGCCGGATCGTCCGGGAGTCCGGGCTCGAGCCCTCGGTCCTCGACCTCGAGATCACGGAGTCCATCGCGATGCACGACGTCGCGCACACGGGGCGGGTCCTGTCCGAGCTCGCGGATCTCGGGATCCAGATCTCGATGGACGACTTCGGGACGGGCCACTCGTCGCTGAACTACCTGAAGCATTTCCCGATCCGCCGCCTCAAGATCGACCAGTCCTTCGTCGCCGGGATGACGACCGACGACAAGGATCACGCGATCGTCGCCACGGTCGTGTCCATCGCGCGGAACCTCGGGCTCGCGGTGACCGCCGAAGGGGTCGAGACCGAGGAGCAGGCGGCCCTGCTGGCCGCCCTCGCCTGCGAGGACGTCCAGGGCTACCTCTTCGCGCGCCCCGAGCCCGCCGAGGAAGTCGAGAAGCGGTTCGGCCTCGCCGCTCCCTCCGCCGGCGCCTGATTCAAACGAACTATCGCCGGGATCACGCTCCGGGGAGCGTAATGGCGCACGTCTGGAGGACCCCGCATGCGCGTCGAAAAATGGATGACCGCCAAGGTGATCACGCTGAAGGCGACGGATTCGCTGTCGGCGGCGATCCACCTGATGAAGGAGAAGAAGATCCGCCGGATCCCCGTCGTCAACGGCGACGGCAGGCTCGTCGGCATCGTCTCGGACCGCGACCTCAAGGACGTCTCCCCCTCGCGCGCGACGACGCTCGACATCTGGGAGCTCCACTACGTCCTCGACAAGCTGAAGATCGGCGACATCATGACGAAGAAGCCGATCACGGTGACGCCGGATACCCCGATCGAGCGGGCCGCGCAGATCATGATGGAGAAGCGCGTGGAGGGCCTTCCCGTCCTCGACGCGAAAGGCAACATGGTCGGGATCCTGACCGAGGGCGACGTCTTCCGCGCCCTCGTGGAGATCACGGGCGTCGGCAAGGGCCGGCTCCGGGTGGACCTCCTGATCCCCGACAAGCCCGGCTCGATCCGCGAGGTCGCCGACCTTTGCCGGACGGCGGGCGGCAAAATCCTGTCGATCCTGGCCTCGAACACGAAGGTCCCGGCCGGCAAGCGCGAGCTGATCATGCGCGTCGAGTGCCCGAAGCCGGACATCCTCAAGGCCGAGCTCACGAAGGCCTACGGAGACGCCCGCGTCGAAGCCGACTGATTCCCGGGGCCGGGTCCCTTCGCCGGGGCCCACGCCTCTCTCCGCGCCGGGGCCCGTGCCCCGGCGCATCTTTTGGGCCGCAATCTGATTCATTCGAATCATCGCGTTCGAGAACGAATCTCGACATAACGGTGTCGCTTCGGAACCCGAAAACTCAAGAGGAGGCCTTACATGACCAACCGGCGCATGTTCTCAGTGCTCGCCGTCGCGGCGTTTGCCGCGTTCTCGGCGTCCCCGGCCCTCGCGCAGGGCAAGACCTTCACCGTCGGCGTGCCTCTCCCCCTCACCGGCGCCGAAGCCAAGTTCGGCGAGATGAAGAAGCAGGCCTACCAGATGGCGGCTGACGAGATCAACGCCAAGGGCGGCGTGAAGGGAACGAAGCTCGCCTTCGACATCCAGGACTCCGGCGGAAAACCCGACACCGCCTCGGCGATCGTCGAGAAGTTCATCACGATCAACAAGTATCCGATCGTCGTCGGCGAGTACACGAGCCAGTGCTCGTACGCCGTCGCCGGCATCGCCGAGAAGTACAAGGTCCCCTACCTGGTCGACACCGGCGCCGCGGACAAGATCACGCAGCAGGGCTGGAAGTACATTTTCCGCCTGAACTCGCCCGCGGGCCTCTACGCCAAGGGCGTCTTCTCCTTCTTCGAGGAGGTCGCCAAGCCCAAGTCGGTCGCAATCCTCTTCGAGAACACGGACTTCGGGACCTCGACCTCGAAGTCCATGAAGGAGTACGCCGAATCCCACGGCATGCAGGTCGTCCTCGCCGAGGGCTATCAGGCCGGCGCCGTCGACTTCAAGCCCATTCTTCAGAAGGTCAAGTCGCTCCGCCCCGACATCGTCTACATGGTGTCGTACCTCATGGACGCCTCGCTCCTCATGCGGCAGTCCAAGGAGCTCGACCTCAACGCCCAGGCCTTCATCGGCGGCGCGGCGGGCCACACGCTTCCGGAGTTCCTCGAGAATGCCGGCGACGCGACCGAGTTCTGCATGTCCGCCTCGCTCTGGACGCCCCAGGTGAAGTACCCGGGCGCCGCGGCGTTCGACGCGAACTTCCAGAAGCTCTACAAGAAGGCGCCGAGCTATCACGCCGCCGAGGCTTACTCGACGGCCTTCGTCCTCGCCGACGTCCTCGCCCGGGCCAAGTCCATGTCCAGCGACGACCTGCGCGACGCGCTGGCCGCGACGGACATGATGACCGCCTTCGGCCCCGTGAAGTTCCAGGCCTGGGACAAGTTCACGAACCAGAACAGGATGGAGACGCTCGTCGGTCAGTGGCAGAAGAAGAAGTTCGAGACGGTGTGGCCGAAGGCCCTCGCCTCCGCCCCGTACGTCTATCCGGCGCCGCGCTGGCGCGACCGCAAGTAACGCGGCGGCGCCGACGGGAGTGATGCCGTGACGCCACAGGTCGCCGGTCAGATCGAGCTGCTCGCGCAGGTCCTCATCTCGGGGATCCTGCTCGGGGGCCTCTACGCCCTGATCGGGCTCGGGATGTCTCTCATCATGGGGGTCATGAAGATCATCAACCTCGCGCACGGCGAGCTGATGATGGTCGGCATGTACATCACGTTCTGGGCGTTCACGATCGGGAAGATCGACCCGTACGTCTCGCTCCTCATCGTCATCCCCGCCCTCTTCGTCCTCGGGGCGATGCTCCAGAAATGGCTCATCGCGCCGGTCATGGAGGCCGAGTCGATCCTGCCGGAGAACCAGGTGCTCCTCACGGTCGGCATCGGCCTCGTTCTCTCGAACCTCGCGCTCCTCGCATTCACCGCCGACTACCGCTCCGTCCCCGTTTCCTACGCGTCGAAGACGATTTACTGGGACGTCAAGATGGCCGGCCAGACGATCTCGCTCTCCTTCAGCTTCCCGATGCTCGTCGCGTTCGCGATCGCGCTCGCCCTCGGGGGCGCCCTGTTCCTGTTCCTCGGCTACACGGACCTCGGCCGGATGATCCGCGCGACGGCGCAGGACGCCCGCGCCGCGTCTCTCATGGGCGTCAACACCAAGCGGATCACGTACATCACGTTCGGCCTCGGCTCCGCCCTCGTGGGCGCGGCCGGAGCGCTTCTCGCTCCGGTCTATTACCTCTTTCCGCAGATCGGCGGGCCCTTCACGCTGAAGGCCTTCATCATCACAGTCCTCGGCGGCCTCGGAAACGTCGCGGGCGCCGTCCTCGGCGGCGTCGTCCTCGGCCTCGCCGAATCGCTCGGCTCCGTCTACGTCTCGCTCGGTTACAAGGACGCGTTCGGCTTCATCATCTTCGTCCTCGTCCTGATCTTCCTGCCCAAGGGGCTCCTCGGAAAAGGCAGGGCCTGACGATGAGCCGCGCCACGCTCCTGTCGCTCGGCGGCCTCGCGCTCCTCGCGGTCGTCCCCGCCGTCGTGAGCAACCCGTACGTCCTCCACATGCTGATCCTCTGCCTCCTCTGGACGGTCCTCGGCCAGAGCTGGAACCTCCTCGGCGGCTACACGGGCCAGGTCTCCTTCGGGCACGCCGCCTTCTTCGGAATCGGCGCCTACACGACCGGCATCCTCGTGAAGACGGGGATGTCCCCGGCCGCCGCCTGGTGGGGCCTCCTCCTCGGCGGGCTCGCGGCCGCCGCCGCCTCGGCCGTTATCGGCTGGATCTGCTTCCGGCTGCGCGGCCCGTACTTCGCGCTCTCGGTCCTCGCGCTCGCCGAGGTCCTCCGCCTCATCGCGCTCAACTGGAAGCAGCTCACGAACGGCGCCGAGGGAATCCTCTTCATTCCGGCCTTCAATTCCAAGAGCTGGTACTACTGGATCGTCCTCGCGCTCGCGGCCGTGAGCATGGCTCTCATCCGGTTCGTCATGCACGGGAAGCTCGGCTTCTACTTCCTCGCGATCCGCGAGGACCAGGACTGCGCCGAATCGCTCGGGATCAACGCGACGAAGTACAAGCTGATCTCGCTGCTCCTCAGCGCGTTCTTCACGGGCGTCGCGGGCAGCTTCTACATGAACTACATGGGGTTCATCGACCCGGGCATCGTGTTCTCGATCCACGACATCTCGGTCATGATGATCCTCGTCACGATGCTCGGCGGCGTCGCGACGACGTGGGGACCCGCGGTGGGCGCCGCGATCTACATCCTCATGTCCGAGGTGTTCCGCACGTACCTGAAGTCCGGGCACCTCGTCTTCTTCGGCCTCCTCATCATCGTGATCATCATCTTCTTCCCGCAGGGCATCGTCGGCACGCTCCGGGAAACCCTCCAGCGCCGGAAGCGGCGTCTCGCGGCCCCACCGGCCGGCGGCCCGCTGAAGGAGGCCGCATGAGCCTCCTCGAGCTGAAGGACGTCACGAAGCGTTTCGGCGGCCTCCAGGCCGTCGGCCACATGACCTTCACGGTCGAGAAGGGCGAGATCTTCGGGCTCATCGGCCCGAACGGCGCCGGCAAGACGACCGTCTTCAACGTCGTGAACGGCTTCTACGCCCCGACGGAAGGCGAGATCCTCTTCAACGGCCAGCGCATCGACGGCCTGAAGCCCTACGAGATCTGCCGGCGCGGCCTCGCGCGGACGTTCCAGGTCGTCAAGCCGCTCGCGCGCCTGACCGTCCTCGAGAACGTCATGGTCTCGGCGTTCTCGCGCACGGACCACCGGGACGAGGCCCGCGCGATGGCGCTCGAGGCCACCGCGTTCACGGAGATGGAGGCCTGGCGGGACCGGACGGCGGGAAGCCTGCCGCTCGGGATGCGCAAGCGGCTCGAGATGGCACGCGCCCTCGCGACGAAGCCGGAGCTCCTCCTCCTCGACGAAAACTTCGCGGGTCTCAACCCCGCCGAGGTCGAAAAGACGATCTCGATCGTCCGCAAGATCCACGAGAGCGGCGTCACGATCCTCATCATCGAGCACAACATGCGCGTCATCATGTCGATCTCGCAGCGCCTCCTCTGCATGTGCTACGGCGAGAGGATCGCCCAGGGCACGCCTCAGGAAGTCGCGAACGATCCGAGAGTGATCGAGGCGTACCTGGGAGCCGCGCATGCTTGAGGTCAAGAACGTCGACGTGTTCTACGGGGACGTCCAGGTCCTCTGGGACGTGTCCTTCAACGTCCAGAAGGGCGAGATCGTCGCCCTCATCGGCGCGAACGGCTCGGGCAAGACGACGAGCCTGAACACCGTCTCCTCGATCCTCAGGCCGAAGAAGGGCGCCGTGACCTACGAGGGGCAGGCGCTCCATACGCGCGCCCCCTACGACCTCGTCGGGCTCGGCATCGCCCACGTGCCGGAGGCGCGGCGGCTGTTCCCCGAGATGACCGTCAAGGAGAACCTCCTCCTCGGCGCCCTGACGCCCGAGGCGAAGAAGACGCGCCCCGAGATGCTCGAGAAGGTCTACGGCATCTTTCCGCGCCTCAAGGAGCGGGAGAAACAGGCGGCCGGCACGATGTCGGGCGGCGAGCAGCAGATGTGCGCCATCGCCCGCGGCCTCATGTCCCGGCCGCGCCTCCTCATGCTCGACGAGCCGTCGCTCGGCCTCTCCCCCATCCTCGTCGGGGACATCTTCCGCGTGATCCAGGAAGTCCATGACGCCGGCGTCACGGTCCTCCTCGTGGAGCAGAACGTCTTCAAGAGCCTCGCGATCGCGGATCGGGCCTACGTGCTCGAAAACGGGCGCATCGTCCTGGAGGGCAAGGGGAAAGACCTCCTGAACGACGCGCACGTCAAGGAGGCGTACCTGGGCGTCTGACCGCGGCCAGCGCCGTCTTCACGCGCTCCGGCGTCATGGGCATCTCGGTGAGGCGCGCGCCCGTCGCGTCGAACACGGCGTTCGCGATGGCCGCCCCGACCGGGACGAGAGCGGGCTCGCCGCCTCCCTGCGGCGAGAGCTCGTCGTTCTTCACGAGCACGGTGTCCAGCGCGGGCATCATCGAGAACTTCGGGATCTCGTACGTGTCGAAGTTCCGCGTGTGGATCCGTCCGCCGCTGAAGCGGACCTCCTCCGTGAGGGCGTAGCCGAGACCCATCATGATGCAGCCCTCCATCTGCATCGTCGCGCCGTCCGGGTTGATCACGATGCCCATGTCCTGAGCGCACGCGATCCGCACGACACGGACGCGCCCGCTGGCGGCATCGACCTTCACCTCGGCCACGAGGGCGACGTACGTCCCGGCGTCGATGCCGCAGGCGATCCCGACGCCGCGGCCCGACGGCCCGGCGGCCTTCTTCCAGCCGTAGCGCGCCGCCGCGGCCTCGAGGACGCTTCGCATGCGCTTGTCGGAGGTGTTCTTCAGCCGGAACTCGAGCGGGTCGATCTTCGCCCTGGCGGCCATCACGTCGAGGTGCGACTCGCGTGCGAAGACGTTGAGGTTCGCCCCCGGCGCGCGCCAGGGCCCCGTCGCGAAGAGGTGCATCTTCGGGTTGTCGCCGCCCCATCGCCCGTACGTCCGCATGAGGTTGTTCGGGACGTCGTAGAACTGCTCGGCGCCGCGGGAGCCCGCGGCCCAGACGCCGTAGTCCCACAGGCAGATCCTGCCCTGCGCGTCCAGACCCGACCGGATCTTCACGACGGCCGCCGGGCGGAACGCGTCGAAGAAGAATTCCTCGGCGCGGGTCCAGCACACCTGCACCGGTTTCCCGGCGGCCTTCGCGAGCTTCGCGGCCTCGATGGCCTGCTGGCCGCCGCCGCTCTTGCCGCCGAATCCGCCGCCGACGAACGGCGTGATGACGCGAACGTTTTCCTTCGCGAACCCGATCGCCTGCGCGATCGCGGCCTGATTCGGAAACGGCGTCTGCGTGGAGTTCCACACGGTCATCGTGCCGTTCTCGAGCTGCGCGAGCGCCGTGTGCGTCTCCATCGCGGCGTGGGCGCCGTATCCGTTCAGGTACTTGCCCTCGAAGAGGGAGACGGCCGACTTTTCGCCCTCGGCGAGGTCGCCCTTCCGCTCGGACTCCTGTCCCGCACCGCCGGACTGCAGGAGGTGGTCGAATACGGTCCGGTCGTCGAACTCCGGCTTCGGGACGTCCCAGTCGGACTTGACGGCGGCGAACGCCTTCTCGGCCGTCTCCGGATCGGGCGCCAGGACGGCGACGAGCCCGCCCTCGTTCACGACGACGGCGCCCGGGACGCGCGCGGCGGCGGACGTGTCGACGGTCTTCAGCGTCGCCCCGTGGGCCGGCGGGCGCAGGACCTTTGCGTAAAGCATGCCCGGCAGCCGAACGTCTCCGGCGAACTGCGCCTTCCCGGTCACCTTCGCGCGTGCGTCGAGGCGCTTCGTGGGCTTGCCCATGACGCGGAACTCGGCGACGGACTTCGGGACGGCCTTGCCGTCGAGCGTCTTGACGATCTTCTGGCCGTTCGCGAGCTGGCCGAACGTGATGCGGGCCTTCGGGTCCGCGGCCGCGAACACGGCGCCGTCCTCGACGCGGAGCCCCTCTTTCGGCACCTTGAGCTTCTCGGACGCGAGCACGACGAGCACGGCCCTGGCTTCGGCCGCGGCCGCGCGCAGCGCCGGGCCGAAGAAGCGCGTCGACATCGACCCGTACGTCCCGTTGTCGAACGGGCAGAGGGCCGTGTCGCCCATGACCATGTCGATCGACGCGAGCGCGACGCCGAGCTCGTCGGCCGCCATCTGGGCCAGTGACGTGACGATGCCCTGCCCCATCTCGATCTTCCCGGTGTAGACGGTGACGCGGCCGTCGGCCGCGATCCTCAGGTACGCGTTGAAGTCGGTCGGGTATCCGCGCGTGCGCGTCTCCTGGCCCATGAGATCGGACAGGTCCGCGTTGAAGAGGACGATGATCCCGCCCCCGACGAGCCGGATGAAGCGCCGGCGGCTGAAGGAAGTCTCCGAAGGGGTCGGCGGCATCACGAGGGGAGGCCGGGCGCCGCTCACGACGCGCCTCCCGCTGCCGCCTTCTCGATGGCCTGAACGATCCGGTGGTGAGCCGCGCAGCGGCAGAGGTTGTCCTCCATCCCCGCGATGATCTGGGGCCGCGAGGGCTTGGGGTTCTTCAGGAGCAGCGCGTAGGCGTTCATGATCATCCCGGGCGTGCAGAAGCCGCACTGCAGCCCGCCCGTGTCCGCAAACGCATCCTGGAGCGGGTGGAGCTTTCCGTTCTTCTCGAGGCCCTCGATCGTCGTGACGTCCTTGCCGCGCACCGCCTTCACGGGCAGGAGGCAGGTCCGGACCGCTTCCTTGCCGACGACGACCGTGCAGGCGCCGCAGAGGCTCTCGCCGCAGCCGAACTTCGTCCCCGTGAGGCCAAGGTCCGTGCGCAGGACCCAGAGCAGCGAGCGCTCGGGGTCGACGTCGAGCTGGACGGGTTTCCCGTTGAGGCGAAACGAGACGGAGTCCTTCATTCAAGACCTCCCGAAGCTCGCGTCGATCATAGAACCGCGGGAGGTGCCCCGAAGCATCTCGCTCCCTTGACACCCATTCCGGGCCGCCCCATCTCTATAGAGGAGGGTCCTGCATGAATGCCTCCGAGGAGGCGCCCGGCGCCTCGTCCCGCGTGGTCGAGGCGCAAGAGATTTCTGCGCTTCTCGACGTCATCCTGGAATCGGGTTACAGGGTCCTCGGGCCGACCGTAAAGGATGGAGCGATCGTCTACGACGAGATCGCCTCCGCCGCCCGGCTTCCGAGCGGGGTCGGACAGGAACAGACGAACGGCCGCTACCGCCTCCGAAAGCGCAGCGACGGAGCGCTCTTCGGCTACACCGTCGGGCCGCACGCGTGGAAAAAGTTCCTCTTCCCCGCTTCCCTTCGCCTCTTCGGCGTGACCCGCCAGAAGAAGGCGCTTCACGTCGAGAGCCGCGCCGCCGACGCCCGGCCCGACGCTTTCGTCGGCGTGAGGCCCTGCGATCTCGCCGCGATCGCCCGCCAGGACCGCGTCTTCCTCGAGGGGCCGTACTCCGACCCGGCGTACCGGGCGCGACGCGAGAAAGCCCTGATCGTGGCCGTCCAGTGCGGCGAGGCCGAGGGCACGTGCTTCTGCTCCTCGCTCGGGACCGGTCCGCGCGCCGCCGGCGGCTTCGACCTCGCGCTCACGGAGCTCCTCGAAAGCGGGCGGCACGAGTTCCTCGTCGAGCTCGGCACCGATCGGGGCGCGAAACTCCTCCAGCGGATCGACTCGCGCCCCGCGAAGCCCGAGGACATCGAAGCGGCCCGTGCGGCGACCCGCCGCGCCGAAGCCGGAATGGGCCGTACGCTCGACACGGCGGGCCTCAAGGATCTCCTGACCGCCAGCAACGACAGTCCCCGCTGGGAGCAGATCGCGGAGCGGTGCCTCTCGTGCGCGAACTGCACGATGGTCTGCCCCACGTGCTTCTGCGCGACCGTCGAGGACACCTCGGACCTGACGGGGGCGTCCGCCGAGCGCTGGCGGCGGTGGGACTCGTGCCACACGCTCGACTTTTCCTACATCCACGGCGGCAGCATCCGGCGCAGCCCGTCGGCCCGCTATCGCCAGTGGATGACGCACAAGCTCGCGACGTGGGTCGACCAGTTCGGCGAGACCGGCTGCGTCGGCTGCGGCCGCTGCATCACGTGGTGCCCCGTGGGGATCGACCTCACGGAAGAGGCCCGCGTTCTCCAGGAGGCCCGGCCCGCGCCGGCCGCCTGACGGAGGAAACGATGGAAGCACTCGACCCCCTGCTCGCCGAACACCCGTTCCTCAAGGGCCTCACGCCCGCGCACATCCGGACCGTCGCGGGGTGCGCGCGGAACGAGCGCTTCGAGGCCGGCCAGTTCCTGTTCCGCGAGGGCGAGGAAGCGCACATGTTCTTCATCGTCCGGCACGGCAAGGTCGCCGTGGAGGTCGGTGCCCCGCCGCGCGGCACCGTGACGATCCAGACCATCGGCGAGGGCGACATCCTCGGCTGGTCCTGGCTCGTGCCGCCGTACCGCTGGCGCTTCAGCGCGCAGGCCAAGGAGCTCACGCGCGTCATCGCGCTCGACGGCCGGTGCCTGAGGCAGAAGTGCGAGGAGGACCACGACCTCGGCTACGAGCTGCTCAAGAGCTTCGCCGACATCGTGGGACAGCGCCTCGACGCGACGCGCCTCCAGCTCCTCGACGTTTACGCCACCGAGCCGGCCGGGAGGCATCGGTGAGCTCGGTCCTCGAGGCGCCACGGCCCGTCGCCGCGGCCCCGCGGCCGCCGGCGGACCCGATGCAGCCCGTCCCGTACGTCGTGGAGCGCACGCAGCGCGAGACGGCCGACACGTTCACGCTCGAGCTCCTCCCGCAGGGCGGAGGCGCGTTCCCGTTCGCGCCCGGCCAGTTCAACATGCTCTACGTCTTCGGGATCGGCGAGGTGCCGATCTCGATCAGCGGCGACCCGGCGTTTCCGCAGCGGCTCGTCCACACGACGCGCGTCGTGGGTGCGGTGACGAGAGGGATGGGCAAGCTCAAGCGCGGCGACGCGCTCGGCGTGCGCGGCCCGTTCGGGACGAGCTGGCCGGTCGAGGACGCAAAAGGCTGCGACGTCGTCGTCGTGGCCGGCGGCATCGGCCTCGCCCCGCTCCGCCCGGCCCTCTACGAGATCCTCTCCCACCGGGAGCGATACGGGCGCGTCGTTCTCCTGTACGGCGCCCGCACCCCCGACGACATCCTCTTTCGCAAACAGCTCAAGGAGTGGCGCGGGGACTTCGACCTCGACGTCCACGTGACGGTCGACCGCGCGATCGGCGACTGGCGCGGCAACGTCGGCGTCGTCACGACGCTGATCCCCCGCGTCCCCTTCGACCCGTACAACACGGTCGCGATGGTGTGCGGACCCGAGACGATGATGCGGTTCACGGTCCTCGAGCTCGAGCGCCGGGGCGTCCCGGCCGCGAAGGTGTGGCTCTCGCTCGAGCGAAACATGAAGTGCGGCGTCGGTCTGTGCGGGCACTGCCAGTGCGGGCCGAAGTTCATCTGCAAGGACGGCCCGGTCTTCCCCTGCGTCGACGTCTGGGACCTCATGTCCCGGCGGGAGCTCTGAATGGAGAACGCGAAGCCCACGCTCGCCGTCTTCAAGTTCGCGTCCTGTGACGGCTGCCAGCTCTCGCTCCTCGACTGCGAGGACGAGCTCCTCGCCGTCGCGGGCGCCGTCTCGATCGACAACTTCCTCGAAGCCTCGCGCGCCGTCGGAAAGGGGCCCTGGGACCTCGTCCTCGTCGAGGGCTCGATCACGACCCCGCACGACGCCGAGCGCATCCACAAGATCCGCCGCCAGGCGAAGTTCCTCGTGACGATCGGCGCCTGCGCGACGGCGGGCGGGATCCAGGCGCTCCGCAACTTCACGGACGTCGCGGACTACGCGAAGGCCGTCTACGCCTCGCCGCAGTTCCTCGAGGTCCTCGGCAAGTCGACGCCCATCCGCGACCACGTCTTCGTCGACTTCGAGCTGCGCGGCTGCCCCATCAGCAAGGTCCAGCTCCTCGAGGTCGTGAGCGCGTACCTCGCGGGGCGCAAGCCCGTGACCCCGGCTTCCAGCGTCTGTCTCGAGTGCAAGCGCCGCGGCACGCCGTGCGTCATGGTCGCGTCCGGGACGCCGTGCCTCGGGCCCGTCACGCAGGCGGGCTGCGACGCCCTCTGCCCCTCCTACCACCGCGGCTGCTTCGCCTGCTTCGGGCCGATGGAGTCGCCGAACACCGCGTCGCTCGCCGCGCTCTGGGGCGAGCTCGGCGTGCCGCCGCCGGCCCTCGTGCGCGCGTTCCGTTCGTTCAACGCGAGCGCCGAGGCGTTCCGCAAGGAGAGCGAGCTCCATGAGTAAGGTCCGGACGATCACGGTGAACGCCCTCGCGCGCGTCGAGGGCGAGGGCGGCCTCAAGGTGCGGGTGCGCGCGGGAAAGGTTCAGGAAGTCAGGCTCGACATCTACGAGCCGCCGCGCTTCTTCGAGGCGTTCCTCAAGGGCCGCGCCCTCGGCGAGGCGCCGGATCTCACCGCGCGCATCTGCGGGATCTGCCCCGTCGCGTACCAGATGAGCTCCGTCCACGCGATGGAGGCCGCCTGCGGCGCCGACCCCGGCCCGCGCGTACGCGCGCTGCGCCGCCTTCTCTACTGCGGCGAGTGGATCGAGAGCCACGTTCTCCACGCCGCGATGCTCCACGCACCCGACTTCCTCGGTTACGAGAGCGCCCTCCACATGGCGAAGGACCACCCCGAGGCGGTCACGCTCAGCCTGCGTCTGAAGAAGGCGGGCAACGAGATCGTCACGGCCGTCGGCGGGCGCGAGATCCACCCCGTAAACGTCCGCGTCGGCGGCTTCTGGCGCGCGCCGTCGGCCGCCGAGCTCGCGCCGCTCGTCCCGAAGCTCGAGACGGCGCGCGGCGAGGCCGTCGCTCTCCTCAAGTGGGCTTCCGGGTTCACGTTCCCCGACCTCGACCTTCACCACGAGCTCGTCTCGCTGCGCCATTCGTCCGAGTACCCGCTCAACGAGGGGCGGATCGTCTCGAGCGAGGGCCTCGACATCGCCGCGTCCGAGTGGGAGCAGCACTTCGAGGAAGAGCACGTTCAGAGGTCCAATGCCTTGCACGCGCGGAGGAAAGGCGGCGGAATCATCCAGACCGGGCCGCTCGCCCGTTACACCCTCAACTTCGACCGTCTTCCCGCGGCCATCCAGGCCGCCGCGCAGGAGGCCGGGCTCGGCAGGGAATGCCGGAACCCCTTCAAGAGCATCCTCGTGCGCTGCGTCGAGACGCTCTGGGCCATCGACGAGGCGCTCGCGATCCTGCGCACGTACGAGCCGCCCGGGCCCTCCTTCGTCGAAGTCGTCCCGCGCGAAGCCGTCGGCGCGGCAGCCACCGAGGCGCCTCGCGGCCTGCTCTTTCACCGCTACCGCATCGGCGGCGACGGCCTCATCAAGGAGGCACGCATCGTCCCGCCCACGGCGCAGAACCTGCGCGCGATGGAGGCCGACCTGCGCGGCTTCGTCCAGAACCACCTCGACCTCGCGGAAGACCGGCTGACGCTCCTCTGCGAGCAGGTCGTCCGCAACCACGACCCGTGCATCTCTTGCGCGACGCATTTCCTCAAGCTGAAGATCGACAGGGACTGACGTGCCGCTCCTCGTGATCGGCGTCGGCAACGACTTCCGCGGCGACGACGCCGCGGGCCTCCTCGCGGCCCGCCGCCTCAGCGCCTGTCGCGGCGTGCGCGCCGTCGAGCACACGCAGGACGGGCTCTCCCTCATGGAGCACTGGCGTCCGGCGGACCACGTCGTCGTCGTGGACGCGCTGTGCTCCGGCCATCCGCCGGGGACGGTTTTTCGCTTCGACGCGACGGAGGGCCCCGTCCCGGGCGACGTGGGCTGGATCTCGTCGCACTCCCCCGGCGTCGCCGAGGGCATCGAGACGGCGCGCGTCCTCGGCCGTCTTCCCGCCTCCCTCACGGTCTACGGCATCGAGGCCGAGCGCGTCGACCCGGGCGACCGCGTCACGCCCGCCGTCGCGGCCGCCGTCGAAGAAGTCGCCCTCGCGATCCTCGACGAGACTGCCTGACGCCCGCTACTTCCCGAGCTCTCCCGCCACCCTCGCCGCCGTCTCGACGCCGCGCGCGAGGACGGACCGGATGCGCCCGTCCTCCAGCGCGAGGATGCCGGCGATCGTGCAGCCCGCGGGCGTCGTGACGTCGTCCTTGAGGGCGGCCGGATGCCGGCCCGTCGTGAGGACCATCTCGGCGGCGCCCATCGTCATCTGGGCGACGAGCGTCGTCGCGACGCTGCGCGGCAGGCCGCGCATCACGCCGCCGTCCGCGAGCGCCTCGATGATGATGTAGATGAAGGCGGGGCCGCTCGCCGAAAGGCCCGTCACCGTGTCCATGTGCTTCTCCTCGAGCTCGAGGACCTTTCCGAGCGGCTCGAAGATCTCCGTCGCGAGCGCGACGTCCGCGTCGGTCGCGTGGCTCCCCTTCGAGAGCACCGTCATGCCCTTCCCGATGAGGCACGGCGTGTTCGGCATGGCGCGCAGCACGGGCGTCGCGTCGCCGAAGTGGCCCTCGATGAAGCCCGTGCTGATTCCGGCCGCGATCGAGATGACGAGCGGCGGCTTCTTGCGCCGGCCCTTGATCGACTCGACGGCCTTCGCCACGTCCTTCGGCTTCACGCACAGGAGGACGATGTCGGCGTCCGCGGCGGCTTTCGTATTCTCCGTCGTGCACGGGAACCCGAACTCCTTCGCGACCTTCTCCGCGCTGGCCTTCGTGCGCGCGGTCGCGCGCAGCGCCTGCGCCTTGACCTTCCCCGAGCGCAGCAGGCCCGAGGCGATGCTCCGGCCCATGGTTCCCGACCCGATGACGGCGATCTTCTTCTGCGCGAGCATGTTCGGACTCCTTCGTCTCGTCAGGTCCAGTTTACGGCGGCAGCCGCGACGGCGCCGAGGGAGAATGGATTCGACCTCCATGCGCCTCCTCGCCCTCTTCTTCGCGTCCGTCGCCGTGTTCGCGGACCTCTACGTCACGCAGCCGATCCTCCCCCTGCTCTCTCACGAGTTCGGGGTGACGGCGCCGACGGCCGCCCTCACGGTCTCGGTCGTGGTCCTCATGATCGCGCTCGTCTCGAACGCCTACGGGCCCCTCGCGGACGCCTTCGGCCGCAAGCCCGTGATGGTCGCGAGCTGCGCCGCCCTCGCCGTGCCCACGTTGCTCTGCGCTGCGGCTCCCTCTTTCCCGGTCCTCGTCGGCCTGCGCGCCCTGCAGGGCCTTCTCATGCCGGGCGTCGCCGCGGTGGCGGTGGCGTACATCGGCGACGCCTACGCCGGCGCCGCCCTCGGGCCCGCCGTCGGCAGCTACGTCGCCGCCTCCGCCCTCGGCGGGCTCACCGGCCGCGTCGCGAGCGGGTGGATCGCGAGCCACTTCAGCTGGCGCGCGCCCTTCCTCGTCTTCGGCGCCGTGACGCTCGTCGCCGCGCTCGGCATGGCGATCCACCTTCCGGCCTCGCCGCCCGGCCCCGCCCGCTCGCTGGCGGGCGCGTTCCGGGAAATGGCCGGGCACCTCCGCGACCGCCGGATCGCCGGCGGCCTCGTGATCGGTTTCACGGTCTTCTTCGGGTTCATCGCGATCTTCACGTACCTGCCGTACTACCTCACGGCGCCGCCGTTCGGCCTCTCCACGGCGAAGGTCTCGGGGGTCTACCTCGTCTACGTGGCCGGAATCGCAACCTCGTGGCTGGCGGGCCGTGCGTCGGAGCGGTTCGGGCGCCGGGCGATCATGGCCGCCGGCTTCCTCGTGGCCGCCGCCGCGGTTCTCTCGACCCTCGCCGCCTCGCTGCCGGCCGTCGTCCTCGGCCTCGTAGCCCTCTGCGTCGGCATGTTCCTCGTCCAGGGCACCGCCCCAGCCTTCGTAAATGCCTCCGCCCGGCAGGCGAAGGGAGGCGCCGGGGCCCTTTACACGACGTTCTACTACCTCGGGGCGACGTTCGGCTCCGTCCTGCCCGGATTCGCCTGGCAGGCGTGGGGCTGGCCGGGGGTCGTGGCGGCCTGTCTGGCCTCGTTCGCGGCCGGATTGCTCGCGGTCGTATTTCTCTGCGCGTAAATGCGCAGGTCCCTCCGGCAAATGATTGACAGGTCGCCCGGTTGGACTATGCTTTACCCACGCCTAACGACCGGCCGAAGAGGAGACTCGTTCTCATGCCGATTTGCGCGCACCCCGCACCCCGGAGGCTCGCTTCCGTTCTCGTCACTGCGTCCCTCCTCGCCCTGATCGGCGCAGCCTTCCCGGCTCACGGGCAGGCCATGGTCAAGGTCAACGACAACGTCAACTTCAAGCTCGGATTCCTGATCCAGCCTCAGGCGGACTGGACCGAGACCATCAACGCGACCGGAGACGGCTCGAACGGGTTCCAGCAGAACCTGTTCATCCGCCGGTTGCGGTTCATCATCGGCGGGCAGGTCGCGAAGAACCTGTTCTTCTTCGCCGAGACCGAGAACCTCAACCTCGGCAAGTCCACGCAGGCCGCGGGCTCGACGACCGGCACCAAGTCTCCCGGCACCGGGTTCAACCTCCTCGACGCGGTCGGTGAGTGGCGCCTCGCGAAGGAGTTCAACGTCCAGTTCGGCGCGATCCGGTCGCCGATCAGCCGCGAGGGCCTCAAGAGCAGCCCGAACCAGTTCATGCTCGACCTCTCGGCTTACGCGTTCCTCACGAGCACCGCCCTCCAGAACCAGTCCGGCCGCGACACCGGCGTCATGTTCCGCGGCTGGTTCCTCTGCGACCGCCTCGAGTACCGCTCGGCGATCGTGTCGGGGCTCCGCCAGCCGGGCGTGAAGAACTCTCCGCGCTTCGTGAACCGGCTCCAGTACAACTTCTTCGACACCGAGGTTTACAACCTGCCCTCCTACGCGGGCGTGAACTACGGCAACAAGAAGATCCTCGCGATCGGCGGCGCCTACGACACGCAGGGCGACTACCGGTACGCGTCGGCCGACATGTACCTCGACTTCCCCGTGCCCGTCGGCTCGTTCGAGTCCACGATCCAGTACCAGTACGCGAACGGCGGCACGTTCCTGACGGCCCTCCCCGAGGAGAGCACGTTCCAGATCGAGGCCGGCGCCTACTTCAAGAAGTTGAAGATCGCCCCGATCGCCCGCTACGAGCAGAAGACGTTCACCCAGGCCGTCAACGAGTACAAGAACGAGAGCCGCTTCGCGTTCGGCGTGAACTACTACCCGTACACGAAGTCCGAGAGCAATTTCAACATCAAGATCTGGTGGCAGCGCGTCTCGGTGAAGTGCGCCGTCGCCACGTCGCCCTGCCCCGCCAGCTCGTCGAACTTCATCACGGACCAGGTCACGGTCCAGATGCAGGCCTACTACTTCTGACCCCCGGCGCGTCCGCGCCGTCCGACTGAAACCCCCCGCCCCTCTCCACGAGGGGCGGTTCCGTTCTGGAGGATTCGATGACGCCGAATAGCCGCTCACGCCTTCTCGCCGTCCTCGCCGCCGCGCTTCTCGCGGCCTTCCCGGCCCGCGCCGAGGACGAAATCCGCCTCGGCGCCGTCCTGCCCGTCACCGGGAAGGAGTCGAAGATCGGCGGCGCCTACAAGCAGGCCACCGAGTACGCCGTCAAGGAGATCAACGACGCGGGCGGCCTCGATGTCGGCGGGAAGAAGATGAAGGTCGACCTGCGCCTCCTGGACGACACGTCCGAGGCCAGCAAGAGCGCCCAGCTGGTCGAGCAGCTCATGGCCCAGCAGAAGGTCCACGCCGTCGTCGGCGGCTACGGCTCGCAGCTGGTCCAGGCCCAGAGCGTCGTCCCGGACCGCTACGAAATCCCCTACGTCGCGGGCGGCGCGGGCGCCACGAGCATCTACGGGCGCAGCAAGTGGGTCTTTGGCACGCTCTCCCCCGTCGAGAACCTGGCGACGACGCAGATGGAATTCCTCTCGGACCTCGTCAAGGAGGGCAAGCTCAAGCCGCCGCTGAAGATCGCGATCGTCTGGGAGAACACCGAGCACGGCAAGGACTTCCAGAAGGGCATCCACGACTTCGCCAAGGCGCACCCGAAGGAGTTCTCGGTCGCGCTCGACGAGAGCTTCGAGATGTACGCGCCCGACTTCAAGCCGCTGCTGACGCGTGTTCAGGGGGCCAAGGCCGACCTCTTCATGTGCGACGCCCACCTCGAGGACTACATCTCGATGCAGCGCATGTACACGCAGATGGGCCTCTACCACCTCATGGTCACGTACGGCGCGCGCGGCTCGGACGAGGCCGCCCGCAAGGGCCTTGGCGCAGCCACGGACTGGATCTTCGCGAGCGGCTGGTGGTCCGACCTCCTGCCCTACCCGCAGGTCAAGGCGTGGACCGAGAAGTACAAGGCCGCCACGGGAACGACGCCGCAGTGGTACCACGCCTGCGCGTACGAGACCGTCCGCGCGATCTTCACGGCGATCAAGAAGGCCGGCTCGCTCAAGCCGGAGGCGATCCGCTCCGCGCTCGCGTCGCTCGAGATCAAGGACTCGATCCTGCCGGGCGGCGTCTTCAAGTTCAGCAAGACCGGCCAGGCCGTCCTTCCCTTCGTCGTCACCCAGAACAAGGCGAACGGCAAGCTCGACCTCGTCTGGCCGAAGGACGCCCGCACGGGCCCGCCGGTCGCGCCGATCCCGAAGGGGTGAGGCCGCTCCGCGGCGTCCATTCTCCGCCGCGGCCGACCTGAAGACGATGGCCGTGCGCGCCTGGGTGACGGACAGCCGATGGGTGCTGCTGGGCAGGGCGTCGGCCCTGCTCTCGGCGCTCGCCCTGAATGCGACGCTCGCGCACCTCCTGCCCGCACCCCAGCTCGGAAGCTACTTTCTTTGGGCCAGCGCAGCCGCGGCCATGGGGGTCCTGGCCTCGTTCGGGCTGGGACCGGTCGCGCTGCGCCACATCGCCGTCAGCCGGCGCAACGGGCGGAGCGTCGAGGCGAGCGACTTCGCTCACGCGGCCCTCGGTTGGGGCTTGCGCGGCGGCCTCGCGGCGAGCGCGGCATTCCTCGCGGCCGCCGCGCTCGTAACGGGCGAGATATCCGCGGCTATGGCGGCGGCCTGCTTGATCGTTGCGCTGGCCGTCTCAGGTCTTCTCGCGGAGCTCCTGCGCGGGTTCGGTGATCTCCGGGCCGCGGCGCTCCTGAGCGAGTTGTTCGGCGGATGGCTCGGGCTCGCTGCGATCTGGGCCCTTGATGCCCTCCGTCCTCCGTTGGCCGTCCCGGGAGCAATCGCCGCGCTCGCCCTCGGACTCGCCGGCGCTTCCGCTTATGGGCGCCTCGCTCTGTGCCGGCATCTCACGCCGGCGCCGACCGCCCCGTCTCCATTCTCCTGGTGGTGGCGTGAATCGCGCGCGGTCTGGCTCAATACCGGCCTCTGGCTCGTGCTCGGCCAGGCCGACCTTTGGGTCCTCGGCGCGTTTCGCCCCCGCGCCGAAGTCGCCGTGTACGGGATCGCGAGCCGCGTCGCGATGCTCCTCCTCCAGCCCGATGCCATGGCGCGCACGCTCCTCATGCCGCGCGCCGCGGCGCTCCACGCAAGCGGCGATCTGCCCGGACTGCAGCGCCTCGTGCGCGGCGCTGCGACCGTCACGGGGGCGCTCGTAGCCACCGGGGCCATCGCTCTCGCGATCGGCGGCGCGTGGTTTCTGACGGCCCTCTTCGGCGCACCCTACCGCGCCTGCCTCCCGCTCGTGCTGATCCTCTCGTGCGGCTACGTCGTCAACTCTCTCTCCGGCCTCGCCGCGACGACGCTCCTGATGTCGGGACACCAGGCGCGTGTCCTCCGGGCGTCGCTCCTCGGGAGCGCCCTCACGCTCATCCTGCTCTTCGCCCTGACCCCTCCGTTCGGGGCCCCGGGCGCCGCATCCGCTGTTGCGATGGGCTTCGTCGTCCAGAATGCGCTGATGGTGGCCCTCGCAAGACGCACGCTGGGAATCTGGACCACTGCGAGCGCGCGCCCGAGCGAGTGGCGGACCCTGTGGGTCGCGCTCCGGGCCCCCGCTCCCGGAGCGGGAGCTTGACGTCGCGCCGCGCGCTCGCGCGCGCCGCCGAGGCTGCCTGCGCTCTCCCCGCCCTGGCGCTCGTCGCCCTCTATCGCCTCCGTCTCGTGAGCTTCGAGACCGGGAGCTGCGTTCTCGCCCTCGCGCCCGGATCCCCGGGGATCTGGCTGCGGCGGCACTGGTACCGCCGTACCCTCCGGCGCTGCGGCCGGGGCCTCTCCATCGGATGGATGGCGGTCATCTGGCGGCCGGAGACCGGCGTCGGAAACGACGTGACGATCGGGCCGTACAGCGCTCTCATGAATGCCGACATCGGCGACGACGTGATGCTCGGCACGAACGTGAACGTCGCGCAGGGGGCTCGGCAGCACGGGATTGCGCGCGGCGGGATCCCCATGACGCGGCAACCCGGAGAACCCGTGCAGGTCCGCATCGGAAACGACGTCTGGATCGGCACGGGCGCGGTCGTCCTGGCGGACGTCGCCGAGGGCACCGTCGTCGGCGCCGGCGCGGTCGTGACGCGTCTCCACGAGCCCTACTGGATAATCGCGGGCGTGCCCGCGCGGCCTTCGCGGCCGCGCGCCTGACTCCCGGCGGAAAGAAAAGGACTCCTTGCCAATGGCTCCTCAGAAGCTCCTGATCCTCGGCAGCGGCACCTTCGCCACGGAAACGCTCGACATCGCCGAGGCCGCGGGCGGTTACGAGCCGCTCGGCTTCGTCGTCAGCCTCGAGCGACCGGCGGCCGGAACAAGCCACGCCGGCCTGCCGGTCCATTGGGTGGACGACGTGCCCGACGCGCTTCGCGCGTGCGCCATCGTGGCCGGCATCGTGAGCACCCAGCGCCGGACTTTCGTCGAGACGATGACCGCCCGCGGCCACTTCCCCGCGTCCATCGTCCATCCGTCCGCCGTGATCTCGCGCCGCGCTCGCGTCGAAGCCGGCTGCGTGATCAACGCGGGCGTCATCGTGTCCCAGGGCTCCGTCATCGGCCCGAACGTCATCGTCAACCGGGGGGCGCTCATCGGGCACGACGCGCGCCTCGAGCCGTTCTGCACGATCGGGCCGGGCGCGAACATCGCGGGCGGCGTGACGGTCGGCGAGGCGGCGTACGTCGGCGTCGGCGCCGTCGTGCGCGACCACGTCTCGATCGGCGCCGGCGCCGTCGTCGGTGCGGGCGCCGTCGTCGTGAAGCCTGTGCCGCCGGGCGTCCTCGTGACGGGAGTTCCGGCGGTCGTCGCGAAGTCCGGCGTGAGGAGCCTGTGAGGCCGCCCGCGCAGTCTCCGCTCGTCATCGGCCTCGCGCTGACCGGGATGGTCCCCCGGCGCGCCGACAGCCCGCACGTGCCGCTGACGCCCGGGGAGATTGCCGCCGACGCGGCCCGCGGCGCGGCGGCCGGCGCGCGCGTCTTCCACGTGCACGCACGCGAGGCGAACGAGGACCCCTCGCCGCGCGCCGACGTCTTCTCGGACATCGCAGCCCGCCTGAAGGAGGCCGTGCCGGAAGCGATCGTGTGCGTCACGACGAGCGGGCGCACGCACAACACCTTCGAGGCTCGACGCGCCGCCCTCACGCTCGAGGGCAGCCTGAAACCCGAGCTGGCCTCGCTCACGCTCGGCTCCATGAACTTTCCAAAGCAGGCGTCGGTCAATTCGCCGCAGATGATCGAGCAGCTCGCCGGTGAGATGCTGGAGCGCGGCATCGTTCCCGAGCTGGAAGTCTTCGACACGGGCATGCTCGACTACGCGCGCGTGCTGATCGGCCGCGGCGTCCTGAAGCCCCCGTTCGTCTTCAACCTGATTCTCGGCTCCCTCGGGACGCTCGCCGCGACGCCGCTCAACCTCGCGCTCCTCGTCGAGCGCCTGCCGCAGGGCGCGTTCTGGTCGGCCGCCGGCATCGGGCGCTTCCAGTTCCCGATGAACGCGCTCGGTGTCCTGGCCGGCGGGCACGTCCGCACCGGCCTCGAGGACAACCTCTACATGGACGCGGGCAAGAGCGACCCTGCAACCAACGAACGGCTCGTGGCGCGTGTCGCGAACCTCGCGCGCGCGGCCGAGCGCCCCCTCGCGACGTTCGCCGAGGCCCGGGCCCTCATGGGCCTGACGCCGCCGTGACCCCGCCCCGCCTGTTGATGCTCGCGGTCCCCGCCGACCCGGGCATCGTCGGCGGGCAGAGCCTCGTGGTCGAGGAGATCCGGACGCTCCTCGAGGAGCGCGGGTGGCGCGTCCGGACGGCGGACGGCTGGGAGAGCCCGCAGCTCCACTCGCGCCTCAGCCGCGGTCACGCCTTTTCGCCGGCTCTGCGCGCCTGGTTCCACTCCGTTCCCGTCGGCCTGCGGCGGCTGATGTCCCGCATCGCGATGCCCCGCGAGCACTACGTTTCCCTCTCGCGCAACCTGAAGGCCGCCGGGAGTCAGATCCTCGCGGAGGACTTCGACGTCCTGATGGTGCACGCCGACGGCGCGCCCCCGGGCCTGTGCCGGCTCGCAGGAGACCTCGCGGCGGCCAAGGCGCGGCCCTTCGTCGTCGTGAGCATGGGCGCGCTCGCCGACGAGCTGCGCGGGTCCGGCTGGGCGGCCGGCCGCGCCCTTGCGGCCCTCTACCTCGGCGCGAGCCGCGCTCCCGGGATGTTCCGCCCGGTGAAGCCCGCCAGCCTCACGCGGGCCATCTTCGCGAGCAAGGGGTGGCGCGCCGAGGCGGTGCGCGCCGGTTTCCCCGATGCCCGCGCCGAGACGATCTACTTCGGCGTCCCACTGCCTCCGGCCGAGCCGCGGCCGGCGCCGGGCGGCAACCGCATCCTCTGGGTGGGCCGGCTGTCACCCGAGAAGGGCCTGCACCTCCTCCTGCAGGCGCTGCCGGCGCTCCGCGAGCTCCTGCCGGGCGCGACGGTGACCGCGATCGCCGCGCAGGGTTCGCCGGCCTACCGGACGCTGATCGAGAAGCTGGTCCGCGAACTCGGCCTGGACGACGTCGTGACGCTGCGCGGACCGGTTCCGAGGGCGGCGCTCGCAACGGAATACGCCCGGCACGACGCCCTTTTCTTTCACTCTGTTTTCGACGACCCGGTGGCCCTCGTTCTCATGGAAGCATTCGCAGCGGGGCTGCCGGTCGCGAGTTCGGCGGCCGCACCGTCCGCCCGATTGATCAGGCCGGGAGAAACGTGCGCCGCTTACGACGTCCATCGCACCGACTCCGTCGTTCAGGCCCTGCGAGGCGTGCTCGCGGACGAGCCCTTCCGCGCGCGTGTCGCGGCAAACGCCCGGCGCCTCGTGGAAGCCCACTTGTCCATGGACGCGATGGGTGCGGCATTCGACGCGAGCCTGCGGAAATGCCTTCGGCCGGCCGAGCCCCCGATACCAGGGCGAACCCGCCTTCCCTGATAGGGACCAGGCCGTTTGGGCTCGCCTCGCTACTTGGAGGATTTCATCGCCGTCACCGCCAGCGCGCCGTCCGCCGTGCGCAGCTCGAGGCGGTCGCCTTCCACGCGCGCGGAGGCCACCGTCTCGAGCGCCCTCAGGAACAGCTGCTCCTGCTCCATGACGCGCTCGGGTTCGGCGCACATCTTCCGTGTCGTGACGGCGGGCCCGAGGGAGAGCTTTTCCCCCTCCGCCTTGTACGGGACGCTGTAGGGGTTGCAGCCGGCCGAGCCGGCGGCCTTGCCGTCGGCGGAAAACTCCATCGTCAGGTTCGACCCGGCGAGGACGCTCGTGAAGACCTGCTTGCCGTTGTCGTACCCGGTCACCCGCCACGAGGTGCCGGCGAGCGACCGCGGCTGGGGCGCGAACGTCGCGAGGACGGCTCCGTCCGCCGTGAGCTGCAGCCGCCCGGACTCGACTCGATACGCGTTCGCGCGCGTGAGCGCGCCCAGGAACGCCGAGGCCTGGTCCATCAGGTCCTGCGGGCACGCCTTCCGCGTGGACGCGGCGCTGGGGCCGACCTTGAGCGCGCCGGCCGACGCCGTGTACGGAGCCGTGTAGCGGTTGCAACCGTCGCTGCCCAGGGCGCGCGTGCCGTCGAAGCGCAGGGTCACCGTGGAGCCGGTCACGAGCGTCTGCCCGGCCAGGCCGGAAAGCACCCAGCTGCCCTTCAGGCCGGGCGCATCCGCGGCTGCCGCCGGGACCGTCGCGAGCAGAAGAGCACAGAGAAGCGTCCTCGTCATGTTCGTTCCCCTCCGGCGAACGCGCGATGACGGCCCGTTCACCCGTCTGGTATGGTTTTTCGAACGAAGCCCCGGGCTCCCTCGTGAGGTGACGGATGGATTCTAGGAGAACGCCGGCGCGGCGCGCGCTTTCGGCATGCGGGGTGGTCGCGACGCTTCTCCTCGCCGCGCCGCTGCTCCGCGCCGCGCACGCGGGGGGGCCGCCCACGCCCGCAGCCCCCCACGGCCTGCACCTGCCGGCCACGTTCACCGGGGATCTCCCCTGCGCCGACTGCGAGGCGGTCCGCTGGCACCTCGACGTCTGGCCGGACGGCGTCTTCCACCTGCACCGCGAATGGCTCGGCCGCAGCGCCGTTCGCGACGAGATCGGGACGTGGCGTATTGAGAAAGAGCGCAAGGCACTCGTCCTCTCGCGTGGCGGCGAGATGCCGCTGCAGGTCGAGATCACGGGCCCGGACACGCTCCGCGCGCTGGACATCGATGGCAGGCCAATCGTGTCGAGCCTCCCCTACGCCCTGAAGAGCGATGGCACCCTGCGGCCCGCCGACCTCACGCTGAATCTCGCCGGCGAGATGACGTACATGGCGGACGCCGCACGTTTCACCGAGTGCCGCACCTCGCGGTGCTACCCCGTCGCGATGGAAGCCGACTTCGTCGCGATGGAGAGGGGCTACCGGAAAACCGTGAAGGAGCCCGGCGCGAAGCTCTACGTCACGTTCGAGGGCTCGATCCTCGACCGCCCGAAGATGGAGGGTGACGGCGCCGAGCGAACCGTCGTCGTGACGCGCTTCATCAAGGCGTTGCCGGACGAGTGGTGCAAGGGGCGCTGACGGCGGGGAGGCGACATGGGCCAGTTCGACAGCATTTTCGACAGCGCCGTCGGCTGCACGATGCGGCCGGGCACCCGGGGAACGGCCAAGCTCGTTCGCGACTACGGCGACCGCCTGATCTCGGTCCGCTATCGCTACAGCGACACGCCCCCGACCCGCTTCACCACCGTCGAGATCGTCGTGGCCACGGCTCCGTGGAAGGTCTCGCCAAGGCGGAACGTACACGTCGACGTGAAATCGTGGGAGGCGGATCTCAGGGAGAAGATCCGGGCCGTGGGCGGGAAGTGGGTGCCGAAGGCTGCGCGCTGGCGCATGCGGTACGACCGGGCGCTAGGCCTCGGGATCGAGCCCACCCGCATCGCGTTCCTCGGTCCGCATACCCCTAAAAAGTCTACAGATATGGAGACAGAAATATCACTACCTGCACATACATCCGGGCGAAAACCGTGGAAACGTCACTAGATATGGATACCCGGTTGCCGTCTAATACTAGTTAGGCCGCTAAGAGCTGGAGGGGTATGGGCGTCACGGAGTTGCTTCGTTGGCAGTGGGCTGGCTATCCCCGTGTTCACCGCTCGCATACCAATCTCCTAATTCACATCGTCGTAGTGCCGCTCTTTCTCCTCGGGAACGTCAGCCTTGTGGTGGCACTCCTTTCACGCTCATGGTTTCTAGGAGCCGTCTCCCTTGTCATCATGGTCGTCTCAGTGGCCCTGCAGGGGCGCGGCCACAAACAAGAGCAGGTTCCACCCGAGCCCTTCACGGGCCCCACAAATGCCATCTCTCGCATTTTCCTGGAGCAGTGGGTCACGTTTCCACGCTTCGTCCTATCAGGCGAGTGGCTTCGTGCCCTCCGTCAATAGGCTCGCGCTCGGTAGCGCGGGAGCCTAGTAGCCTCCCGGGCGGCACACCCGGCCAGGAGCGGCCTAACACCTCATTGCAGCGGACTCATCGTCAGTCGCTCGCGCTCCTTCCTCTTCGCCGCTGAACTCGATATCGTTAGGCGCCAAGAGACCCCCAGAATGTTCCTCAACGCGTATCTCATTCTCTCTGCCGCACTCATGAGCTCGGCACCCTCGTCTTCGCCCCAGCCTTGCCCGCTCCGCCACATCGTTATCAACCAGTTCGATCGTAACGGGCCCGCGTTCGATGTAACGATCCTGATTTCTGGAAGGGTGAGGTTAGGCACAACCCACCACTGGCGCATTCCCGATGGTCTGTATGAAGGCACGCTCTTGCCCGACGATGCGACTCGCCTGAGGTGCCTCGTCGCCGACCTCAGAGGCCTACTCACGTTCCCGCCGACACAGTGCCCGGGCGAGCCTACATTCGGCTTCTCTTACGCCCCCGGTATCAACACGTCCGAGTGGATTCGACAAACCTGTATTGCCGATCTGCGCAACAGCCCTGTACACACGCTCTATGACTTCTCTTACGAGGCCCTGTGCCGTGCTTGCTGGGAGACCTTTACTCCCTGGCCAAATAACGGGCCCGAGTCGCCTTCTGTACCCTTCACGCGATCCCCTTGCAGCGACTAGCGTGCGGCCTGCCGCCTAACACCTCATTGCAGCGGACTTCCATGAGAAGGCCGGTCGTAGTCAACAGAGGCTGAGATCGCCGGGAGTCCCGAAGCTCGAGTTGTTCGCCGCGCTTCCATTCGCACTCGTGTGGGCCGCGTCGTTTCGGCCTGGTGCATGAGGGGGTCTAGTCCGAGAGGGCGCTGCAATCTCGGCGTCGGTGTTTCCGTCACGGGCCGAAGCCCGTGGGGACCAGAGTCCGCTGCGCAGTTGCCCTGACGGGGCGTTGACTCGAATGGGGATATCACTTTGATCGGATCCTCTTGCTGTTCCCTTTCGCTGGTTGCTTACGCCGCCACGGTCGCGTCCTGGAGTGCACGGGCCTTGCGCAGCGGCTCATAGACTTCCGCGCTCTTCCACAGCCGGTGCAACAGCACGGCCAGCTTTCGTGCGACGGCGATGACGGCCCGCTTTTTCGCGTTGCGTTCTCCACGAGCCGACAACGAAAGGCCGGCTCGCCTGAGATCGCAATCCGGCCCGAATGGGCCGAGGACGTACTGCGCCGACTGAACCAGCAGGCGGCGCAAGAACGCGTCTCCCTCTTTCGTGATGCGCAGCTGCGGGTCGCTCTCCCCGCTCTGGCTTCGCGCCGGCACGAGCCCGAGGTACGGCCCGACGGCCCGGCTCTTACGGAATCGGCCTGGATGCTCGAGCGTCAGGATGTAGGCCAGCGCCACGATCGGGCCCACTCCTCCCACCTGCCTCAAGAGCGCCGTCTCCGGGTACTTCTTCTTCCCCAGCTCGGCGATGCGTTTGTCGAGCTGCAGGATCTGTTTCGACACGGCTTCGATCGTCGCAACGACGCTCGACAACGCTTCGCCGACCTCCTCGGGAATCTCGTCCACGGCCTTTTCCGAGAATGTCCGAGCCGAGCATTTCTTCAGCCGGTGTCCCGTGGCCTTCACCGCTCCTCGGACGTGGTTGACGAGCTGCGTCCGTGTTCTCACCAGCACGTCGCGCGCGCGCAGCACGGCCAGATCCTCTGCGACGCCTTCGGGACGGTGCTCCACGGGGTACAGGAGCTTCGGGTCCAGCCGCGCGATCCTCGCCAGCGCCTCGGCATCCACAGCATCCTGCTTTCCGCGGCTCTGGTAGATCAGTCGGGTCTTTCGCGGGTTGGCCACCAGCACCTCGTGCCCAAATCCTTTCAGACGCCGGCTCACCCACGGCGAATGCGTACCCACCTCCATGGCGATTCGCATTCGTGCCGCTCCTTCGAACCGCTTCCGCATCCCTTCCTGCGTCGTCGGCACCTTGCCCCGCTCGACCACCCTCCCTCCCTCGTCCAGCACACAGATGTGGCTCGTCCGATCCCCCAGGTCCATCCCCGCCGTCCACGCTCCCGTCACCTCGGCCCCATTCCCGGTGCTACGCTTCTTCACGGCCGGTCTCCCTTCTGGGCCTCGAGCCCTTTTTCCCTTGCAGCGGATCTTCCGACTGCGTCGGGGAGACCGGCCTTCTCATCCCATCTCGGCGTCAGTCGCTGCGCTCCTTCCTTCTCGCCGCTGAACTCGATATCGTTGAGGCGGAGACCCCAACAAAGGGAGACACACGGATGTCCAAGTGAGACCCCCCTTGCCTTTCCACGGCCCACCCCGAAGCGGCAATGGCGTTCTACACCACCACATTCCCGGGCTCTGAGATAAAGAACGTCGCCCGCACTGGTAAAGACGGCCCAATCACTTCCGCCGAATTCGTCATCGGTGGTCAGTCCTTCATGGGTTACAACGGCGGCCCGTACTTCAGATTCTCCGAAGGTATCTCGCTCTTTGTCGACTGCGAAGATCAGGAAGAAGTTGACGAGTACTGGAACAAGCTGGTCAGCGCCGGGCGGCCCCCCGTCGCAGTGTGGCCGCTGACCGATCCGGCATTCGGCATCACTTGGCAGTCGCGGCGGGCGTTTCATGGAGCTCATCAGCGACAAGAATCCAAAGAAGGTACAGGGTGTGATGGAAGCGATGATGAAGATGGTAAAGCTGGACGTGGCGGCACTGGAGAGAGCATACGATGACGCATAGCAGACCAAGTCGCCGAAACCTCTCGGCCGATGGGGAATCAACCTGCGACACTGTCTCGTTCGAAGTCTTTGGTGCTGCGCGGCGGCGTGCGGGCTTGCCCCGCGTGACAACCGGTTGCAGCGGACGGTTCGCTGCGCGTCCCGCCGCCGAGCCAGAGCGTTGGGCGGAACTCTTGCAGCACTCCGTACATGAATCTGGAGGAAGAGATGGCGGCCGGCTCCGTTAGCGCGAAGGGCACACCGGAAGCACGCCTTCGGTCCTTCATCGAGAGGTTCGATCCCAGGGACCAGCGGCTCATCCGCTCGGTCCGATCCGCTGTGCGTAAGCGACTGCCAGCTGCCAACGAGCTGGTGTACGACTACGGCACCTCCCTCGTCATCGCGTATTCGCCGACGGATCGCGGCGTGGACTCGATCGTCTCAACCGCCGCGCGTGCCGACGGTGTGCGTCTGTACTTCATGCATGGACCTCAATTGCCCGACCCGAAGAAGCTCCTGATGGGATCGGGTAGGCAGACCCGCTTCATCCGGGTGGAGGCTGCAAAACAGTTGGCGCATCCGGATGTAGAGGCGCTGATCGCCGCTACGATTGACCGGGCCAGTGTTCCGTTGCCTTCCAGGGGTCGTGGCACACTGATCATCAAGTCGACTGCGGCGATGAAACGGCCTCGCCGGAAGCCAGCGAAGTGACGGCGCGGAGACTCAAATGAGAAAGCTCAGAATCATCGAACACATTTCGCTGGACGGCGTGATCCAGCATTCCGTCGACGACGACGATTTCCCCTACAGCGACTGGACCGCGCCCTATCGGACCCCCGCTGGCCGGGATGCAATGCTCGCGGCGTATGGCGGGAGCTTCGATCTGCTGCTGGGCCGTCGCACCTACGACATCTGGTCGGGCTTCTGGCCAAAGGCGCCGAGCAGTCCGATGGCGGACGTCCTCAATGCGGCAAAAAAATATGTCGCGACTCACCGCCCCGAGAGTCTCGAATGGGGCCCGTTCGAGGGCCTTGGACCGGACATCGTCGAGGGCATTCGCCGCATCAAGGCGCAGGACGGCCCGGACCTCGTCCTCTCGGGTAGCTCCACGCTGACATCGCCGCTGCTCGAACAAGGGCTTGCGGATGAAGTCCTGCTGGCCGTCTATCCGGTCCTGTTGGGCACGGGGAAGCGCTTCTTTGCCGAGGGAACCCCGCCACGCTCGTTCGAGCTCGTCAGCACGAAAGCATTCCCGTCCGGCATCAACTTCAGCACCTACAAGATCGCCGGGCCTTTGAAGACCGGATAGCTCATGAAGCAGTCGGGTTCGAGCCAGAACAAGTCGGCATCGGAGCTCATCTCCAAGAGAATCGCCGAACTCGGTGACTGGCGCGGGGAGACCCTCGGCCGAATGCGCAAGCTCATCAGGGAAGCGGACCCGGACGTGGTCGAGGAGTGGAAGTGGATGGGCACTCCGGTCTGGGCGCACGACGGCATCATCTGCACGGGCGAGACCTACAAGAGCGTCGTGAAGCTCACCTTCCACAAGGGCGCGTCCCTGAAGGATCCGGCCCGTCTCTTCAACTCGAGCCTCGACGGAAACGCGCGCCGAGCGATCGACATCCACGAGGGAGAGAAAGTCGACGGGTCCGCCTTCAAAGCGCTCTTTCGCCAGGCGGTTGACCTGAACAGCTCTGGCAAATCGAAGTCCTCGAGGAGAGCGAAGAGATGAACGTCGCCATCATCGCCCTGATCGCCGCCGCAGCCGCGGCGTCGCCAGCGCCGGACGGCGCGGTTCCCGTCGAACAGGAGCCGGAACACAGGACGGTCCTGAAGAACGACTACGTCCAGGCCTTTCGCGTGACCCTCGAGCCCGGAAAGGCCTCCGGGATGCACATCCACGCCCACGACGACGCGGCCGTCCGCCTGAGCAGGGCGACCGTGACGTCGGACAGCCCCGGGATGCCGGCGGGCGCGCCCGAATCCAGGGCTGCCGGCTTCGTGTCGGCGCGGAACAACGAGCCCAAGGCGCTCACGCACCGGGTCAGGAATGTCGGGACCACGCTGTTCGACGTCATCGACGTGCAGATCCTGAAGCGGCCAGCCGGTGCCGCGGCGCCCCCGATCTCGGCGCCCGCGGCGGAAAACCCGCAGATGCGCGTCTACCGCTACGAGCTGGCGCCCGGCGCCGGTTCGGCGCAGCACACCCACGCGCGCCCGTACCTGCTCGTCGCCGCGACCGACATGAACCTGCGCATGACGTCGCCCGATAACGCCTCCATGGCGCATCCGGTCAAGGCCGGCGACCTCCACTGGGTCGAGGCGGCGGTCACGCACACATTCGTCAACGATGGCAAGGAGAGTGGAGTCCTCGTCGAATTCGAACTTAAGTGAGGAGGCAAATGCCCGCATCGAAGACGTCCCTCCGGTTCCCTCTCCCACCCGCCCTGCGCTCGCGCACGCTGAAGATCCTGACGAAGATCGACGGCGACGCCGATCCGACGCGGCACGCGGACGACCTGTGCGCGCTCGTCCTCACGCTCACCGAGTCCGGGATGGACCACTACTTCCTCAAAGCCGTCGCCGACGCGAAGCTGGGCTTCGTCGCGCGGCAGACGGCGAGCCTCGGAGTGTCGGGGGCCGTCCGCGTGATGGCGCCCATCGTCCGGTCCGTCCTCGGCGGCGCCGACGCGGCGCAGCTGAGGGCCGTGTCGAAGCACATCAAGGCCCTCATGGCGTGAGGGACGCCCGATTCGCTAGAGTCGGCGCGTGACCGAGTCCCGGCGCCTCCTGCGGCACTTCCTCGGGGCCCTCGCCTACCGCGCGCAGAAGGCGCTGCGCGGCGCTCCGGCCGGCTTCGGGGAGTTCCGCGCGGGCGTGAACGTCCGGACGCCGCACGAGCTCGTCTGGCACATGACCGGCGTCGTCGGCTACGCGCGGACGATGCTCCACGGGGGCGATTTCGCTCCGCCGCGGCTCGCGACGTTCGAGGACGAGGTCGCCCGCTTCCACGCGACGCTCGAGGCGTTGCGCGACGACTTCACGGATCCCCTGCTCGTGGCCCGGATCTCCGACGAGCAGTTCCTGCAGGGGCCGCTCTCGGACGCGATGACGCACGCCGGCCAGCTCGCGATGCTCCGGCGCCTCGCGGGCGAGCCGGTTCCGTCCGAGAACTTCATCTTCGCGAAGGTGTCCGCCGACAACGTCGGCCCCTTGCAGCCCGAGCCCGCCGCGCCCGACGCCTGGTGGCACCGGGACCAGCCGCCCCAGCCGCCGGGACCGCCGAAGAAGGAGTAGAGGCGTCGAATGACCGTCTTCGAAAAGGGCTTCTTCACGGTCCTAGGGCTCTCGATCGTCCTGATCCTCGTGGCGATTCCGCTCGCGCTCGGGAAGGTGCCGCCCAACGTCGTGTACGGATTCCGGACCCGGGCCACCCTCTCGAGCGAAGAAATCTGGTACGACGCCAACGCGTATTTCGGGCGTCGCCTGATCGTCGCGTGCCTCTGCGGCGTGCTCGCGGCATGGGCGCTCTACGTCCTCAGGCCGTTCCCGCCGGACGTCTTCCTGCCCGTCTCTCTCATCGTTCTCGTCGCGCCCACCCTCGTCGCGGCCGTCGCCACGGCGCGCTACGTCCGGACGCTCGGGCCGCCCCGCTAGACTCTCCATCCGGCCGCCCTCAGGCGGCGTAGAGCCCACAAGGAGAATCCATGTCCTCAACCGTCCGTGCCTTTGGCGCGCCCGCGCCGAACGCCCTTCTCGTCCCGCTCACGATCGACCGCCGCGAGCCCGGCGCCACCGACGTCGAGATCGAGATCCTCTTCTGCGGCGTCTGCCACTCCGACATCCACCAGGTGCGCGACGAATGGGGCAAGGGGATCTACCCCATGGTCCCCGGCCACGAGATCGTCGGACGCGTGTCGCGGACCGGTCCGGGCGTCACGAAGTTCAAGGCCGGAGACCTCGCCGGCGTGGGCTGCTTCGTCGACTCGTGCCTCGCGTGCGACCCCTGCAAGCGCGGCCTCGAGCAGTTCTGCCTCGGCGGCGCCGCGTTCACGTACAACGGCACGGAGATGGACCGCAAGACGCCGACCTATGGCGGCTACTCGCAGCGCGTCGTCGTGAAGGAGCGTTTCGCCGTGAAGGTGCCCGCCGGGCTCGACCTCGCCGCCGCCGCGCCGCTCCTCTGTGCCGGGATCACCACGTACTCGCCGCTGCGCCAGTGGAATTGCAAGCCGGGCGACCGCGTCGGCGTCGTGGGCCTCGGCGGCCTCGGCCACATGGCCGTCAAGCACGCCGCCGCGATGGGCGCCGAGGTCACGATGCTCTCGACGTCGCGGTCGAAGGAAGCCGACGCGAAGCGCCTCGGCGCGCATGCGTTCGAGCTCACCAGCGACAAAGGGACGTTCAAAAAGCTGGCCGGACGGTTCGACCTCATCATCGACACGATCTCCGTCCCGCACGACCTCGACGCCCACCTCGGGATGCTGCGGACGGGCGGCGCCATGGTGGTCGTGGGCGTGCCGCCCGAGCCCGCCCGGATCTCCGCCATGTCCGTCATCTTCGGGAACAAGAAACTGGCGGGCTCCATGATCGGCGGGATCGCCGAGACGCAGGAGATGCTGGACTTCTGCGCCGCGAAGAAGATCACCGCCGACGTGGAAGTCATCCCCGCCGGCAAGATCAACGAGGCCTACGACCGGATGATGAAGAGCGACGTGCGTTACCGCTTCGTGATCGACGCGGCGAGCCTCGCCTAGCCTGCTAATCTCGGGGCCTCTTGCAGGACATTGCCGGGGTCCTCGTCAACACCGTGATCTCCGCGGCGCTGTACGCGACGATGGCGTACGGCCTCGCGGTGATCTACGGGGTGATGCGCATCATCAACCTCGCGCACGCCGGCCTGATGATGCTCGGGGCCTACGCGACGCTCGCGCTCTTTACGCGCTTCGGCCTCGACCCGTTCCTCTCGCTTCTCGTCGTCGGGCCGCTCTTCTTCCTGATCGGAGTCGTCCTCTACCGGCTCGTCGTGCGCCGGCTCCCCCGCTCGGGGTCGACGCCGTCCATGGAGTCTCTCCTGCTGCTCTTCGGCGTCTGGCTCGTCCTCCAGAACCTCGCGTACGTGATCTGGACGGGCGACACGCAGTCCATCCTGACGTCCTACACGATGAAATCGGTGCCCGTGCTGGGCGTGCGGGTGGGCGTGCCGTCGCTGTTCGTATTCGCGGGGAGCGTTCTGTCTCTCGTCTTCCTGAACGTCGTCCTGAAGGCGACGTACCTCGGCAAGGCGATCCGCGCCGTGACGCAGAACCGCGACGCGGCCCTCCTCGCGGGCGTGGACGCGGACCGCATTTCGGCGATGGCGTTCGGCCTCGGGACGGCGTTCGCGGGTGTGGCGGGCGGGATGCTGTCCTCGCTCTATGCCTTCACGCCGGACTTCGGCCGGAGCTTCCTCCTGAAGGCGTTCTGCATCATCGTCCTCGGCGGCATGGAGAGCGTCACCGGCGTCGCGGCCGGGGCGCTCGTCCTCGCGTTCCTCGAGAACGGGCTCGGCTCGTGGACGACGCTGCCGACCTCCCTGCAGGACGCTGCGAGCTTCACGCTCCTCTTCGTCACCCTCGTCGCGTTCCCGCAGGGCCTGCCGGGCCTCGCCGCGCGCGTGAGGGCGGTGTTCAAGTGAAGCGGCTGCCGCTCGCCGCGGGCGCGGCCCTCGCGGTCTGGACGCTGGCGGCGCCCCTCTTCCTCGAGCGCGGCACGCTGAACGACGTCTGGAACCTCGCGTTCGCCGTCATCCTCGCCTCGGCGTGGAACATCCTCGGCGGCTTCGCGGGCCAGGTCTCGCTCGGCTACTCGGCGTTCCTCGGGATCGGCGCGTACACGACGGTCCTTCTGTCGCTGAAGGGGATCAACCCGTTCTGGACGCTGCCGCTCGGCGCCGTCCTCGCGGCGCTGTTCTCGGTCGTGATCGGCCTTCCCGCGTTCCGCCTGCGCGGCCCGTACTTCACGATCGCGACGATTGGCGTCGGCGAGGCCGTCCGCGTGGTCGCCTCGAGCGTCTCGTTCACGGGCGGGTCGAGCGGCCTCAGGATGCCCGCGGGCTCTTTCGACTTCACGCTCAACTACGAGGCCATGGCCGCGCTCGCGATCGTCACGGTCGTCATCGCGGCGCTCGTCAGGAGAAGCGCGTTCGGCCACGCGCTCGCGGCGATCAAGCAGGACATCGACGCCGCCGAGTCGCTCGGCGTCGACTCCACGCGCTTCAAGCTCGGCGCGCACGCCCTGTCGGCCGCGCTCGTCGCCCTCGCGGGGTCGCTCTATGCCATCAACTTCCAGTACATCGCGCCCGGCTCCGTCTTCGACTTCCGGCTGAGCCTCGCCATCGTCCTCGCGCCCATCGTGGGCGGCGTCGGGACCGTGGCGGGGCCCGTCCTGGGGGCGATCGTGTTCTCGACGCTCCAGATCAAGCTGCTCTCCGTTCCCGCGCTCCGCGACTCGTACCTCTTCATCTACGGGGGACTCCTCATCCTCGTGATGCTCTACGAGCCGAAGGGTCTCGTCGGGCTCGCGCGCCGCCTCGTCGCGCGCGTGCGCCGGACGCCCGCTGCCCCGGCGGAGGCCGCGCGTGCCGCCTGAGACGCTCCTCTCCGTCCGCGGCCTCACGAAGCGCTTCGGCGGCCTGACCGCGCTCGACGACGTGTCGTTCGACGTCGCACCCGGCGAGATCTACGGAGTGATCGGACCGAACGGCGCGGGCAAGACGACGCTCTTTTCGTGCCTCGTGGGCGCGCTCGCGCCGACCGCCGGAGAGATCCGCTTCCGCGGCCGGCGCACCGACGGCCTCCCGAACCACGCCGTCGTCCGGCGCGGGCTCGTCAGGACCCACCAGATCGTTCGGCCGTTCCGCGACATGACCGTCGAGGACAACGTCTCGATCGGCGCGCACTTCGGCGCGGGAAGGCGCCGGGGGGGCGACGCGCGGCGGCGCACGGCCGAGGTTCTCGAGCGCACGGGCCTGTCCTCGCGGGCGCGAGATCTCGCGGCCACCCTCCCCATCGGCGACCTCAAGCGCCTCGAGATCGCGCGCGCCCTGGCCGCCGAGCCCGCCTGCCTCTGCCTCGACGAGGTCATGGGCGGCCTCAACCCCTCAGAGATCGTCGCCGCGATGTCCCTCGTGCGGAGCATCCGCGACGCGGGCGTGACCGTTCTCATGATCGAGCACCACGTCCACGCGGTCGCCGGGGTGACGGACCGCATCCTCGTCCTGAACTTCGGCGAGAAGATCGCCGAGGGCCCGCCGCACGGCGTCCTCGCGGACCCGGCCGTCATCTCCGCCTACATCGGCGACGAGGAGGCCGCGTCGTGAGCCTCCTCGCCGTCGAGGAAATCGACGTCTTCTACGGGGACGTGCAGGCCGTCCGCGGCGTGTCGTTCAGCGTGAAGCCGGGCGAGGTCGTGACGCTCATCGGTGCGAACGGCGCGGGGAAGTCCACGACGCTGAAAACCGTGGCCGGCCTCCTCGCCCCGCGCCGGGGCCGTATCGTCTTCGACGGGGCGGACGTCGGCGGCTCTCCGGCCCATGCACTCGCGGCACGGGGCCTCGTCCTCGTCCCGGAAGGCCGCCAGCTGTGGCCGGGGATGTCGGTCCTCGAGAACCTCCGGATGGGCGCCTACCCTCGCGTGGCGCGCGCGAAGGGCGACGCGACGCTCGAGGAGGTCTTCGCGATGTTCCCGGTGCTGAAGCGCCGCATCCACCAGAAGGCCGGAACGCTGTCCGGCGGCGAGCAGCAGATGTGCGCGATCGGCCGCGGCCTCATGGCGCAGCCCCGGCTCCTCCTCCTCGACGAGCCGGCGCTCGGGTTGTCGCCCCTCCTCGTCCGCGAGGTCTTCGCGACGCTGCGCGAGATCCGGGCGCGGGGCGTGACCGTCCTCCTCGTCGAGCAGAACGTGAAACACGCCCTGGCCCTCGCGGACCGGGCGTACGTGATGGAGACCGGCACGATCACGCTTGCGGGGCGTTCGGCAGAGCTCCGCTCGGACCCGGGCGTCCGCGAGCGATATCTCGGGCATGCGTCGGTCTGAAGAGAAGAAAGAGAAGAAGAAGATCTTCTTAGAAGGTGAAGAGGGCATGACCACCGGCGGCGCCCATGATCGACTTCTCGGCTCGCTGACGCGCCGCGCGGCGCATCCGGCTGTCGTGTGGGGCGGCCGCTCTCACTCATTCGAAGAGATGCACCGGTGGGCGAGCGGCTACGCTGCCCACCTGGAGTCCCTCGGCATCCGCCGCGGCGACCGCGTGGCGGTGTTCGCGGAGACGTGCCCCGAGCTGATTGCCGCCTTCATCGGCCACCTCCAGTCCGGCGTCATCCACGTCCCGATCAACACGCGCTACAAGGCCGACGAAGCGCGGCACATCCTCGAGGACTCCGGAGCGGTGGCGGTGCTGATGGGAGCCGAGAGTGAAGAGAGCACCGAGGTTCTAAGAGAGATTCTTAGAATGAAAGAGCTGCCGGGGTTGCGCCACGTGTTTTCCGTGGCCGATGCGTTCCCCGCCACGGGGCCCTCCCCCTCTTCACCTTCTAAGAGAATCTTCTCTTCGGTTCCTCCCCGAAAAGACGAAGACATCGCCACACTCATCTACACGTCGGGCACGACAGGCAAGAGCAAGGGTGTCGCTCTGTCGTACCGAGCCCTTGCCGACAACACGGCGTCCGTGACGGGCCTCTGGCGTTTCGCGCCCGAGGATCGCCTGCTGCTCGCTCTGCCGCTCTTTCACGTCCACGGCCTCGTCCTTGGCGTAACCGGCATGCTCGTCAACGGCCTGACGCTCCTCCTCGAGCCCCGCTTCGATCCTGCGCGCGTCGTCGAGGCTTTCGCGAGGGAGGGCGCCACCGTCTTCATGGGCGTGCCGACGATGTACGTCCGCCTGCTCGAGCACCTCGACGCGCATCCGGAAGCCGCCGCCGCGCTGCGGAAGGCCCGCCTCTTCACGGCCGGCAGCGCTCCCCTGCCCGCGGCCGACTTCGAGGCGTTCCGCGCGAAGACGGGTCACGCGATCCTCGAGCGCTACGGGATGAGCGAGACGCTCTTCACGCTCTCCAACCCCTACGGCGGAGAGCGCCGGCCGGGCACCGTGGGTCGTCCGACGCCGGGTAGCTCGGTGCGCATCGTGGACGACGACGGACGCGACGCCGCCGACGGCGAGCTGGGCGAGATCGTCGTGAAGAGCGACGGGATGATGAGCGCCTACTGGGGCCGGGAGGCCGATACGGCCGCGTCGTTCCGCGACGGCTGGTTCCTCACGGGCGACGTCGCGCGCCGCGCGCCGGATGGATCCGTGACGATCGTGGGTCGCAAATCCGTGGACGTCATCAAGAGCGGCGGCTACAAGATCGCCGCGCGGGAGATCGAGGACGTGCTCCGGCGCCACCCGAAGGTGAAGGACGCCGCGGTCGTCGGCCTCGAGGACCGCGTCTGGGGCCAGCGGATCGCCGCGGCGCTCGTTCTCGCCGACGGCTGCGAGCCCGGCGCGGCCTGCGCCGAGGTGGCGGCCTTCGCGGCGGAGCACCTCGCGGACTACAAGAAGCCGCGCGACGTCGTCGCCCTGCCGGAGCTGCCGCGCAACGCCCTCGGGAAGGTGCAGAAGCACCTCCTTGCGAAGGCGTTCCCGCCGAAGCCCTAGTTCGGCGGAGACGCCGGCTTGTCCGCCGTCCAGCGCGCGCCCCAGTCCAGCATCTCGGCCAGCGTGTGGAGCACGCTCTCGCGCGCCCGGTAACCGTGCCCCTCGAACGGGAGGAGTACGAGGCGCGCAGTGCCGCCGGTGCCCTGGATCGCAACGTAGAGGCGCTCGGACTGGATCGGAAACGTGCCCGAGTTGTTGTCGGCCTCGCCGTGGATCAGAAGCAGCGGCGCCTTGATCTTGTCCGCCACCATGAACGGCGAGAGCTTGAGGTACGTCTCGGGCGCCTCCCAGAGGCTGCGGCGCTCGGTCTGGAAGCCGAACGGCGTGAGCGTGCGGTTGTAGGCGCCGCTGCGCGCGATGCCGGCCGCGAAGAGGTCGCTGTGCGCGAGGAGGTTCGCCGTCATGAACGCGCCGTAGCTGTGGCCCGCGACGACGACCTTCCTCCGGTCCACGACGCCCCGGGCGTCCAGCGCGTCGATCGTCGCCTTCGCGGCGCCCGTGATCTGGTCGACGTACGTGTCGTTCATCTTCTCGGGGTCGCCGACGACGGGCATCGTCGCATCCATGAGGACGGCCCAACCCTGCGTCAGGAAGAAGAGCGGCGAGGCGCCCATGGGCCGCGTGAACGAGTTCGGCGAGGCGCGCACCTGCCCGGCCGTGCCGGCGTCCGAGTACTCCAGCGGATACGCCCACACGAGGCATGGGAGGCGCTTGCCGGCCTCGTAGCCCGCGGGCAGGTAGAGCGTGCCCGAGAGGGCGACGCCGTCGGCGCGCGTGTACTTGAGGATCTCCTTCTTCACGCCGGCGAACTGCGGCGCGGGGTCCTTGAAGTCGGTGAGCTTCGCGCGCGTGTGCTGCGCGAGGTCGACCAGCCAGAGGTTCGGGGGCTCGGACGGGCTCTCGCGCCGGATCACGATCTTCGTCCGGTTCTCCCCGAGGAACCCCACGAAGCGCTCCAGCGCGTCGCCGGACGACTTGAAGAGGCGGCGCGTCTGCCCGCTGGAAAGGTCCACGGCGTCGAGAAACGGCTGGGCGCCGTCCGGCGTCGCGCCCTCGCCGGAGAGGAACGCCACGACGCCTTCCTGCAGGATCGTCCGGCGGCCGCGGCGCGACGTCCCGGTGACGAAACGGCCCGGGTCCTTGTACGCGTCCTGCGCGGACAGGTCGAAGAGGGCGCGCGCCGGCGTGGAGGCGTTGTCGAGGTCGATCACCGACGTCGTCCGCCAGCGGCGGCTGCGGTCGAACTCGGTCACGACCGCCGTTCCCGGCGTCACGGTCCACTCGACGCCCTGCAGCCGGTGGACGAGCTGGCGGACTTCCCGCCCGTCGCCCGCGAAGGGGGCGCGCAGCGTGCGCAGCGATTCGCGGAACGGGACCTTCCGGAGCGGGTCGCCGCCGTCGAGGGCCTCCGTCCAGAAGAGCGAAGCTTCTTCCATGGGCTGCCACTCGACGTGGCGCGGACCCGTCGGGACGCCCTGCCGCGGCGTCTGGTCGGCCAGCGGGAGATCGGCCACGACGCGCAGGACGCGGCCCGCCCCGTCCCAGATCTCCAGGGCGTGGGGGAATTCGCGGTACGGGACGCGGTACGAGAACGGCCGCTTCATCCGCGCCACGAGGAGATACCGCCCGTCCGGAGACGGGTCGAGACGCGTGAAGAGGCCCGGTGCGCCGACGGCCGCGGAGCGCCTCGACGCCACGTCCAGTTTCACGATCTGCGACGTCGCAAAGTGCTCGAAGAGATCCTCGTCCCGCGAGCTCTTCAGGAGGTCCTGGAACGTGGCCGTCGGGGCGGTCTTCCCGGCCGTCTCCTCGATCGCCGGCCCCTGCGGCACCGCGGGCTCGGGCGGCGCCGGCTTGCGATCCTGCGGGACCGCGAGGATCCACAGGGTCTTCCCGTCGTTCGAAAAATGCAGGGCCTCGCCCGCGACGTCGTTCACGCGGACCCCGGCCACGGAGGAGACGGCGCCCGACTTCGTCTCGCCGAGCCACAGCTCCGTCCGGTCGTCGGTATCGCGCGTGAACGCGAACACGTTGCCGTCCGGAGAGAACACGGGCATCCCGATACGCGCGCCCGCGGGGAGGACGACTCGGGTCTTCCGGCCTTCCGGAAGGGAGAGCACCGTGAGGCCGGACGCCGACAGGAGGTGCTGCTGAGCGCCGCGTGCCGGCACGAGTCGCACGCCGGCGAGCCTGAGGAACGGCTCGGCGACGACGGAGAGGGGCGGGTTCTGCTCGATCTCGACGAGGAGAGCCGCATCGCCGACGGGGCTCAGCCGCGCCTGCGGCGGGCCGGGGGCGTCGAGCATCTGAACGACTTCCTTCGGGGGCAGCTTGTAGGAGGTCGCAGAGGTCGCGGGCGGGGCTGAAAAGAGGACCGCCGCGGCGGCCATGAGAACGAGTCGCTTCATGGGATTCTCCCCCGCGATGATGGCACGCCGAACGTAGAATCGTCTCCAACATGACGCTCTCGGCCGGGCAGATTGCCGCGCTTTTCTGCGCGCTCACGGCGGCCGCTTTCGGGCTCGTGGCGCTCACGCTCGTGGTCGCCTCCCGGGCCCGGCGGACCCTCGCGCTCTATTCGGCTCTCGCGTTCGCGACCGCGGCCGTCCTCGTCCTCCCGATCGTCCGGCCCGACAGGCCCCACGCGCTCGACAACGCGTCCGCGGTCCTCGTCGCCGCCCTCGCCGCAGGGCTTCTCTACGACCTCGGCCAGGGCTCGCGCCGGACCCGGGCGTTTCTCTTCGCGGCCGCGAGCGTCCTCGCGCTGGCCGGCCTTGCCGAGACGGCCCAGCGGCACGCGTTTCTCCTCGCGCGCACCGTCGTCCCGCCGCTCGGCGCGGGCTTCATCCTGTTCACGGTGCTCCTCCTGCCGACGGTCGCGGACGAGGAGCGCCGGCTCTTCGCCCGGGCCACGACGGACCCTCTCACGGGCCTCCTGAACCGCGCCGCGTTCCGCGAGCGGGCGCGCGCGGAGATCGCCCGCGCCGAGCGGACGGGCCGGCCGCTCGCGGTGGCGATGCTCGACCTCGACCACTTCAAGGCCTTCAACGACGCGCACGGGCACCCGGCGGGCGACGCCGCGCTCTCGGCCGTCGCGGGAGCGATCACGCGCACGATCCGCGCGATCGACCTCGCGGGCCGCTACGGCGGCGAGGAATTCGTCCTGCTGCTCGTCGAGGCCGACGCCGTCGCGGCCGTGCGCGCGCTCGAGCGCCTCCGCAAGTCCGTCGCGTCGCTCGAGCCCCCGCGGATCGCCCGGCCGATCACGATCTCGGCGGGCATCGCGGTCCACGTGCCGCCGTTCGAGCACTCGACGCTCGAGGGGCTCGTCGCACGCGCCGACGCGACGCTCTACGCGGCCAAGGAAGCGGGCCGAAACAAGGTCATGGTCGAGGCGCCCTCCCGGCCGGCGGCCGCCTCCGACGTCGTCTACCGCTGAGCGGGCGTCAACCGAGGACGCCGCGGAGCCGCTTCAGGGCCTCCTCGAGGCGCTCCATGGACGTCGCGAAGGAGATCCGGACGCAGCGGTCCTCGCCGAACGCCGAGCCGGGCGTCACGGCGACGGCGGCGCCGTCGAGGAGCGCCTTCGCGAACGACGCCGAGCCCGTGACCGCGACACCGCCGACGGTCTTCCCGTACCAGGCGGACACGTCCGGGAATGCGTAGAACGTCCCGCCGGGCGGCGTGCACCGGAAGCCCGGCAGCGCGTTCAGCGCCGGGATCAGGTACGCACGGCGGCGCCGGTACTCGGCCAGCATCCTCTCGATCGCCTTCGCGCTCTCGTCGGGGCGGCGAAGGGCCTCGAGTGCGGCGGCCTGCGCAACGGAGCACACGTTGGACGTCGCGTGGCCGACGATCCGGCCGATCATCTCGGCGACGGGCCTCGCGGCGCACGCGTAACCCACCCGCCAGCCCGTCATCGCGTACGTCTTGCTGAACGTGCCCGCGAGGACCACCGTTTCCGGGAATTCGGCGGCGAGCGCGGCTGCCGAGAGGTGCCTGCCCTCGAAGACGAACCGGTCATAGCACTCGTCGAAGAGGAACATCCAGCCGCGCGCGGCGCACAGGCGCACGATCTTCTCGATCTCGGCGGGTTCGATGACGGCGCCCGACGGGTTCGTCGGCGAGTTCACGAGGATTCCGCGCGTCGCGGGCGTCGCCGCGGCCTCGACGTCCGATGCCGTGAGGCGGAAGCCGTTCTCCTGCGACGTCGGGACGAAGACCGGGCGCGCCCCGGCGAGCGTGACCATCTCCGGGAACGACACCCAGTATGGGACGGGGACGAGGACGTCGTCCCCCTCCTCGAAGAGCGCGAGGATCGCCGTGTGGAGCGCCTGCTTGCCGCCGTTCGTCACGACGACGTCGGCCGGCCCCCACGGAGCCTTCCACTCGCGCGCGTAGCGCTCCGCGATGGCGGCGCGCAGCTCGGGCGTGCCGGACGCGTCCGTGTAGCGGGTGAAACCGGACTGGATCGCGGAGATCCCGGCGGCCTTCACGAAGTCGGGCGTCGGGAAGTCCGGCTCGCCGGGGCCGAGGTCGAGGACGTCCACCCCGCTCGCCCGCAGCGCGGCGGCGGTCCTCATGACTTCGAGGGTCGCCGACGCGGCGACGCGGGACGCGCGGCTCGCAAATCTCATTGGCCCCTCAGGACTCTCCACGCGGCGCCGATCGCCCGCGGATTGCGGCGGCCGATCGCGATCATCAGGATCTCGAATCCGCACCACGCCGCGTAGACGTAGAGCATCGTGCCGCGCGTCGACGGCACGGCGAACTGGACGAACCAGAACACGAACAGGATGGCCGCCTCGAACGCCTGGAGATTGAGGTTCACGAGGAGAAGCCAGCCGAGGAAGCTCTGGAGAATCGTGAGCAGGATCTCCACGCGCTGGTGCTCGTCGAAGACGATCGCCGACGGCGTCCCCCGCGAGAACGAGTAGATGACCGGGATGAGGGCCGTCAGGATGGACCACTGATTGATCGTGGACGAGACGAGGTTCATCACGGCCATCGGCGCCTTCGTGATCTGGCGGGCCCAGTTGAACGCGGAGAGCTTCTCGGGAAACTCCGAGAGGAACGGCGCGACCCACTGAACGAAGACGAACGGCGCGACGCCCGCCGCGATCGCGAGCGCGAGCATCGACTCGACGAACGCATGCGCGGAGACGACGAGCATCAGTCCGCCGACGACGAAGATCCCGGCGATCGCCCAGCCGCGCCGGCCCGGCCCCTGGCGCAGCGCCCACTTCGACACCGCCGGCAGGTCTTCGATCTCCTCGACGTCGCCCGTGCGCGGCGGGAGCCTCAGGAGAGCGAAGAGGTAGGCGAAGTAGCAGATCGAGAGGATCAGGGCGTCCCACAGGCCGAGCGAGCCCTTCCACCAGATGACGGCAAACCACGCGAGCGGAGGCAGGAGGCCCATGACCTCGAGCGCGTGCTCGTCGTCGAACTCGATCGCGATCCACGTCTTGCGCTTTCCCGTCCGTCGCGCGAAGTACGCGGCCACGAAGTAGACGAGCGGCCAGCCGAGGCCCACGAGGAGACGAATCGAGCCCGTGAAGTTCGCGATCGCGAGGTGAACCTTCGAGGGATCCTTCCCGGCCTCCCACGCGATGACGGCCTCGACCGCGAACTCGGGCAGCGTCTGGAGCCACGCGAGGATCGCGAGGGCGAGCCCCTGCGACACGAGGAACTGCGCAGCCTCGGCGCCCCAGGCGACGAGGAACGCCGAGAACAGCACGGACGGAAACGTCCAGAGCGCGGTCAGCGGCGAAGCTTTTGCGACGATGGCCGCCCCGGCCGCCCCGATCTCCGATTTCATCGAGCGGGATTTAAGCACGACGCGGGCTAGACTTCCGCCCGCATGCCCCGCATCGAGTCCCCGACGAACCCGCGCATCGCCGCCGCCGTCCGCGCGGTCGCCGAAGGCGACCGCATGCTCCTCGAGGGAAAGAGGATGGTCGAGGAGGCGCTCGACGCGGGAGTCGCGCTCGATGAGGTGTTCGTCGAGGCGGGACCAGACGAAAGAGAAGAAGAAGAAGATTTTCTTAGAAGGGTAAGCGGGGAAGGAGCCGATGCGGCCGGCGGCGCCGCGCCCGGTGCGCCCGTCGCGCCCGTCACGGTCGTATCCCCGCGCGTTCTCAGGCGACTCTCGGATCTCCCGTCGACGCGAGGCGTCGTGGCTCTCGCGCCGCCCCCCCACCGCACTCTGGCGCAACTCTCTTCTCTTTCACCTTCAAAGAAATCTTCCTCTTCCTCTTCTTCCCCTCTTCCTGCTTCTCGACGGAATCCAGGACCCCGCGAACGTGGGCGCGATCGTGCGCTGCGCCGAGGCGTTCGGCGTGACGGGCGTCGTCCTGACGCCGGGCTCTGCATGGCCGTTCTCGCCGCGCGCGCTGCGCGCGTCGGCCGGCAGCGCGCTGCGCGTGCCGATCGTCCCGCGCGTCGCGCCCTCCGACGCGATCGCGTGGGCGCGCGCGCTCGGCGCGTCCCTGGCCGGCGCCGAGGCGCACGGCGGCGAGCCGCCGGGGACCGCCGCGAAGGTGCGTCCCCTCGTCCTCGTCCTGGGCTCGGAGGGGCACGGGATCTCGCCCGAGCTCGAAATCGCGCTCGACCGCCGGCTCACGCTCCCGCTCGGAGGAAACGTCGAATCCCTGAACGCCTCGGTCGCCGCGGGATTGCTGCTTTTCGTTCTCAGCCGGCCCTGACGGGGTTACCATCCCGGATCGGCCGCCCAGCCGGCCGCCCACCACAGAAAGCGAGGACACACACATGCGGCGATTCTTCATCGCCTCCGGTCTCACCCTGTCCCTGGCGCTCCCGGCCGCCGCCCAGGACGCCAAGCCCGCGGCCCCGAAAGCGCCGGCCAAGGCCGTCGCCGGCGCACCCGCGAGCGAAGCCGACAAGACGCTCTACGCGCTCGGCCTCGTCATCTCCCGCAACCTCATGGGCTTCAAGCTCTCCGCCGCGGAGCTCGCGGTCGTTTCGCAGGGGCTCTCCGACGGCGTCCTCGGCAAGACGCCGAAAGTCGACATCGAGACGTACGGCCCGAAGCTGAACGAGCTCGCCAAGAGCCGCATGACGGCCGCCGCCGCGGGCGAGAAGAAGGCCGGCGCCGCGTTCCTCGAGAAGGAAGCGGCCCAGCCCGGCGCGAAGAAGCAGGCGTCCGGCTTCGTCTACAAGGAGACGAAGGCGGGCACCGGCGCGACGCCGAAGCCGACCGACAAGGTCAAGGTCCACTACAAGGGCACGCTGATCGACGGCACCGTCTTCGACAGCTCGATCGACCGCAACGAGCCCGTCACCTTCCCGCTCAACGGCGTCATCCCCTGCTGGACGCAGGGCGTGCAGCTCATGAAGGAAGGCGGCTCGGCCCGTCTCGTCTGCCCGTCCGAGCTCGCCTACGGCGACGAAGGCCGCCCGCCGCGCATCAAGGGCGGCGCCACGCTCGTGTTCGAGGTCCAGCTCCTCTCGATCGAGAAGGACGCGCCGCCCGCCGCGGCCGCTCCCGCCCCGAAGAAGTAACCCCGGCGGGCGTCAGAACGTCTCGGCCGTGAACCGGCGGAGACGGACCGACCCTGCCGACTTCCAGCTTTCCTCGGGCAGGCCCGCCCTCAGGCAGGCCTGCCCGAGGAGGCGGTCGGCGTCCCAGCTCAGCCCTTCCGCGTCCTGCGGCAGGACGACTCCCCACCGTTTTCCCTTCTCGGCAACGACTCCGTGCGTCCCCACGAGGACTTCGGAGGAAGAGAGGATTTCTTCGAAGGTGGAGAGAACGGAGATCTGTGGCGTGTAGCGCGGGAGTTCCTTCGCGGTTGCGGGTGGGACGCGCGGGTCGTGGAGAAGCGCTTCTACCGCGTGTTGCTCCACGAGGATGTGAAGAGGCGATGCCGTGGCGGCCGCTCCGCTTCTGCCGCGCACGCGTCCGTCCTTCACCCAGGTGACGAAGACGGACGCCGGCCTGAGAAGCGCGCTCCCCTCGGGGATGGCGGGCGCGAGCGCGCCGCGCAGGCCCATCGCGCGCGCGACGGCCGCAGACGCGACCTTTCTGAGCAGATCTCTCTCGTTCTCTTCGACCATCAGACTCCTGTGAGCGCTTGCCCGAGCGCGTCGCCTGCCGTCTTCTCGAACTCGTGCAGCTTCCCCGCGAAGAAATGGTCCGCGCCGGGCACGGAGAGAAACGTCCAGCCGCGCGCGCCGGCGACGCTCCGGGCCTTCGAGAGGGGACTGAACTCGTCGTCCTCGCCCTGGATCCACACGACGCGCCAGGGCTCCGCGGCGGGCGCCGCGCCGTCCCACCGGTCGATCGGCAGTCCAATCAGAAAGAGAACGTCGGGAGCGAGACGTGGAGACGCGTGGAGCGCGCAAAGGGACCCGAAGGAAAAGCCCGAGACGACGAATGGCCCGTTCGGCTGACGCCCGCGCATCCACGTTCCCGCCGCGACGACGTCGTCCGTCTCTCCGCGGAGGTCGTCGTACGTCCCTTCGGACGTCCCGACTCCCCGGAAGTTGAAGCGCAGCGCGGCGAGGGAAAACCGGCTCGAAAGAAGCTTCGCCGTGCGCTGGACGACCTTCGTGTGCATCGTCCCGCCGTGCCGGGGGTGGGGATGGGCGACGACCGCGGCGCCTGCGGTTGCGGCCGGGGACCTGAGAAGCCCCTCGAGCCGCCCCGCGGGGCCCGGGATCGACACGGTCTGGAGCGTCGCGTCCGGGGCGTTTGTCACGTGCAACGACCTTAGCACGGGGGCTCCTATAAACTTCGCCTCCCCAGGACCATCGCGGCAGGAGCGGCACATGAAAAACATCGTCCACATCGTCGGCACCGGCACGATCGGCGAGCCCCTCATCGGGCTCTTCACCGACTTCAAGCAGCACCTCGGGATCGACGAAGTGACCTTTCACAAGCGCACGCCGATGAAGACCGAGCGGGCGAAAGTGAACCACCTCATGAAGCGCGGCGCGCTGCTGGCCGCGGAAGACGACAAGGTCGCCGACTTCGAGGCCCTCGGCCACAAGATCTCGTACACGGCGCAGGAGGCGCTCGAGCGCGCGACGGTCGTCCTGGACTGCACGCCGGCGGGCAACGAAAACAAGGAGCAGGTGTACAAGAACCTCAAGGGCCCCGCGGGCTTCCTCGCGCAGGGCTCCGAGTTCGGGTTCGGGAAGATGTACGCGCGCGGGATCAACGACTCGGCGCTCATCCCCGGAGAAGACAAGTTTCTCCAGATCGTCTCGTGCAACACGCACAACCTCGCGATCCTGATCAAGACGCTCGGGATGGACGACCTCGGCAAGCTCACGATGGAGCGCGCGCAGTTCGTCTGCATGCGCCGGTCGAACGACATCTCCCAGACGAAGGACTACTCCCCCGCTCCGACGTTCTCCAAGCACGACGACGACGAGTTCGGGACGCACCACGCGCACGACGTCTTCCACCTGTACGAGACGCTGCACCTCAAGCCGAAGGTCTTCTCCTCGGCCCTGAAGCTCAACACGCAGTACATGCACTCGGTCTGGTTCAACTTCGAGTTGAAGGACAAGACCGACAAGAAGCACGTCCTCGAGCGCCTCAAGGCGAACCCGCTCGTCGCGCTCACGGAGAGGAAGAGCGCGAACGAGGTCTTCTCGTTCGGCCGCGACCACGGGTATTACGGCCGCATCCTGTCGCAGACGGTCATCTCGACACCGACTCTCGCCGTCGCCGACGAAGGCAAGGAGATCGTGGGCTTCTGCTTCACGCCGCAGGACGGCAACTCGCTGCTGTCGTCGGTGGCCGGCGCCATCTGGCTCATGGACCCCGAGCACGCGAACGCCCGCATCCAGGTCCTGAAGCGCTTCGTCTTCACCGAGATCTAAGAAGATCCTCTAGGGCGGTGCCGAGAGAAGCCCCCGTCAGGCAGTCCACCGAGGCGCCGGGAAGCGCTCCCGGAGCGAAGCCAATCTCTTTTCTTCCCCCGTGAAGTCGTACGCGAGGACGACGCGGATGCCCGCGAGGGCGTCCGCGAGCGCGTCGAGGACGTAGAACCCCTGGTGCGTTGCGAGGTGGCGGACGGCGCGGGCGCGGTCGCCGCCGTGGCGCGCGACGAGCGCGTCGAGGTCGCCCGCCAGTTCCGCTTCCGGCGTCCGGTCGAAGACGACGTCGAGGAAGACCGCGTCGGGCTTTCCCTGCGCCAGCGCTTCGCGCGCCTCGGTCAGGCTGCCCGCGCGCACGAAGGCCGCGTCCGCGCCTTTCGCGTCCGCGAGGCGCGCGAAACCGTCCACGTACTCGCGCCCGTCCTCGACCACGAGGATTCGCGCGGCCGTCACGAGGTCTCCTCGACCACGGCGAATTCGACGGCGACGCCCTTCGCGTAGCCGGAGATGCCGGGCACGACGTCGACGGCGCCGTCCCAGCGCCTCACGGTGTCGGCCACGACGCCCAGGCCGCGCTCGGCGGCGCGCCCGCGGATCATCTCGGCCGTCAGAGGGCGGGGATCGGCGTCGAAGAGGACGAAGCGCCCCTGCGCCTGCCCCGTCACGGGATCGCGCCGCTGCTCGGCGAGGAGACCGAGACGCGGCGACTCGAGAGCGTTCGCGAAGAGATTCCGGAAGATCGTCTCCCACTCGGCCCCCGGGAGCTTCACGCGCAGCGGTGCACCCGCCTCCGCGAAGAGCCCCATCGGCTCGAGCGCCGGGGCGGGGAGCTTCTTCTCGCGAGCCACGGAGGCGAGGAGGGCCTCGAGCGCTTCCCACGACGCCTGCATCGAGCCGGCCGAGTCGAGCAGCCGGTTGAGATCCTGCGCCGTGCGGGCATTCAGCGCCTCGGCCGCCCGGCCGAGGCGCGAGGCGAGCGACGACCGGCGCCGGGCGGGCAGCGTCCGGCCCGCCGCGAGCGACGCGAGGTCGTCGTGCGCGGCGTCGAGGGCGTCGAGCGCCGCGGCGACGGGAGCGAAGACCGGGTCCTTGTGCTTGAGGTTCAGCGCGGCGCCATGGCGGCGCGCGAGCGCCGCGAGGTCGTCGAGCGCGGCGCGTCCCTCGGCCACGAGGCCGGGCCCCGCGCCCGAGCCGTAGAGACGGGCCGCGAGGATCTCGGCGCTGGGGCGGAAGTCGTCGCCCGATCCCAGGCGTTCCTCGGCGCCGCCGAGCAGCAGGCCGCCATGCTTGAACACCTCGTGCGACAGCCGGCCGAGGACGGGCCGCACTTCGCGCGTGGCTCCGGGATCGCGGCGCAGCCACTCGGCCAGCGTGAGGCCGCGGCGCCGCCTGAGGAGCAGCCCGGCCCCGAGGACGACGCCGAACGCCACGAGGCCGATTCCCCCGCCGCGCAGCGTCTGGAATCGCCGGTCCATCCGCTCCACGGCCGCGCGCGCCTCGTCGAGATGCAGGCCGTCCGGCGCCTCGGCGACGTAACGCCGCCACCAGCGGACCGCTTCGAGCTCTCTCCCGTCGGACGCGGCCCGGCGACCCAGCGCCCACATCGCCTCGCGCGAGCCCGCCTGTTCGGCTTTCTGCCACGCGGCCGTCGCGTCGCCGCCTCGGCCGGGCAGCGGCTCGAGGAGGGCCGCGAGGCGCTCCCACGAAGACGCGCGGGACGGGTCCACCTCCAGAGCCCTCGTCAGCGCTGCCTCGGCGCCCGCGGTGTCGCCGCCCTGACCGCGCACGGTCGCGAGCAGCTCCCAGGCCGGCACGAACGCGGGATCGAGACGGACGGCTTCTTCGAGCTCGCGGCGCGCCTGCTCGGCCCCGGACGCGTCGCCGCGGCGGAGGTACACCTGCGCGAGCCGGAAGGACGGCGCCGCGGGCGAGGTCTCGGCGAAGGGCCCGTCTCCGGCCGCGTGTCCCGCGGGCCGCGCCAGGCTCGCGACGAGTTTCTCCCGCAGCGGATCCGTCGCCTGGCGGCCCGCGGGTGTCGCGGTGGCCCGCCACGCGTCCAGCCGCTCCAGCGCCCGCGCCGGATCACCCCACGCGGCCCATCGATCCGCGGCCTCGCGTAAGAGGCGCGGCATCTCCGGCCTCAGCGCGATCGCCCGGTCGAGCAGCGCGAGGGACTCCTCCTTCGCCGGCCGATCGGGCTCGTTCCAGAGCAGGTTCGCGAGCGCCAGCACCGCGTCGAACCGGTCCGGGTCCGCCGCGAGAGCCGTCCGGAAAGCCGCCGCGGCCTCGACATCGCGCCCCTCGCGTTCCTCGAGCGTCCCGAGCGCAAGGGCGGCCTCCACGTACCCGGGCGAGATTCCGAGGGCGCGCCGGAACGCGCCCCGCGCTCCGGCGGTCGCGCCGCGGGCGAGAAACGTCTTCCCTTCGGCGAAGGCGGCGCGCGCGTCGGCCGAGGGCGGCGCGAAGCCCGGGCGCACGGGCACGCCCTTCGCCTCTTCCTCGGCGTCGAGGCGGCGGATGCGCTCGCCGATCCACGTTCCCGCCGGCCGGCCGCGCCGGCCCTGCGCGGCGAGGACGTGGCCGTACTGCAGCATCGCGTCGCGGCGGTCGCCGCGGGCTTCGGCCTGGCGGGCGAGAACGAGGCGGTCAGGCGCCGAGAGCAGATCCGGCGCCTCCCGCGCCGCCGCTTGCAGGAGCCGCGCCTCGTCGTCCACGTCCCCCGCCGCCGCCGCGAGGTCGGCGGCACGGAGCGTGAGAAAGAGCGGCGGCCAGAGCGTGGAGAGCCTTGCCCGGCGCAGGAAGTCGCGCGCCTGCGCCACCGCTTCGGCGTCCCGGGGCGAAGCCGCGACGAGCCCCGCCGCGGCCTGAGCGAGATGCTCGGCGTCGTCCTCGCACCCGGCGGGGGCGGGGACCGCCGCCAGCGCGAGCGCGAGCACCGGGCCGAGCACGGAGGTCAGCCCTCCTGCCGCGCGGAGAGGCCGAGCTTGTTGAACCTCAGGCGCACCGCCCTCTCGTCCGCGGCCGAGCCCGTCATTCGCTCGGCCATGCGCGCGAAGTCGCCGTGGCATTCGTGGAAGAGCTGGCGGAAAGCCGCACGCTCGAGCTCCCGCCGGTAGTCCTCGACGTTCGCGACCTTCGGGCGCGGCAGCGTCAGGACGTCCTCGCGGCCGGGATCGGCCTCTTCCTGCCGCGCCTCGGCGAGGAGGTCGAACAGCAGCCGGTTCTCGAATGCGAAGATGACGCGTTCTGCGCGGTCGAGAGACGCCGCCGATTTCCCGTAGAGAGTGGCGGCCAGCAGATCCGACAGGACCATCCCGAACTGCCGGAGGTTGCCCGGCCACGGGTGCTTCGCCATCGCGGCCCACGCCTTGTGCGGGAGGAAAAAGACGACGGGCGCGCGGCTGCGCGAGAGTTCCTCGTCGCCGCGCGCCAGCTCGAACGCGTCGCCCTTCTCGGGCTCGGGCGCGCCGGCCGCGCGCACCTGCGCGAGGATCTCGGCGCGGTGGCCCGGGTCGGCGAAGAACGCCGCCGCGTGGTCGTCGGCGAGATCCTCGAGATCCTCCGTCCGTTCGGAGAGCGGCGGGAGCGCGAGGGCGAGCGCGGGGTTCAGGCGCATGAGGAGGTCGGCGCGGAACGTCCCGCCTTCGACCTTCTTTCGCAGGTCGACGTTCGACGCCGCGACGATGCGGGCCGTGTGCGGCACGGACGCCGTCGCTCCCACGCGCCGGATCACGCCGTCGTTGAGCGCGGTGAGGAGCGACTTCTGCGCGTCGAGGGAGAGGTTCTCGATCTCGTCGATGAAGAGGGTCCCGCCGGCCGCCGCCTCGAAGACGCCCGGGCGGTCCCCCACCGAGCCCGTGTACGAGCCGCGCACGGAGCCGAAGAGCGCGGCCTGCAGCAGCGTGTCGGGCACCGTCGCGCAGTCGAACGAGACGAGCGGCCCCTTGCGGCCCGAGAGCGGGTGCAGGACCTCGCGCACGAGAAAGTTCTTGCCCGAGCCGGTCGGCCCGGTCACGAGGAGCGGCAGCGGCGTCGGCGCCAGCGACGCGATCCGCCGCCTCAGCTCGCGCATCGCAGGGCCGCGGCCCCAGAAGAAGCGCCCCGTCGAGAGCGGCGCGTCGCGGTCGGCGAGGACGCGCTTGACGACGCGGACGAGGCCCTCGCCCGTCGTCTCGTCCTCGCCCACGGTGTACGTGAACGCGTCGGCACGCAGGCGACGCGCCTCGTCCTCGAACGGGATGTCCTCGTGCGCGGTCGTCAGGATGACGGGCAGGTCCGGCGCGCGGCGGCGCAGGCGCTCGAGGATGTAGAGGCCCTGGCGGTCCCGCCTCTCGCGGCGTTCGCGCTTCCCCGCGGCCGACTCGCCGAGCGGCCTCCTGTCCGGGAGAAGTTCCTCGTCGGCGATGTCGAAGCGCAGGTCGAGGACGACGGCGTCGGGCAGGCGCCCGCCTCGCGCGAGCGCGGCCTCGGCCTCGGCCCAGCTCGCGGCGAACGCTTTCGATTCCGACGGGCCCGCGAGGACGAGGTCCGGCGCGAACTTTCGGAACAGCTCCGCCGTGCGGGGCTGGTCGTCGACGACGAGGAGCCGCAGCCCGCCCTTCACGATCCGCCCCCGAGGCCGCCGAGCGGCCGCAGGACCTCCGGCCCCTCCTCCACGGCAACTCGCCGGTAGAACGCCGTACAGGCCCGCGACGCCTCGAGGCACGCTGAATCCAGGGACTGAAGAGAGGAGAAGGAGATTTCTCTGAGTGGAAGAAGGTCCGGAGCGAGGCGCGCGACGGTCGTCATCGCAACCTCCAGCGCCTGCAGGTCGGCGTCACTCGAATCGAACATCGCACCCTCTTCCCTCTTCCACTCGAAGAAACTCTTCACGACGTCCCTCTGCGCGGCGCCACCGCTCGCAGGGGACAGGAGGTCGGCGGCGAGGCGCGCGCGCAGCGCCGTGGGATCCGTCTCTCGTTCCTCCGGAGCGCTCCACCGGAGCGCCTTCCCCACGTCGTGCTTCAACCGAAAGGCTGCGGTCTTGCGCCGCAGCCTCCGGTCCTCGACCTCGTGCGATTTCGTCATCGTCCCGGATTATCCGCTCAGCCGATCGCCCATCTGCGCGAGCCGCGACCAGTCCACGACGCCGGGCGCCGAGAACGGCCGGTCCACGAAGACGGGCCGCCTGCCGCCCTCCACGTCGCAGAGAACGTGGCGCTTCGGGATGCGCGTGCCGTCAGGGGTGAATCCCTCGCAGACGACGAGGAGCAGCCGGCCGTCCGGCGAGAAGCCGAGCGACGTCGTGTAGCGATCCGCGTTTCCGGCGTCCGGCGCGCTCGCCCCGCCCGTCGCGAGGATCTCCGGCTCGGCGGCCGCGGCCGGGTCGAACACCTTGGCGCGGGCGAGGTCGAGCAGGCGCGTCCGGCGGCGGCCGGAGACCGGCGCCTCGTCCCACACGAGCCTCCTGCCCGAGGAGTCGAACGTGAGGCTCGCCGGATCGGCGCCCACGACCGTGAACGGCTGGATCGCGTCCTTCCCGTCCGGCCTCGTCACGACGAGGAGCGTCGCGCCGCCCTTCGAGACGAACTGCGCCCTCAGGCCGCCCGCCGAAACGACGGGCTTCTCGGAGACGACCCGCTTCGGGAGCGACTTCGTGAGGCGCGCGACGAGACGGTCGGCGGCGCGGCGGCGCGAGGCGTCCGTCGCCGTCGAGGAGACCTCCGATGCGGATTCGATGGCCGCGTCGCGGTAGAGAGGAAAGTTCTCCGAGTCGCCCGTCCGGATCGCGGTTTCGGCGAGTGACGTCAGAAGCCGCGCACGCTCGAGCTGCAGCGCCGTCCGGCGGAGTGAGGCCGGGAACGACGCCAGGAACTCCCCGAGGTCCTTCTCGCGCCGCGAGGCCGCCTTCGGGTCGAAGACGCCGCGCGCGTCCGCGATCGAGCCGCACGCCGTCAGGAGGCGCAGGCGCACCCGCTCGGCCAGATCGGCCGGAGGCGCGAGAGCCATGGCCCGGCGGTAGGCCTCGCCGTCGTAGCGGAACGTGGCGCCGTCGCCGGCGGAGACGACGTTCAGGTTCCACAGACCGGCCACGAGGATCGACGACGGCGCGCGGCCGTCCTCGGAGCGGCGGGCGCCCTGCGCGAGCAGCTCGCCGGCGTGGCCGAGCAACTCCCAGGCGTCGGCGTTGGCCGGCTCACGCCGCACGGCTTCGCCCAGGTAGGCCGCAGCGAGGACCGGCCGGTCGCGCGAGTCGAGGAGGAGGCGCGCGTTCCGGACGAGATCCTCGGCCTTCGTCTGGGGATCGTCGAGGACGAAGAACGCCGAAGCGTCTGCCCAGCCTTTCACGGCGACGGAGCCTCCCCAGCCCGGTGACGTCACGAGCACCTTGCCGCCGACGCGCTCGAGGAGCGTCGCGGGAGCGCTGGCCGCGACGCGCCCGCCGCGGGCGACGCGGTCGTCCGGGCGGTCCGCGAGGACGACCGAGCGCAGGGCCACGAGGCGCGTGCCCTTGAGAGCGGCCGCTTCCGCGCCCTCGGCGCGCGCGATCGCGGCGAGGAGGAGCGGGGACGCGAGCAGTCCGAGGAACGCGAGGAGCCTGAGGATCGGGGCGACGTAGCGGCGGACCATGTGAACCTCCCGGCGCGGGGTGTTCTCGCGCCTGCCCTCGCCCATTTCACGACGCGTGCCGCCTCGTCCCGCCCTGCCCACGCGGGCCTCGGCGCAATCACATTATGCGATTCGGAGAAGATTTCTGCGAATAGGAATATAAGCCGCAGCGGCTGGGGCACGCCGGAGCGCGTTCGTTCGTTGGCACCTTTCGTGGATTGCTCCTTCACATGCGGCTCCCCGCCGCGAAGGAGACGACATGAGCGACATCTTCCAGAATCCTCCCGACCCTCGAGATCCTCCCGACTCTCCGAACCCTCCGAACCCTTCAGAGCCTCCTCTCCCCCTCTTCCTTCTCTGGATCCGGCGCCTGCCGGCGCGCCCGCTGCTTTTCGGCGCGGCGCTCGTCCTCGCCGTCTGGTCCGGCGCGCGCTGGACCGAGCGCAGCTTCCAGTCCGTCGCCCCCGGCGAGGCGGGCCTCGTCGTGAGCAAGTTCACGGGCGGGACCAGGATCGTGGCGCCGGGCAGCCATTTCCTGCCGCGAGCGTTCTACGTGCTGACGCGCATGCGCGTCTCGGACCAGCTCCTCTCCGGGTCCTCGGCCACCTTCACCGTCCCGACGCGGGACGGCTTCGCGGTCGGGCTCGTGATCCAGGCGCGCTGGGCGCTCGACCGCAACCAGCTTCTCGCGCGCTGGGCAGGCCTGCCCGCGAACCCGGGGGCCGAGGTCGTCGGGCCGGTTCTCGCGTCCGCGTTCCGCTCCCTCGCGCCCGAGTACGACGCCCCGTCGCTTCTCGCCAGCAAGCGGGAGGAGCTCGCCGCCCGGGCCACGAAGCTGGCCGGCGAGCGCCTCGCCGAGGCCGGGATCATCCTCAAGGACGTACTCGTCGGGGACCTCAAGCTTCCCGTGGAGTTCGAGCGCGGGCGCCTCGCGCTCCTCGAGCAGTCGCAGCTCGTCGAGCGCACCGAGGCGAACCTCCGGTTCAAGAAGCAGGAGGTCGAGCAGCAGCGCCTCGAGGCCGAAGCGCGCAAGGCGCGCTCGGACAAGGAGGCCGAAGCCGCCGCGAACCGCCGGCTCATCGAGGCCAAGGCCGAGTCCGACGCGATGACGTACATCCTCCCGCTCAAGGAGAAGGCGATCAAGCAGCAGGAGCTCGAGGCCGACGCGCAGAAGGCGCGCCGCCTGCGCGAGGCGGAATCGGCCGCGCAGACGATGAAGATCCAGACGGAGGCCGAAGCCTCGCGCCGCCGCACGCTCTCGGAGGCGGAAGCCTTCGCCATCCGGCAGACCTCGCTCGCGCAATTCGAGAACCTCAAGCGCGAGGTCGAGCTCATCGAGAAGAACCCGACGTGGGTCAACAAGACGCTCGCCGAGAAGCTCGGCGACAAGGTGCAGGTCATCGTGATGCCGAACCTCACGGCCGACATCCTCGGCAAGGAGGCCGGCAAGCGGGTGGCAAACGGCCAGTCGGCGCTCGCAAAGCGGGCGGACTGAGGCCGCCATGTCGCGCCGCCGCCGTTTCCTGCTGCCTCTCCTCGCCGCGCTGGCCTCAGCACGCCTTCTCGCGGCCGGCGAGGATCTCTTCACAGGCCCGGACGGAGGGCGCAATCTCGTCGTCGTCGGCCGCTACCTCGCGGCCGACGACACCCGGCTGCCGCTCGCGGCGGCGCTCTTGGCGCGGGGCGCGGGGCGGCTGCGGGCCGACGGGACGCCCGACCCGGGCGCGGAGGTCCTCCTCGGCGAAACGGCCGAACGCCTCGCGCCGCGGCCGGGTTCGGCGCCCGAAGGCGTCGGGTTCACGGCGCCGTTTGACCCGAAGCTCGGCAGGAAGATCCGGGTCTACGACGGCGAGGCCTTCCGCCGGGCGCTCGGCGACATCCCCGCCGACGCCTCCGGGCCGCTCCTCGACCTCCGCGAGCGCGCGCTGGCCGGCGCCCTGCGGGCGCGCTTTCCGCTGCCCGGCGTCACGTTGATCGCGAAGTGGGAGGAAGCCGTCGCCTGGCTGACGTTCGCGGAATCCGTCCAGTCCGCACGGGTCGCCGAGGGCGTGTCGCGCCGCCTGGAACGCGCGGCTCCCGATCTCGCGCGCCTCCTCCTCGCGGCCGGGAAGATGGAGGACCTGACGGCGCTCGACCGCCGGCTGACGGACGCGAGCCAACGGCTCGAGGCGCTCGAGCCCGACCCGGCCAAGGCCCGGCGCCTTCGGGAGGCGGCGAAAGCCGTGCGGCGCCTGCGCGGCTCCGGCGCCGCTCCGTTCCCGCAGGAAGTCTGGCTCTCTCAGGGGCCGGGGGCCGCAGTCGTGCGCATCGAGGGACAGATTGGCGACCTCGCCCTCGTCGTCACGTCGCGGCCCGACGCGCCGAAGGCGGCCGTGACGCGCCGCATCCTCCACTCGCCACTGCTGCCCGTGCCGGGCTCCCTCGCCCTCACGCGGGACCGCCGGGCCGTGACGTGGCTGGAGGCCGAGACCCCAACCCGCCTCGCGCGCGTCGCATTCGCGTTGGACGGGTCCGGGCCCGTCACCGTCCCGGACCGCGAAGTCTCAGCGAAGGGAAAGAAAGTGAAACGCCGCGATCACCAGTGAGTGCGTGATGCGGCCCTTCCGGATGAGGCCCGGGATCTTCCGCAGCGGGACGAGCTCCACCGCGAGGTCCTCGCCCTCGTCCGGCATGAGGTCGCCGACGCTGCGGCAGCCCGTCGCGAGGTACGTGAAGCAGCGGTTCCCCTGGATCGCGGGGTTCGGGTGGACGACGCCGATGCGCTTCCACGCTCGCGCCGCGTAGCCCGTCTCCTCGCGCAGCTCGCGGCGGACGGCCGCGGCCGCGGTCTCCCCCTTCTCGACGCTCCCGCCCGGGATCTCGAGCGTGACCGAGCGAGTCCCGGCGCGAAACTGCCGGACGAGGACGACTTCACGAGAATCGGTGAGCGCGATGACGTTCGCCCAGTCGGAGCACTCGAGGACGAAGAAGTCGTGGGGCTGGCCCGAGCGCGCCGACCGGGTCACGTCCTTCCGAACCTTGAAGACGCGGAAATCGCCGAGCGGCTTCG